>NZ_JARUJP010000002.1:0-241989 GCF_033659955.1 Clostridium tanneri
GTCCATAGCAACGTTTCCGCCTCCAACTACTGCTACCTTTGTGCCAACCTTTATAGGTGTATCGAAATCTTCCTTAAAGGCTTTCATTAGGTTATTTCTTGTTAAGAACTCGTTAGCAGAGAATACTCCATTTAGGTTTTCTCCTGGTATTCCCATAAACTTAGGAAGTCCAGCTCCTGATCCTATAAATATAGCATCAAAATTTTCTTCTTCCATTAACTGATCTATTGTAACAGTTCTTCCTACGATTACGTTTGTCTCTATTTTAACGCCAAGCTTTTTAACGTTTTCAACTTCATGCTTAACTACTGTATCCTTTGGAAGTCTGAATTCTGGTATTCCATAAACTAAAACTCCGCCTGCTTCGTGTAATGCTTCAAATATAGTTACATCATAACCAAGCTTAGCTAAGTCTCCTGCACAAGTTAATCCTGCAGGACCACTTCCTATAACAGCAACTTTCTTTCCATTGCTTGGCTTTCTTTCTGATAAATCCACATTATTCTCTCTTGACCAGTCAGCTACAAATCTTTCAAGCTTACCTATAGCTACTGCCTCACCTTTTATTCCAAGTACACATACACCTTCGCATTGGCTTTCTTGCGGACATACTCTTCCACATACTGCTGGAAGTGCACTTGATTTAGCTATAACCTTAGCAGCCTCTTCAAAGTTTCCTTCTTTAACCTGCTGTATAAATTCTGGTATATGTATAGATACAGGGCAATCCCCTACACATTTAGGATTTTTACAATTTAAACATCTAGCAGCTTCTTGGATAGCTTCTTCTTTTGTATATCCTAAACAAACTTCTTCAAAGTTAGTTGCTCTTACCTTTGCATCCTGTTCTTGTATTGGCGTTCTCTTCATTCTATCCATTACTTGTCACCTCCGCAGCCACAGCCTTTTCTATGGTGAGTATCTCCTTCTTCTTGTCTAAGAAGTTTTTTGCCTTCTTCTGTTTTGTACATAGCTTGTCTTCTCATTGACTCATCGAAATCTACTAGATGTCCATCAAATTCTGGTCCATCTACACAAGCAAACTTAACTTCTCCACCTACAGAAACTCTGCAAGCTCCGCACATTCCTGTTCCATCTACCATTATAGGATTTAAGCTTACAACTGTATGTATTCCATATTCCTTTGTAAGCTTAGCTACGAATTTCATCATTATCATAGGTCCTATAGCAATTACATGGTCATATTTCTTTCCTTCATTATCTATAAGCTCTTTTAATAAGTTTGTAACTAATCCTTTATATCCATAACTTCCGTCATCTGTTGCTACGTATAAGTTACCACATACAGCTTTCATTTCTTCTTCAAGTAGTACGTATTCCTTTGACTTAGCTCCAACGATTACATCTACATCTACACCGTTTTCATGAAGCCACTTAACCTGTGGATATACTGGTGCTGCACCAACTCCACCTGCTATAAATATCATTTTTTGTTTCTTTAAGTCTTCTATATTTTCATGTACAAACTCTGAAGGTTGTCCAAGTGGTCCTACAAAATCTGTAAAGCTTTCGCCTACTTCATATTTAGCCATTTTTTGTGTTGATCCACCAAGAGTTTGATACACTATAGTAACTGAGCCTTTCTCAGCATCATAGTCACAGATTGTAAGAGGTACTCTCTCACCTTTTTCATCAGTTTTTACTATAACAAATTGTCCTGGTAAACAAGACTTTGCAACTCTTTTAGCCTCAATATCCATTAAGAATATATTCGGCGCAAGCTCTCTTTTGCTCAAAATTTTATACATTTTGGTTCCTCCCCGAAATGAAAGTTTTAATTTTAATTACTCCTAAACCCTGTTACTATTATAACACATTAAAACAAAAATTGCACAACTAATCATCATTTTCTATAAATTTTTAATAGTATACAAGTTTATAGAATTATATTTTAATAATAAAATATAATTCCGTCACATATACTAGTCCTATATGACAAAGCATACTCATATTACAACAAATTTAAACAAAAAAATAACTGAAGCATAACTTCAATTATTTTCATATGTTACTCTATATCAGTTAACAAGCAACTTAAAGTAAGTAAACTATCACTTAGATGAACATTTTCAACCTTTACATCCTCTGGTACCACAAGGTCAACATATGCAAAATTCCAAATTCCTTTAACACCATTTTTCACTAAAGTATCACAAACCTTTTGTGCATTATTACTTGGAACACATATAATTCCTATATCTATTGGGTTTTCCTTTAAAAAGTCTGATAGAAAATCTATATCTTTTATTTCTACATCCCTTATTCTAAGTCCGATAACCTTTGGATTTACATCGAAAATAGCCTCAAGACTGAATCCAAGTTTTTCAAATCTAGTATAATTTGCAATAGCCTGACCTATATTTCCTGCACCTATTATTGCTGTTTTATATACCTTTGTCAGCCCAAGTATATTGCTTATTTGTCCATGTAACTCTCTTACATTATAGCCATAACCTTGCTGTCCAAAGTCACCGAAACAGTTTAAATCTTGTCTTATCTGGGAAGCTGTAAAGCCTATTTTTTCACTTAATTCCTTTGAAGATATTCTATCTACATCATTGTTCATTAATTCTCCTAAATATCTGTGGTACTTAGGTAATCTCTTTATAACTGCCATTGAAATATTCTTTTTCTTCTCCATACCGCACCTCTTATATATATTTTAAAAAGCTATATTTTAAAAAGCTATATTTTAAACTAATCACTTTGTCTATATTTTATCATTTTATAATAATTTTGTCCTACTTTTTATAGTATTATTTAAATATATAATATGTCAATAATATATTTTTTATTACTTTCTTTTTCTTTGCGCTATTAGCAAAATTTTTTATGTTCTTTCACTTATTTTTTTACATTTTTTAGCCTTGATTGTAACTTTTTGTTTTGCTTGTAAAGTGAAATTAATATCATATAAACTGAGCTTGTACTAAATTATTCCAAGATAAATTCTTAAATTCCACTACAAAAAATTTCTCTTACATAGTAAAATATTAATGATTAAGGAAGGTGAAACTTATGATAATTTTAGGTTGTAAAGATATAAAAAAAAGTTATGGAATAGATGTTATCTTGGAAAACTTGACCTTTAATATAAATGAAGGGGAAAAAGTAGGCTTAATAGGTCCAAATGGCGCTGGTAAATCTACTCTTTTTAAAATCATTACCAATCAAATGGAACAAGATACTGGAGATTTATTTATAGATAAAAATAAAACCGTAGGCTACCTAGCACAGCATTTATCTCTTGATTCTTCAAGCACAATATATGATGAACTACTACTTGTATTTCAAGATCTATTGAACTTAGAAAACAAATTAAAAAAACTAGAAAATTTAATGAACGAACCCTATGATCCTGAAAAAGAAGATTATCACAACAAATTAATTAAAGATTATACTACTTGCTCTGAACTATACACAAATAGAGGAGGGTATACTTATAAAGCTGAAATAGGCAAAGTCTTAAAAGGATTAGGTTTTTCTGAAGATGATTACAATAAGGCCATAAGTATTCTGAGCGGAGGTCAGAAAACTAGAATAGCTCTATGTAAGCTGCTTTTAACCAAGCCAGATATTCTTCTATTAGATGAGCCTACAAATCACTTGGATTTAGATGCTATAGAATGGTTAGAAGAATACTTAAAAGCATACAAAGGTACAATCTTGATTATATCTCACGATAGATATTTCTTAGATGCAATTACTTCTAAAACATTAGAACTTATAAACGGACATGTTAACTGCTACAATGGCAATTACACTACCTACTTGGACTTAAAAGAAAAAAATTATGAAATCCAATTAAAGGCTTACAATATTCAACAATCTGAACTGAAAAGACAGGAAGAAATAATAGAGAGATACCGTTCCTTCAACAGAGAAAAGAGTGTAAGAGCTGCTGAAAGCAGACAAAAGGCCTTAGATAAAATTGAAAGGATAAAGGCACCGGATAAGGAAAGGAAAATTAAAAATGTAGTCTTTGAAACTCAGATAAAAAGCGGAAACGATGTTTTACATGTAGAAAACCTTAGTAAAAGCTTTGGAGATAAAGTTCTTTTTAATAATCTAGATATAGATATTAAAAAAGGAGAAAAAACAGCTCTTATAGGTGAAAATGGTAGAGGTAAAACAACTTTATTTAAAATAATAATGGATGACATAGAGCCTAATACGGGGATAAGCGTACTTGGTAAAAATGTTTTTATAGGATATTATGATCAGGAACAATCCAACTTGACTTCAGAAAAAACAGTAATTGATGAGGTCTGGGACGACTTTCCAGAATTAACTACTACTGAAATTAGAAATGCCCTTGCTTCTTTCCTCTTTACAGGAGATGATGTATTTAAAAAAATTTCAGCCTTAAGCGGTGGAGAGAAATGTAGAATTAATCTCTTAAAGCTCATTCTTTCAAAGTCAAACTTTTTATTAATGGATGAGCCTACAAACCATCTTGATATAGTTTCCCGTGAAGCCTTGGAGAATGCAATCTTAGGGTATGATGGTACTGTTCTCGTAATATCTCATGATAGATACTTTTTAAATAAAGTTGTCGACAAAATCTATGAATTAGATATAGATGGTGTTAAAGAGTATCTGGGTAATTATAGTTATTATGTTGAGAAGAAAAAAAACCCACTTAGGTATCAAGAGGAAGAGGAAGCTGCTGGCAAAACTAAGACTCAGATACAAAATGAGAAGAGAAAGAAAAGAGAACTAGAAAAAGCGGAGAAAGAAAAAAAATCTAAAGTTAAAAACTTAGAAACAGAAATTTCAAACTTAGAAGAGTTAATAACAAAACTTCAAGATGAGCTTTGTCTAGAAGAAGTTTATTCGAGTCCCGAAAAAAGTGAGAATGTAAATAAGCAATTAGCAGACGCCCAAACTAAGTTAGATGAACTTTATGAGCAGTGGGAAACTCTTATTTAGTTAAAAGTTAAAAAACCTTGAAGCAATTCATACTTCAAGGTTTTTTAGTATAATGAAAAATTTTTCTTATTTTAGTTTTTGTCCACAGAAAGGGCAGAATAAAAAGTTAGCAACTTCTTCCGTAAACTTTCCACCACAGTAAGGGCAGAATAAAAATTTATTAGGTAATTTGACGTTTGTTTCTTCGTTCAATACTAAAGCAGTTTTTTCATTTTTATTCTCTTTTAAGTTTTCTCTAGTTAATCCTTTAAAATCTTTTTCTATATTCTTATACTCATCATGTCTACTATAAAACTTGTCCAAGGCTTCATCCAAAATCTCTGATAACTTAGATCTGGTTACTGGTGTATGAATAACCTCATCTACCTTACTTTGGATAAAATCTTGAAGTTTTATAGAATCACAGGATGAAAGTAAACATAGAATACCCGGATAGTTGTTCTTTATATTATTAATTAACCTATCTCCTCTGTTATCTTTCATTATTAAATTCACTATTATTATATCTGGCTGAAAAACTTTTATCTGAATAAATGTATCATATTCATTGGTGACTTGTACATTATATCCAATATCGCTTAAAAAATCTTTCATTATCATACTTTCAAATCTGCAATCATTTACTACAAGAACTCTTTTCATGGTTTCACCACCACATAACAATCTAATCTGATTTTAACCCATTAACTACTATTTTTCAACGGATTTTATACATATTTAATTAAAGGATCATTGAATATTTTATATTTTATAAATATATTCTACTATTATCCTCTATACTTACCTACTTTTTCTTCCATAGTAACTCCCTCTGGTTTATAATCTATCTTTACTACAGACACCACCCTTACAGCACCATTATCTACGCATATCTGTTGTGCTATTTTAACTATATCCAAGAGCTTATCAATATCTCCTTCCATTGTGGTTTCCATTGCTCCTACTTCATACTTTACACCGGTTGAATCTATATATTCTATTACCTTATCAACCACTCCATATAATTCTTCTTCACCTACAACAGGTAACACCTGTAAACTTACATTAGCAACCACCATTTAATTCTCCTCCTTAAATATACTACTATAGCATTCCTTCATGTATTAAACCTTAAACCGTAAGCTGAATATATAGTTATAGCTTATCTCTTAGAAACTCACCTAGCCTGCTGTCTATATCTGAAATATGTGTTACAAATCCCTCTGCAAAAAATTCATTTGCCTCCATCAGTTTTGTAAAAGGTATAAAACCTCCTTTAAATGCACTATCTAAAGCTTGGAGTTTTAACATAAAAATATTATGTCTTTCTTTATGTACTTCATATTCTGGATAACTATATGTAACCATATAGTCCTCTTCACTTTTAAAGTGCTCCTCAAGAGAACCCTTTAAAACTCTAAATATCTCTAATATCCTATCCTTATTCTTTCCATTCATACATTCACTATAAAATTCTTCCACAATTTCAAATATCCTTCTGTGCTGTTCATCAATATCCTCAACATGTATTAGCAACCTATCCGTGAATAAATTCGCCATAATCTTATTATTCCTCCTAATTTGTAAGCCTATAGATATGAACTATATTATCTTCATTAAAACCTACTGTCAACGATATTTAGATTTCAAGCAGCTCCTTTAACTTTTTAACATTATTACGGCTTATAGGCACTTCTGATTTTTCATTATCATTCATTACTAATTTATAAGTACCGTTGAACCAAGAATACATCTCTCTAATGTTATCCATATTCACTAAATAACTTCTATGGGCTCTAAAAAAGTTAGTTTTTTCCTCTATTTGATGAAGAGTATATCCTACTAAGTATTGTTCAGCTTTAGTCTTAATATAGGTCTTTTCATCCTCAATAAAACAAAAATATATATCCTTTACATCTACTAATATAATTTTACCTTTTCTTTCACAGGGTATCTTTTTTACTAATTTCTCTACTCTATCTATTTTGTTTATTATTTCATTTATTATATTTGGAATGTTATCCTGATCCACTTTTTTAACGTTGAGTTTGCTAATAAGCCTATCTATTGTTACTGCTATTCTTTTATCGTCAAAAGGTTTTAGAATATAATCTAAGGCATCTACTTCAAAAGCTTTTATAGCATGTTCCTCATAAGCAGTTACAAAAATCACCTCAATAGAGTTATCAAACCTTTTTACTTCTTCTGCTAATTTTATACCGTTCTGAAGCGGCATATTTATATCTAAGAAAACAGCATTAGGTTTCTTTTCTTTAATAAGCTCTAACCCTTTTTGTCCATCGTGTGCAACTCCTTCCACATGAATAAAATCATACTGAGATATAATAAATTTAAGTTCCTCTGCCGCTGGCAGCTCATCTTCAACAATAATTACCCTTAATTTATTAACCAATTACTTACCCTCCTTTGGTAATGAAAAACTAACCTTTGTTCCTTTATTTAAGGCTGTAACTATTTTTACTTCATATCTTTCCCCATATAAAAGTTTTAGTCTCTCATTTACATTTTTGAGGCCTATGCCTGGCCATTCATTTATAACTTCTTTTAATTTTTCTTCACTCATTCCAACTCCTGTATCCTCAACAGAAATTGATATATCTTGTTTCACATAACATGCCTTGACATAAACACTCCCTCCTTCTGGCTTAGGGAGTATTCCATGTTTAATAGAATTCTCTATAATTGGCTGCAACACAAAAGATGGTATTATTATATTCATCATATCCTCTGGTATATCCACAATTAGCTGAAGTCTTTCTCCAAACCTTGCCTTTTCAATGGATAAATAAGATTGGATAAATTCAAGTTCATCTTTAAGAGCAACAAAATCCTCTTGCTTTTTTAGTGTTTGTCTAAAATAATTAGAAAGATCTATTATTAGCTCTCTTGCTCTAGTAGGGCTAGTTCTACAAAATGATGCTATTGTATTTAATGCATTAAATAAGAAATGAGGTTCTATTTGCGCTCTTAACGCTTTAAATTTTGCCGTTGACGCCTCCTGAGCTAACTTATTCAACTTATATAGCTCTAATTGAGTAGATAGCAACTCACTTAATGCTTTTGCGAACTCCCAAAAATATAAGTCTATATTCTTCTCTGACTTTACCCTTAATCCTATTAGACCTTCAAACTTATCACCAGATACTAAAAAAGGTGTACAAACAAATAATGCTTGTCTATTATGATTATTGACCTTAATAACCCTATAGTTAGGCAGTTTATAATAACTATATAAATTTTCCTTTAAGGCTTCTTCGTTTACTTCCTCTCCATAGTATGCAAGAAGGCCAGTTTTATCTCCTATAAAGACTCCTTTAATATCTGATATTTCATATATAATTTTAGCTACCTCTTCAGCAGTATCCTTGTTTAAACCTTTTCTTATATGTCCCATAGTTCTCTTAGCAATGTTTAGTGCCTTTTGCGCTTGTATCGCTCCAATCCTGTTATAATCATTTCTGGCATTTTGTATTATATTTATGAATATAAGAACTCCAAAAGAATTTATAATAATCATAGGTAGAGATATAAATCCTACCAACTTTACTGCACTTTCTAGTGGCCTAGCAAAAATTAAAAGCATAAGCATCTGCATACACTCTGCAACTATCCCACCTATAAAAGCACTTCTTACGCTAAAAGCGCCATCCTTAGAATATTTCCTAGCTAGAGCTCCTGTAAGCCCCTCAACAACTGCCGCTATACCACAGGCCAAAGCTGTAAACCCTCCCAGCAAGTATCTGTGTGTTCCTGAAATTGCCCCTACAATTACTCCTACTATAGGGCCCCCTACATACCCAGCAACTATTGCTCCAATTGGTCTTGTATTGGCTATTGCATAGGGCTCTAATTCTATACCTGTATAAGTACCTATTATTCCTAACAAACTAAAAAATACAATCATCCCTACTTTGTCTGTAACTGTTAATTCGTCCTTAATTAGATTTTTAAAAATGTGAGATTGATTATATATATATGCTGCTAGGGCAATCAGTGCCATTCGCTCTAGCATTTGTATATAAATCAAATAGCCCTCCCCCTTGTTTTATAATTATAAATATTCTTTATACATTATATTATATAACAAAATAAAAATATTAAAATAATTATATTCTTTTAATGCTAATTAAGGATTAATTTCTGCTGTTCATTGTCGACTTTTACCTATTTAGCATATTTTTGTGTATATACAGATAATAAAATAGTATTATAGTATTCGTAATCGATACCAAAAATCATTTTAATATTTACATTGTTTTTTTAATTACTAAATCTTATACAACAAATATTTTAAAAGGGGGAAATTATATGAATTCTATCATTCTAGTTATTATCGCTGCTCTTGTATTAAGCTTAGGTTACAGACTTTACGGTGCATTCATAGCAGCAAAGGTTCTAGCTTTAGATGAATCTAGAGATGTGCCCGCAAAAGTTCACGAGGATGGTCGAGATTACGTGCCTACAAACAAATGGGTGTTACTAGGACATCACTTCGCTGCTATAGCTGGTGCTGGACCACTTATAGGACCAGTTCTTGCAGCACAATACGGTTACCTTCCAGGCACACTTTGGATTTTAATCGGTGGTGTAGTTGCTGGTGCAGTTCACGATATGATTTTATTGTTTGCATCAGTTAGACATGATGGACAATCCATTGCTGAAATTGCTAAAGCCAATCTAGGCAAAAGAATGGGACTCATAACATCTTTAGCAGTTATATTCATTCTAATAATTACTATGGCAGGACTCGGACTTCCTGTTGTTAACTCACTTTATAACAGCCCTTGGGGCACCTTTACTGTTGGATTTACAATTCCAGTTGCTATGCTTATTGGTATATACCTAAGATTTTTAAGACCTGGTAAGATTGGTGAATCTACAATTATAGGTATGGCATTAATTTTATTCGGTGTTATTGTTGGACCATATATTCAACACACAGCTTTAGCTCCTTACTTAACTTTCAATGCTAAACAGTTATCAATTATACTAGCTATTTACGGTTTCTGTGCAGCAGCTCTTCCAGTATGGCTACTGCTACTTCCTAGAGACTACTTAAGTACATATATGAAACTAGGAGTTATAGGTGCTCTTGCCGTTGGTATAGTAATTGTTCGACCAACAGTTCAGATGCCTGCTGTTACTCAATTTGTCCATGGTGGTGGCCCAATTGTTCCAGGTAAAGTATTTCCATTCCTATTTATAACAATAGCCTGTGGTGCTTTATCAGGTTTCCACGCTCTTATAAGCTCTGGTACAACACCAAAACTCATTGCCAATGAAAAGGATATACTTCCAATAGGTTTTGGCTCAATGGTTATTGAATCTTTTATAGCTTTAATGGCACTAATCGCTGCAACTTGTCTTCCAACTGCCGATTATTTTGCTATAAATTCAGCTCCTGCTTTATTTGCTAAACTTAATATGATTCCAAAGGAATTGCCAATGCTCTCTCAAATGGTTGGAGAAGAGCTTGCTGGAAGACCTGGTGGTTCAGTGTCTCTTGCTGTAGGTATGTCTTATATCTTCTACAAAATTCCTGGGTTCAAAGGACTTATGGCTTACTGGTACCATTTCTGCATAATGTTTGAGGCCCTATTTATATTAACTACAATAGATTCTGGTACTAGAATAGGAAGATATCTATTACAGGATTTATTCGGTCAAGCTTACAAACCATTAGCTCGAAAAGATTCCTGGTTTAATATAATATTCTTTAGTGCACTTATGTCCTTTACTTGGGGATACCTGCTATTTACAGGAAATATATCAACGATATGGCCACTTTTTGGTACAGCAAATCAGACCCTTGCAACTATAGCCTTTGCAATAAGTACAACAGTACTGATTAAAATGGGTAAACAAAAATATGCTCCTATAACTATAATTCCTATGACTTTCGTTGCTATAACAACTTTAACGGCTATCGTTACTAATATATTCTCAAATTATTTACCAAAACATCAAAATCTACTAGCAGGTCTTTCCGGAGTACTTATAATAATGATGATTATAATTATTGTGGAGAGTATAAAGGTTTGGATTAAAGAACTTAGCAATCAATCTTCAAATAAAATTAAAAATAGTAACCAAGCCGTTTAGCAAACAAATCTATCCTTTTAGTTAATTTCTAACAATTAAAATTTCCCCCTATACTTTGGCAGAAAGTATAGGGGGGATTTTTTATAACTGCTAAACGGAATAGCTATTTAACCATTCACCCCCTTTTTTTACCTAATCACCCAATAAATATATTTTACTACCTTCAAAAGTAATATTATTATTATAGTAAGAATTATTAGAATATTCTACTTAATAACTAAAGGGGGGTTTTTTATGAATTCAATAGTTCTTGTAATAATAGCTGCTCTTGTCTTAATTTTAGGTTACAGACTTTATGGTGCATTTATAGCAGCAAAGGTATTGGTTACTGATGAAACTAGAGAAGTTCCATCGAAAGTTCATGAGGATGGTCGAGATTACGTACCTACAAACAAATGGGTACTCCTTGGTCACCACTTCGCAGCTATAGCTGGTGCTGGACCACTGATAGGACCAGTCCTTGCAGCACAATACGGTTACCTTCCAGGTACACTTTGGATTTTAATCGGTGGTGTTTTTGCTGGTGCTGTTCACGATATGGTTTTATTGTTTGCTTCTGTTAGACAGGATGGACAATCCATAGCTGAAATCGCTAGAGCAAATTTTGGTGCAAAAATGGGCTTTGTTACATCAATTGCAGTTCTATTTATATTAATAATTGCAATGGCTGGTCTTGGACTTCCAGTTGTTAACTCACTTTATAACAGTCCTTGGGGTACCTTCACCGTTGGATTCACTATCCCAGTTGCTATACTAATTGGATTATACTTAAAATTCTTAAGACCTGGTAAAATTGCTGAAGCTACTGTAATTGGTATGGCTCTTATACTACTAGGCGTTATACTAGGACCATTTATTCAACATACTGCCTTAGCTCCATTTTTAACCTTTAATGCTAAACAAATGTCAATTATACTAGCATTATACGGTTTTTGTGCAGCAGCCCTTCCTGTATGGCTACTACTACTTCCTAGAGACTATTTAAGCACATACATGAAGCTTGGTGTTGTAGGTTTCTTAGCTATTGGTATATTGATTGTTAGACCAGTTGTTCAAATGCCAGCTGTAACTAGTTTTATACATGGTGGCGGACCTGTTATCCCTGGTAAAGTATTCCCGTTCCTATTTATAACAATAGCCTGCGGTGCTTTATCCGGCTTCCATGCATTAATAAGTTCTGGTACGACTCCTAAATTAATTTCAAGCGAAAAAGATATACTTCCAATAGGTTTTGGTGCTATGCTTTTGGAATGCTTCGTAGGAATGATGGCATTAATTGCAGCAACTTGTCTTCCAACTGCTGATTATTTTGCTATAAACTCAACTCCTGCTGTATTTGCTAAGCTTGGCATGGTTCCTAGTGAACTTCCAATGCTTTCACAAATGGTTGGTGAGAACCTTGCCGGTAGACCTGGTGGAGCGGTATCTCTTGCTGTAGGTATGTCCTATGTATTCTATAAGATTCCAGGACTTGAACATTTAATGTCCTACTGGTATCACTTCTGTATAATGTTTGAAGCGTTATTTATATTGACTACAATAGACGCTGGTACTAGAATAGGAAGATATCTTCTTCAAGATTTATGCGGAAAGTTTTATAAACCTTTTGAAAATAAAAATTCAGTATTTAACATGGTACTCTTTAGTGCATTAATTTCCTTTAGTTGGGGCTATCTATTGTATACCGGAAACGTATCAACTATATGGCCTCTATTTGGAACAGCAAACCAAATGCTTGCAGCTATAGCCTTTGCTATAGGCACTACAGTTATAATAAGGCATAGCAAACCTATATACGGCCTTATTACTGCAATACCAATGGTTATCATAACTATAATAACTGTAGATGCAGCATTACTAAATATATTCCAAAATTACCTACCACAAGGTAAGATGCTTCTAGCAGTGCTTTCCTTCGTGCTGATAATTATGGTTTTATTTATAATAATAGAAAGCGTAAGAGCATGGATAAAAGACTTGAAGAATATGAATTCCTCTGGTAGCCACGCTATTTAACTTATTAAAAAGAGAAATCCACAATGTGAATATAAAAAGATTCACATTGTGGATTTTTTTACTCGAATAATGTTACTAATTCATTAAAGAGTTCTTTATTTTCTTTGATTCTATCTTCATTTCCTAATACACATAGGTAATTTTGTTTCATTACATCTGAAACTAGGTCTCCGAATTTGCGTATATCTTCAACCTTAGTGGCTAATATCTCTTCTCTTTCTCTTTGTATATCTTCATGTGTAAAATGTTTTATATAGTTTTCAGCTGCACGTTCACCTTTCATTGAAGGAGTTAACGGAAAATCTAAATCTGATATAGTTCCAATAATATACTTAGTCATCTGTCTATCATCTGCCTCAAATTTCTTGAAGTAATCCCCTGCTTCTTGGTAAATCTTTAGTGTATTATCTAAGTTTGGATCACGGTAAGAAGTAAAGAAGGTATTACCGTTTCTTTGGAAGGAAGAAAAACTACCGTATGCTCCTCCCTGTACACGTACTCTATTCCATAGATAATCATAGTTTGCTATAGCTCTTAGAACCTGAAGACTTCCATTATAAGAATATCCTAACTTCATAAAGTTATAAGCTTTAGCAACATACTGAACCTTTCCCGAGGTCATTAACCCTTCATTTTTGGCTTCAAATTTGAATTTATATTCTGTTGGTTTTATATATTCATTTCCCAGCTCACTGTATAATGATCCAAAGTTTTTATTAAATTCCTCGTAGTCTTTTTCTTCAAGAGTAACACTTAAAAGCAAGTTATTTTTATTGAAAATAACTTTAGACACTTCTTGTAGGTTTTTAACTAATTCTTCTACCCTATCGTCAAAGTTTTTTTCTAATTCTACAATAAACTTATAGAAAGACAACCCACTGAGTATATCCTCATACCTGCCTATTGGTGAAAAATATGAGAATAGGTGATTTGCCGCTACTACATGGCCTCTATCAAAAATTATCATCTCCATACGTGATTTTGTTTCCTGGATTATTTCTTTTAAGCGTTTATGTTCATCAAATCTAGTATGGCTAATTATTTCACCTAGTAACTGTGATAGCTTTGATATATTTTCTAATAGAACCTTAGACCTTATTACAAACTTAGGGTAAAACTTCTCAGCATCACCAGTCTCATAATAAGCCTGAGCAGTATGTCTTATACCACCAGTGTTAATATTAATTTCTTTAGCTAAGTCCTCATAATTATATTTTTCAGTGCTTACTTTACCCATTATAGTACTTAATAGTGATATATAAGGTATTTGTTCTTCGTTAACTCCCTGTGTATCAAAGTACATATTTACATAGGCTATTCCATTAGTAAATACAGAGTGGTGAAGTATCTTTATTCCCTGCTCCTCTTTCTCCTCTAAAGGTAATCTCTTTGCCTTAGGATCAATATCCTTTATTGATAATAGTGGTATCTTTGTTAACTCCTCCGGAGAATCAGAAGTAGTCTGTCTTTTTTCTAGCAGCTTAGTATTATTTATAATTTCTTCAATTTCCTTATCACTTAAACTTTTTCTATATTCTTCTAACCTTTTCTTTAAATCTGCTTCTTTCTTTTCTGCTAATCCCTTTGCAGGTTTTACAATAAGAACTGAACTATGATTATTATCAAGTAAATACTTTTCTATCATACTTTCAAAGTAATTTGTAGTTAAAGCAGTTTTTATCTTCTTTAGTATATTTTCAAAAGCTAAATGCTCCCAAGGCTTTTCATCATAAAGCCAGCTATCCATAGCCTTCATGCTATATATAAGTCCTGTAGGATATCCATGATAGTCAGCTTCCCTTAGTTTGAATTCCTTTATATTTATAGAAGCTTCTATGAGCTTTTTATCTATACCTTCTTTAACAAGCTTAGTTAGAGTTTCTGTAACGATACTCTTAAACTTATCTTTTTCTTTTTCATTTGAACTTTTTACAACAATACTGAACATAGGCTGAAGCATACCACCTTCAAAAGACCCAAAAACATCCTTACCTATATTCGCATCGATTAACGCCTTCTTAAGTGGTGATGATGGTGTCTCTAGTAAAAGATGTTCAAGAATATCAAAGGCTAAGTACAATTCATCATCTGTTGCTTTACCAACTGCAAAGTTCATACTTAAAAATGTCTTATCTTCTTCCTTTTCAGTACTAGATATAGGATATTCTATAATTACCTCTCTCTGCTTTTCAAAAGGTTTTTGAATGTTTAATTGAGAATCCACCTGAATCCTTTCAAAATTATTTAGATACTCTTCATCTATAAACTTTAATTTTTCTGATATATCTATATTACCGTACAGATATATATAACTATTAGATGGGTGATAGTATCTTTTGTGAAAATCTAGAAACTGCTGCTGCGTTAACTCTGGTATAACATCAGGATCTCCACCGGATTCAACTCCATATTGAGTATCTGGGAAAAGTGATTCTGATATTTTTCTAAACAGTATTGATTCTGGAGATGAGAAAGCTCCCTTCATTTCGTTATAAACCACACCCTTATAGGTAAGTTCTCCATCCTTATCCTGCAAATCATAATGCCATCCTTCCTGCATCATAATCTCTGGATACTTATATATGTTTGGATAGAAAACAGCATCTAAATATACATCCATCAAATTTTTGAAGTCCTTGTCATTCGTGCTTGCTACTGGATACATAGTTTTATCCGGGAACGTAAAAGCATTTAAAAAAGTATTTAAAGAACCTTTTACTAGCTCTACAAAGGGTTCCTTCACAGGAAACTTTCTTGATCCACAAAGTACAGAGTGCTCTAGTATATGCGGTACCCCTGTACTATCTGTAGGCGGTGTTCTAAAGCTTATAGAAAACACCTTGTTATCATCATCATTCTTTAAGTAAAATAGTTTAGCTCCTGTTTTCTCATGTTCAAACAACATACCTGTAGAATTAATTTCATCAATATTGTTCTCTTCTAATAATTTAAACCCGTTATAAATATTCCCTAGTTCCATTACTCTGCCCCTTTCAAAGACTTAATGTTATTAATTTCAAATCTTACTATATATTCTAATTTATTATGAACCTACTTTTTTTTATTTTTTCCTTTTGAATTGAAATATATTAAAGATATTCAGCTTTTCTTTATTTATTTTTAGACATATCAATTATCTTTTCAGTGCATTTCTCCATAGCCTCTATAATAGTTCCCTTAAAATTATTTTTCTCAAGACTATATACTGAAGCTATAGTAGTTCCTCCAGGAGAACAAACCTTATCTCTCAATACAGCTGGATGCTCCCCTGTTTCTAATACCATTTTTGCTGAACCTAGTACAGCCTGAGCCGCTAACTTATATGCTTGATCCCAAGTCAACCCTCTCAGAACACCGCCTTCTGCTAAAGCTTCGATAAACATATACACATAGGCAGGGGATGAGCCACTTACAGCAGGAATTACATCCATAAGTTTTTCATCTATTATCTGAACCTTTCCAAAGCTCTCCAGAATTTTAATAACCTGTTCCAACTCCTCTTTGCATATCTCATCATTATGGCATACTGCTGTCATGCCCTCGCCTACAAGTGCAGGAGTATTTGGCATTGTTCTAACAACTTTTATCTTTTTATCAAAGAAAACTTCCATATCCTTAGTACTTATTCCTGGTGCCATTGTTACTATGATAACTTCATCTTTTATAGCTTCTTTTATTTCTTCTGCCACAATTTCGTATTTTTCTGGTTTTACTGCTAAAAACAATATATCAGAAAACTGAGCCAGTTCTTTATTATCATCAGTAGCTCTGATACCATATTTCTCTTTTATCTTTCTTAACTGTTCCTCACGAACACCACTAGCAGCAACATTATCACAATTTACTAATTTAGATCTTATTATTCCTCCTATAATAGCCTGAGCCATATTTCCACAGCCTAAAAATCCTACTTTCTTATCCAAATTTACCACTCTCCATATTTCTTAAGTTAAGATATATCACTTAGGAATTTACTACTTTTTCTTTTACTGCTACTAGACATTTTTTCTTACTACTACGTAAGTAATATGTCAACTGACCTATGTATTATTATTCCTAACTGTCTTATGATATATTATATTCTATCATACATTGGTTCTGGTTAAATATACCTAAATTTATATCCATTTAAGCATATTTTAATATAACATTGATTATTTTCCAATAAAAAAGACCTTACTCTTTAATTAGAGCAAAGTCTTTTTTGGTATATCTGTTATTATATAAAATTTTTATTTAAGTTTAATTAATAACTGTCCTGACTTAGCCTGTTGTCCTTCCTTAACAAATATTGTTTCAACAACTCCTGAAACAGCTGCCGCAATATTGGTTTCCATCTTCATAGCTTCAATTACAATCAAGCTGTCTCCTTCTTTTACTGTATCCCCTTCTTTTACAAGTATCTTTAATATATTTCCAGGAATACTTGCACCTATTTCTAGGCTATTTTCTGAATCAGCCATAATCATTGTCTCTTCACGCCCTTGAGCTGCAGAGTTGCTAGACTTATCTTTTATTTTTATATCCCTTCTGTTACCGTTAACCTCAAAGACCACAGTTCTATTTCCCTGTAAATCAATTTTTCCTATTTCCATAAGCTGAACAATTAGAGTTTTACCTTCAGCTATTTCAATTTCTGAAGTTTCACCTTCTCGTAAGCCATGGAAGAATACATCACTTCCCATACGGCTAAAATCTCCGTTTTCTTTGATGTACTTAAGGTAGTTTTCAAACACATCTGGATATAAAGCATAGCTCAGCGATTCTTTGTTAGTGGCTTCTATTTTGTGCTTTTCTTCTAGATAATTCTTTATCTTACTAAAATCTTCATCTGGTAACATTTCTCCTGGCCTACATGTGATAGGTTTCTCTTCTTTTAATACTATCTTCTGAAGATCCTTTGGAAATCCTCCCATTGGCTGACCCATCATACCTTTAAAGTATGATACAGCAGAATCAGGGAAACTCATATTTTTAGCCTTTTCACATATATTCTCAGTTGTTAAATCATTTTGCACCATAAATATAGCTAAGTCTCCAACCATCTTAGAAGAAGGAGTAACTTTTACAATATCCCCAACCATATGGTTTACTTCTCTAAACATCTCTTTTACTTCATCAAATCTATGACCTAAGCCAAAGCTTTCAACTTGAGGTTTAAGGTTAGAATACTGTCCTCCTGGTATTTCATACTTATATATTTCTGCACTTCCTGTTTTCAGTCCTGATTCAAACTGACTGTAAACCGGTCTAACAGCACTCCAGTAATCAGATAACTTTTGAAGACCATCTAAATCTATACCTGTATCTCTCTCTGTATTTTTTAACGCTGCAACTACAGAGTTTAGTGCTGGTTGACTTGTAAGTCCTGATAAGCTATTAAAAGCAGTATCTACAATATCCACTCCTGCATGCGCTGCCATAAGCACTGTTGCTACGCCATTTCCTGTAGTATCATGTGTATGAAGATGAATTGGTATAGATATTTCATTCTTCAACGCCCTTATAAGTTTTAGTGCTGCATAAGGCTTTAGTAAAGCTGACATATCCTTTATTCCAAGAATATGAGCTCCTGTCTTCTCAATTTCTTTAGCAAGCTTTATATAATATTCTAAGGTATATTTATCTCTAGACTCATCAAGAATGTCGCCGGTATAGCACATACATGCTTCTGCTACCTTATTTTGTTTTAAGGTCTCGTCAATAGCCACTTCCATTCCCTTTAACCAGTTTAATGAGTCAAATATTCTAAATACATCTATTCCTGACTCTGCAGATTCCTTTATAAATTCTCTTATTACATTGTCTGGGTAATTCTTATATCCTACAGCATTTGCTCCTCTTATAAGCATTTGGAATAATACGTTAGGAACTTTCTTTCTTAATTCAGTAAGCCTTTCCCAAGGACACTCCTTTAAGAATCTATAGGCAACATCAAAAGTTGCACCTCCCCACATTTCCATGGAGAATAAATCCTTACCAAGTACTGATTGAGCTTTTGCAATTTTTAGCATATCCTTTGTTCTCATTCTTGTAGCCATAAGCGATTGATGAGCATCTCTCATCGTTGTATCTGTTAAAAGTAACTTGTTTTGATCCTTAATCCAGTTAACAAGTCCTTCAGGACCTTGCTCATCTAGTATTTGTTTTGTTCCTCTTAAAGGCTCACTTATATCTACTTTTGGCACTACAGGAACATCAAAATCTGTTTTTTGTCCATGAGTTTCATTAACTACCTTCTCACCAATAAATCTTAGTACTCTTAACTCATCATCTGTTCTTGGTGATATATCAAAGAGCTCAGGGTTATCTGCTATAAAGTTAGTATCACATATACCCTTTGCAAATTGTTCATGGTTTAACACATTTATTAGAAAATCAACATTTGTTTTTACTCCAGAGATTGTCATCTCCTTTATAGAACGAATTGACTTTCTTATTGCATCCTGGAATGTTCTTGACCATGACGTAGTTTTAACCAAAAGGCTGTCATAGTAAGGGCTTATAACAGCACCAGTGAATCCATTACCTCCATCAAGTCTTATTCCAAAACCAGATCCTGTTCTATATACATCAATTTTTCCGGTGTCTGGTGCAAAGTTATTAGAAGGGTCTTCTGTAGTTACTCTACACTGAATAGCGAAACCTCTAGGCTTTATATCTTCCTGTGAGCCTATGCCAAGTTCTTCTGAACCTAAAGAATAACCTTCTGCTATTAAAATTTGACTTTGAACAATATCTATTCCAGTAACCATTTCTGTTACTGTATGTTCAACCTGTATTCTCGGATTCATCTCTATAAAATAATGATTTCCATTTTTATCTACAAGAAATTCTAGAGTTCCTGCACTTCTGTATCCTACATATTGAGCTATTTTTAGTGCATCTTCGCATATAGCTTTTCTCTTTTCCTCAGGTAAAGCTATAGCTGGAGTAAACTCTACAACCTTTTGATGCCTTCTCTGTATTGAACAATCTCTTTCAAAGAGATGAACCACATTGCCATATTTATCTGCAAGTATCTGTACTTCTATATGCTTTGGTTTTTCAAGATACTTTTCGATGAATACATCATCTATTCCAAAAGCCTTTTTTGCTTCGTTTTTAGCACTTCTGTATGAAGAAATAAGCTCATCTTCCTTTGTTACTATTCTCATCCCTCTGCCGCCACCACCTGCAGCTGCCTTTAACATTACAGGGTAACCACAGCTTCTAGCAAATTCTACTGCTTCTTCTTCTGATTCTATAGGTTTTTCTACTCCTGGAATCGTAGGTACTCCTGCATTTTGAGCTACAATCTTGGATTTAATCTTATCTCCAAGATTCTCCATCATTTCTGAAGTTGGTCCTATAAATTCAATACCAGCCTCTTGACATTTTCTCGCAAATTCAGCGTTTTCTGATAAAAATCCATAACCTGGGTGTATTGCATCAACGCCTTTCTTAAGAGCAAGACTAATTATTTCATCAATATTTAAATAGGCCTCTACCGGCCCTTTATTTTTTCCTATTAGATAAGCTTCATCTGCTTTTGTTCTAAAAAGTGAACGCTTATCTTCATCTGAATATATAGCAACTGTTCTTATACCTAGTTCCTGACATGCTCTGAAGATTCTTATTGCAATTTCTCCTCTATTAGCTACAAGAACTCTTTTAAACTTTTTAACCAAATTCCTCAGCCCCTTTTCATAAAAATTACGTATATTGAATAATTATTAAGAAATCATAATAAATATTAACAAGATAATAATATTATATACAAGCATTAAAATTATTTCAATTGCATTTAAAAATTTTTTTACTTGCACTTTTGAATAAAAAAGCTGTTGTTAGTATTATATTTAACTACTAGCACATTTAGGGCATGTCTACACTTTTAAATATTGTGTTAATTTTCTTTATAAAATAACAATGCAACTTTAAAGCTATATCGTAATCATCCCTTTCACACATCCATTATATAGCATATACTTTATTTTGTAAACAGTATACTCTAATCGGTATTTGTGATACTCTATTGTTTCTGTTTACTTATTTTTATCATTATATAAAAAAAAATTTACTCAAACCTTATACAGGTTTGAGTAAATTATAAAAATTGAATACTTGCTCAGCCTTATCTTTCACCAAGCTTTAAATTAGGAATGGCATTCAATGTTAACTCTGCTGTTCTTCCTTTTGTATATTCAAAATATGCTGCACTACCTATCATAGCTGCGTTATCAGTACAGAGTATAAATTCAGGAAATAGTACATTTATATCCCTTTTCTCGCCTTCATTAATTAGACTTTCTCTTAGACAGCTGTTTGATGCCACTCCACCTGCAACTGCTATTTTACTAACTCCCCTTAGCTTACAAGCCTTCATAGCGTTATCTACTAAGAAGCTTACCACTGCTTTTTGGAAAGATGCAGCAACATCTGCCCTATTTATTTCTTCACCCTTCATTTCCATCTGATTTAAATAGTTTAATACCGCAGATTTAACTCCACTAAAGGAAAAATCTAATGAACTATCATCATGAAAGTTCGCTCTAGGAAATTTAATGGCATCTGGATTCCCTTCTTTTGAAATCTTATCAATTTTAGGCCCACCAGGATAACCAAGTCCTATTGCCCTAGCTACTTTGTCATAAGCCTCCCCAGCTGCATCGTCTCTTGTCTGTCCTAAAATTTCGAACTCACCATAGTCTTTCATATACACAATAAAGGTGTGCCCACCTGAAACAACAAGACATACAAAAGGTGGTTCTAGATCTTTATGTTGTATGAAATTAGCACATATATGTCCTTCTATGTGGTTAACGCCAATTAAAGGTTTTCCTGTCGCATAAGCTAATCCCTTTGCATATTGAACCCCTACCAAAAGAGCGCCAACCAGTCCTGGTCCATAAGTAACTCCTATGGCATCTATCTCCTCTAAAGTTACTCCTGCTTTATCTAAAGCCTCCTGTACAACAACTGAAACAACTTCCACATGTTTTCTAGATGCAACCTCAGGCACTACCCCTCCAAATTTAGTGTGTATATCTATTTGAGATGATATTATATTTGATAACACTTCTCTTCCATTAACTACAACAGCTGCTGAAGTTTCATCACAACTGCTCTCTAGTGCAAGTATCTTTATATCCTTATCCATGGCTTTTCCCTCACTTTATTTTAATTAGCAATACTAACAAATATTATACTTCATACAAATGACTGTTGACAATTGACAATAGCCATTTAGTATTGATTTTCAGTTGTAAATTATTCTATCCACTATCCCATTAAATATTATGCTATAATTGTATGGAATAAAAGCTTTTATGGACAAAAGTAAAAGAAGGGATAAATTATGAATGATAATTACGCAAAGGTTATAGTGAAGGGCTCTCCTATATCAAAATCAAATTTTAAACTTTTTAATATTAATGGTAGAGCTATACTGCCTTATAACTCTGGTAAATACCACGATAGGTATGCCCACTATGAGGAACAAATAGCATACGAAACCCGACGTCAGAATCCTGGCAAAGTGCTTACAGAGGCCTTAATAGCAGTGTTAAAGGTTTACTACAAAAGTAGAAAAAGACACCCTGATACTAATAATATTACTAAAAGCATTTTTGATGGTATTGAAAAAAGTGGTCTTATAATCAATGATGCTCAGATACGAAGAATTATAATAGAAGAGTTTTATGACGAAGAAAACCCAAGGTTTGAATTGGATCTTTTTGGAGAAAGCACCTATTCAATTGAATATAAAGTAGTGAAAAAAGAAGTAGAGGACAACCCTATCAACTATTCTCCCCCTCCGAATAGAAAAAAAGCTTCCTCTTTATCCACAAAAACCTCTGCTTGTCATTCTAGTACTAATCAAAACAAGTTCTTTTGTGAAGTATGTGGTAAATCTATAAAAAAAGAGGAATCAATATCTGCAAATAAGGGCAAAACAGCAATATGTAGAAACTGCTTTAAGAATTTATTTTAAGGCTAAAGATAAAAGTTATATCTTTAGCCTTATTTATTTTCATTAAGTAGTTCATCAATTATCTTTTCCGCCATTCTTTTTTGTATGCTTGACCTTACTACTAGAGTTATTACTGTCATTATTAAGTTACTGATATCTTTTTCTTTATCATCTAAATCATGAGTATCTTCTTCTAAATCCTGTTCTAGTTTCTCCTCAGACTCAACCTCCGCTTCGCTGAGGTCATCTGCTAATTCTAGACTAAGCTTATCTTCAAACTCACCTTTAAAGCTTGCAATTTCATCTCTCTCTATTTCTAAAAACTTATTATATATATCTTCTACATTTAGCTCATGGATTTTCCCAGAGTTTATAGACTGAACAATTGGAGATAGTAGACTTTGTATATCACTTATTGAGAGGACTTGCTTTAGATAGTAGGTTAGAATGATAAGTATCATATGTTGTTTGGAATACTTTTTCTTTTTAGGAGGTATTACTATTCCAGCTTTGGTGTAATTATTTATCATTGTTTTTGTAAGAATGCTGTCCTTTTCGTTTCTCTTTAAGTAACCGAGCTTCTCATCAATGAAGGTAGTTACTTGATCCATATACAAATCTATATCAGGGATATTAGAAAGCTTCAACTGTTCAAAGGAACTTATCTCCTCTATTATCCTTTTCAATTCATTTTCATTCATTTTTAATTTTCCCTCCTCTTCCTACTACTATTATAGTATTTACAGTAATATTTAGAAAGTACTATTACAAATAAAAACCAGCAGATACAGTAACCTGTACCTGCCGGCTTTATTATTAAGCAATTTTATCTATTTTTTTCTCTACTTTAATTATCTTTTTTGTAGCTATAATATTTACACCAGTTCCAAGTACATTTTCAACTATTACATCTCCAATATTTACAGGTGCCTTTACTACTATTCCCTTTAGTTCTTTGATACAGTCGAAGATTTTATCCTTTGGTATATCACTTTCAGTCTTAACAGCTACCATGTCAATGTCTCCATCTTCTACACATACAGAAGAAGTTACTATTCTAGTAGGATTAGTACATTCCTTTTTAGCATAGTCTTCTCCTCTTTTGCAGGTATTACCTGTAACTTCCACAACTTCATTTCCCTGTAGCTTAACTGCAAGCTGACATCCTATAGGACATCCTATGCATATTAGTTCTCTCATATCTATTACTCTCCTTCCACCTTAATTGTTATCTTTTCACAGTTAGGATATTTTTCAAACATTGCCTTTGTAAGTTTCACAGTCTCCATTTCACCTGGTGCTAATACTCTCTTCTTTATATGCATTTCTCTAACATCATCAAAATAAACTGATACGAAACTATCTTTAAATACATCTCCAACTCTAAATCTAACTTCTGCTGCTTTTTCAATATTTTTAGGATTAATAGCCTTTGGCACTGTATATCTAGCGCCTTCTGTAGCTATAACTTCTATCTTTTTACCGTCAAATCTCTTACCTTTAGCATACTGAGCTGCGTTTCTTCCAGCATTAGAGCTTTCTACCGAAACATTATCTACTAAATCATGAACATGAAGCACATTTCCACAAGCAAATATACCTTCTATATTTGTTTCTAAACTTTCATCCACTTCTGGTCCACCTGTTATATTAGACAACTTAACTTCTGCAGTTCTTGAAAGTTCATTTTCTGGAAGAAGACCAACGGATAAAAGTAATGTATCACAAGGAATAAACTCTTCACTTCCTTTTATAGGCTTTCTATTTTCATCAACCTTTGCAATAGTTACTCCTTCAACTCTATCCTTGCCTTTTATGTCTGTTACAGTATGACTTAACTTTAGTGGTATATCAAAGTCATCTAAGCATTGAACTATGTTTCTCTTAAGACCACTTGAATAAGGCATAAGCTCAACTACAGCCTTAACCTTTGCTCCTTCAAGTGTCATTCTTCTTGCCATTATAAGGCCTATATCTCCTGATCCAAGTATAACCACTTCCTTGCCAGGCATATATCCCTCAATATTTACAAATTTTTGGGCTGATCCTGCAGTATATATTCCTGCTGATCTGCTTCCTGGTATATTTATTGCTCCTCTTGGTCTTTCTCTACAACCCATAGCTAGAACTACAGCTCTAGCCTTTATTTCAAGTATTCCATCTTCTTCATTAACCGCTGTAATAACCTTATCTTTATTCAAGTCTAATACCATAGTGTTCAGTTTATATGGTATTTTCATATCTTCTACTTTATCTATAAATCTTTGTGCATATTCAGGTCCTGTTAGCTCTTCCTTAAAAGTATGAAGGCCAAATCCGTTATGAATACATTGATTTAATATCCCCCCTAATTGGGTATCTCTTTCTAGTATTAATATGCTGTCTATTCCTTCTTCTTTTGCTGAAATGGCCGCTGCAAGTCCTGCTGGACCTCCGCCGATTATTACTATATCAAATTCTTGCATATCTCTAAACCTCCGACAATTCTAATTCATATTTAACAATTACTTTAAAACCTTATCATAAAAACCTTAGTTTATCTTTAAAGTGAAATTAAATAGTCTCTTTGTCTTTTCCAACTAAAACATTAGAGTTTCCTCCAAATTTAGTTACCTCTGTTGGAGAAACATTAAGCTCTCTTGATAAAATCTCAACTATCTTTGTTGCACAGAAGCCTGCTTGACATCTTCCCATTCCAGCTCTAGTTCTTCTCTTAACACCGTCTAATGTCTTCGCACCTACTGGTCTTCTTATAGCACTGATTATTTCTCCTTCAGTAACTGTTTCACATCTACAAACTATTTTTCCATATCTTGAGTCTTTCTCTATAAGCTTCTTTCTCTCTTCATTGTCTAACTCTCTAAACTTAGGTATTCCCTTTCTTATAGGATTAAATGTCCCATTTTTCTCAGGATTTAGCTTTCCTATAACTATATCTCTAACCATTTCTCCGATAGCTGGAGCACTTGAAAGTCCTGGTGATTCGATACCTGCTGCATTAATAAAGTTTTCTGCATCTTTTAGCTCTTCTATTATAAAGTCATCCACTACACTATGAGCTCTTAGCCCTGAAAAGGAAGTGATTACTTGTCTCATTGGTATCTGATTTATACTAAGTGAAGCCTTACTTAATATTTCATCAATTCCCTCATTAGTTGTAGTTAAATCATTTTTATCTTCTATTTCTGTAGCATTAGGTCCTATTAGTAAGTTACCATCTACTGTCGGTGTAACTAATACACCTTTTCCCATCTTACCTGGCAGCTGGAATATAGTTCTTGAAACTGTATCTCCTGCAGCCTTATCGAATAAACAGTACTCACCCTTTCTAGGAACTATACTGATTTTATTTTCACTTACCATATTGTTTATTTCATCTGCAAATACTCCTGCAGCATTTATTACTAACTTAGTCTTTATGTCGCCCTTATTTGTTTTTAATATATAACTATCTTCTTTTATTATATCTGTTACTTCCGTTTCAAATAAAAATTCAACTCCATTAGTATAAGCATTTTCAGCTAGGGCTATAGTCATCTCATAAGGGCATACTATAGCACCAGTTGGCGCATATAAAGCTGCTGCTACTTTATCACTAGTGTTAGGTTCTAATTCTCTTACTCTAGTTCCATCTAAAACCTGAAGATTGGGAACTCCATTTTTCTCTCCCTGTTCCTTTAATTCATAAAGCTTATTTATATCATTTTCATCAAAACATAAAACTAGTGAACCAATTCTCTTAAAGGGAAAATCTAATTCCTCTGATAACTTATCAAACATTGCATTACCTAACGCATTTAATTTACCTTTTAAAGTACCACTCTTAGCATCAAAACCAGCGTGAACTATGGCACTATTAGCCTTTGTAGTTCCGTTAGAAACATCTGAATCTTTATCTACCACACAAGTTTTTAAATTATATTTTGATAGTTCTCTAGCTATTGAACATCCTATAACTCCTGCTCCAATAATTGTTACATCAAACATATTTATATACCTCCTTAAATATAAACAAAAAAGAGCTCAAATCCAAGATACAGTTGTACCTGTATCTTAAAATTTGGCTCTCTAAAACTCTGCCTTAGTATTTAATTTAATTAACTTTATGCTCTAAGTTTAACACATATTATTTTATCCTTCAAGGATGAAAACCTTTAAAATTAGATTTTTTTCATATGTTTATACTGTCTGTACTTATCATATTTCTCGTATACTCTGAATTTCTAAGGAATTGTCCAAAAAACTATCTAAAATATAAATCCAAAACCTAATCTAATTAACGTTTGCTTGTGTTAAATTACTCTTACTTTTCTCACTTAAAGCAGGGGCATACTTATATGCTATATAATAAGTAAAACCTACTAAAATTACACCTCCCACCATATTGCCAAGAGTTACAGGTATTAAATTGTGAATAATTCCAGATCCATTTACCATCTTATCTGGAGTTAAACCAGAGGCTTGGGCAAAGACTGGATTGGATTTAGCGAAAAGACCTACCATTAGAAAATACATATTAGCAACACAGTGTTCAAAGCCGCAGGTTACAAAAGCCATTATAGGGAACCATGCTATAGCTATTTTTCCTACAACATCTTTAGCCGCTGCCGCTCCCCAGACAGCAAGACAAACAAGTAAATTACATAATATTGCACTTGCGAATGCTGTAGCAAATGGTAAACCTGCCTTTGTTGAGGCAACCTTTATTACAGTTCCTCCTAGTTTTCCTGAGCTCATAGTAAGCATCCCTGATTCGAAAACTAAGAATGCTAAAAGTACTGAACCTATAAAGTTTCCAATGTATACTACTACCCAGTTTCTTATTAAATCTTTAAAGCTTATTTTTTTGTCCATAAGGGGTACAACCATAAGGCAATTTCCTGTGAACAGTTCTGCTCCACATATTATTACTAATATAAGTCCTACAGGAAATATAGCCCCTCCTACAAACTTTGCCAATCCTACGTTAGTTACACTATGCGAAGCAACAGCTGAAGCTGCTCCCCCTAGTGCTATAAAGATACCTGCCATAATGCCAAGAACAGTCTGTTGTAATACCGTTAACTTGGCTTTACCGCAACCTCCACCTATGGATGCATCACATAATTCTGTCGGTTTTAACATTCCACTTTCCATATAAGCTTCCCCTTTACTATTAAATTTATAAAAAATTATTATAGTTATAATAACTTTTTATCTAAATTAATTAAAAAAGCAACTTAGGACCTCTTCAAGTGTGATGTTTCCGAAGTATTTTACTAAATCAAAGCTCTTTATTAAATTTTCAATAACATTTTCTTCATATTGAAGCCCACAAATATTTTTTTCTACCTCATCGATACCATATAACGCTAGGAAATCTCCGTAAATTTTACAATCTGTAATTATTCCGCCCTTTACATTAAGTAAAACTTCTATATTTCCGTTTGTGAACCACTTAGAGCTCTTAAAGTTAAACTTGGGAGATTTTCCATATATCCACTCCCATGTATTATATTTGTTATCTTTAAGCTCATTGATGGCCTTTAGGTCATCTTCTGTAATAATATATTCTTGAAGATCATTTTCTTCAAATAAATTTTTTAAAAGTATATCTTTAAATTCACCTATTTCTATACTTTTATCTAAATAATCACTTATATTTGTAACTCTACTTCTTACTGATTTAATACCTTTTGATTTAATTTTATCTGCTTTTACATTTAATGCCTTACTAACAACATCTAAATCAGAATTAAACAATAAGGTTCCGTGATGCAATATCCTCCCTTTATGTAAACTTTGAGCATTTCCTGAAAACTTTTTTCCATCAATAGTTAAATCATTTCTTCCGCTTAGTTCTGCTTTAATACCTATCTTATCTAAAGCATTAATTACAGGTATTGTGTATTTTTTATAATCAATTTTATCATTTTTATCATATCCAGTGATAAAAGAAAAATTAAGGTTCCCCAAATCATGATATACGGCTCCGCCGCCAGTTATTCTTCTTACTACGTTTATATTATTTTCTTTTACAAAATCAGAATTGACCTCTTCAATAGTATTCTGATGTCTTCCAATTACTATTGTCTTATCGTTTTGCCATAATATAATAAAATCATCATCCATTCCCACGGTTTTGAATATATGTTCCTCTAATGCTAAATTAAAATATGGGTTCAGTGAATTATTCAATATATATTTCATATTAATTCCTCCAGGTTATATAATTAAGCATTTTTCCTAATATTTCGACAATAATTCTTATAGTTAGTCTGACTATTTAGAGTAAGCCAAAGTAGTAATTGTTCCAATTGAAACATCTCCAACTACCGCTAGGTCTTCCGCAGTAAAGTAAAAAGGTGCATTTCCATCAAATAAGATTTGAGAAGCTGGTGGAAACTCTTCGTCACCTTCCCACAACGCGAAGGTTACATATATATTATTAAGAAATTCAAATCTGTACGCGGCATCCCCCATATTAACCTTTTCTGCTTGAAGCTTTTCAAATACATTTTTAAATTTATCTATACTATTTCCAAAAGTCTTAGCTAATCTTAAAAGACATCTTCCATTAAAATTTCTAAAATACATATTACCACCATCAACATCTCTATAGGTAATATCCCTATTTAATGGAGCAACCCCTTTTGCATTCATTAAATATCTTAATACTAAAGTTTTAGGTGGATATTTATTTATCTCAGAGCCATCTGCCTTTAAAACTTGTCCACTAGGATATTTTACAATTATGTCCTCACCCATCAACCTTACAACAAATTCACCTTTTTCCTTATCATAATGACATCCAGTATTCTTAGACATCAACTCCGGATCAAAATCTTTAAATATACTACTATGATAATCATAAGGTATCTTATCTTTTCTCTTCTCTTCAATAGCTACTCTATCCATGAACTTCATCCTTTCTGCTTTGCCTTTCTAATTTTCAAATACTTATAAAAATACTCAAAACATTTTATACTAGCTTAAAAGTTAGCTTTGAGAAGGTGTCTATAATGAATTCCGAAGATACATTTAACTGTATTTTTAGAACTCTTAGAGTTCTTAAGTGCAGTTAACAGTACTGAGGAATTTATTATAGATACCTTGGCTCTTGCTAACTTATAACCTCATATACTACATATGTTTTTGAGCTTCTAAAAGCATTTCATCTGCTTTTTTCATTAAATCTATTGCCTTTTGTATAAAATCAGCTGTATCAGCCTTTCCCATTACTCTTGATTTTTCAACCCATTCACTAAACCCTTCTTCATGGGATTTGTTATGTTCAACCCAATGATTTAATAAAAGTCTTAAAGTTCTTTCCTCTTTACTAATGTTGTCCATCTCTTTATCTGAACAATGACAGTGTCCATGTGATCCATCATGATTGTGCTCATGACTATGACTGTGATTATGTGGATGAACATGATTGTGATCGTGTTCATGACTGTGCTCATGACCATCATGCATATGATTATGCTCATGATGATGTTGGTGTTCATGATCGTGTGTATGTCCATGTTCATGACTATGTTCATGTAAATTTTCGTTACTCATCCTAAATCCCCATCCTTAATACTTTATTTTTATCTTAGTTAAATATATGAACTAAAGTTTACTTAATATTTTCTATTACTATTTTGTGCTCTAGTAGTCTGATTTCCTTTAACATTCCTTCAATAATCTTTTCCTCACCTAAAATATCTGTTAAAGCTAATCTTCCATTATCCTTTGGTACTACATCCACTACATATTCCATTAACTTACGCTCTCCCTCTGGTGTTATTAAGTATGCTGTTGATTCACACATTATTATTGCCTCCCCTTTTCTATAAATTAGTACATAGTAAACCTTTACTCAACTTAATTGTACAATTTTTCACACAATTTTACAATTAGCTTATCCTAAAATTTCCTTAACTGTAGGGAACTTTTCTATATCTGTGTGTGGCAAGAAACAGGCTGACACAAACTCATCCATATATGCTGGCTCTACACTTAACTCTACATAGGTCATCTGATTTCCAACATCCTCTAACTTATGTCTTGCATCCTCACTCATCAAAGTTAAATAACATCCCATAAGTGAACTGTTTCCAATGTATGATATCTTTTCTCTCTCTATATCTGGAAGCATTCCAATTTTTATTGAGTTTTCAATATCTAAACTGTTTCCTATACCTCCAGCTATATAAATTTTATCTATCATAGTAAAATCCATTCCAAGACTATTTAGTAAAGTAGTAAGTCCTGAGTAAATAGCCCCTTTAGCTCTAATAAAGTTATCTATATCAACTTCCGTTATGGTAATATCTTTTTCTAATCCATAATGTTCTTTAAATACAAGAACATATTCTCCAATTCCATGCTCATCAAATCTAACTCTTGATGTGTTTAGACCTTTTACTAACTTTCCTCTTCTGTCAATTATTCCTGCAAGCATCAATTCACATATTAAGTCAATAATACCTGAACCGCATATTCCTAATGGTTTCTCATTACCTATTACACTAATTGCAGGCTCATAATTCTCTTTGTTAATTCTTATTCCTTCTACAGCTCCTCCTGCGGCCCTCATTCCACAGCTTATCTCTCCGCCCTCAAAGGCTGGCCCTGCTGAGCATGCACAGGTCATTAAAAATTCTCTATTTCCAAATACAATTTCTCCGTTAGTTCCTAAATCAATAAATAATATATTTTCAGTGCTGTTCCATAACCCAGAAGACAATACTCCTGCGGTAATATCTCCACCCACATAACTTGCTACTGAAGGTACTAAGTATATGAAGGTTTCCGAATTAATATTTATCCCTAACTCTGATGCCTTTATAAATGGTGCCTTTACAAAAGCAGGTATATAAGGTTCCATTCTTAAGTAATCTGGGTATATTCCTAGAAAAAGATGGGACATTGTTGTATTACCAGCTGCAATAAAAGATACAACGTCATCTCTGCCTATACCAGAATCTCTATACATTTTATCTAACAATGGGTTTATAGTTTCCTTTATAATTGCATTATTAAGATCCTCTAGCCCATTTCTCTTAGTTGAGTACATTATTCTATTTATAACATCGGCACCATACTTTATCTGCGCATTTCCAGAAGATGCTTTTGCAACTAGCTTTCCTTCCTGCAGATTTACTAAGCAAGCTGCTACAGATGTTGTGCCAATATCTAAAGCTATACCATATAATTTATTAGTAGAATCTCCTACTTCCATTCTGATTATTGTTGTTTTTCCTTCGCCTCTTGGTATATGAGTAATTGTTACTTTAAAATTAGCTTCTCTTAATATTGGAGGTATCTTTCTAAGCAAAGGCAGTCTACAAAATACTTGATTATATCCCAGGTTAGTTCTGAGATGCCTTTTTATCCTTTCAAAGTCAGATATATTATCATCTAAAGTTGGTGGATCTAATTCAATATAATCTTTTCTTACATAGGTCTTAAATTCCATTCCGTTTTCTAAGGCTTGGCTTTTAGCTTTTTCAAATATTAACTGTTCTCTTTCCCCTGATAAATCCTCTATTTTCATACCATGCATAGCAGATCCTGCATTAGATGGTATTTCCACAATAATATCTTCTGTTACCTTAGAACAGCAAGCTAAAACATACCCTTCATTACACTCATCATCTTTTATATGTCTACTTTTTTCAGTATGTACCTTTCCATCAACTATTTTTACCTTACACTTTCCACAAACACTGTTCCCATTACAAGGTGCATCTATAAATATTTCTGCTTTTCTTGCTGCTTCTAATAAGTTTTCTCCTTCAGCAACTTCTAGTTCTATATTTTGTGGAACAAACTTAACCTTTAACATATCTTATAAATACCTCCTTAAAAAAAACTTTCTCGGTTAAAATACCGAGAAGTTTTTTTTTCTACTTTAAGCCTTCCTCGTATTTAGAAGCACTTAATAAGTTATCAAGTTCACCTTTATCACTAACTTTTATTTTTACTATCCATGCATCGTAAGCATTTTCATTAATATACTCTGGCTCATCATCTAGTTTCTCATTTACTTCTAATACTTGACCAGAAATCGGCGCAAATAAATCTGAAGCTTTCTTTGAAGACTCAACAACTCCAAAAGGTTTACCTTGTGTAACTTCATCTTCAATTTCTGGCATTTCAACAAATAATATGTCTCCAAGTTGGTCTTGAGCAAAGTCAGTTATTCCTATATAAGCTACATCTCCATCGATTTTAGCCCAAGTATGTTCAACATGATAATATAATTCCTTTGGTAAATTCATTATAAACACCCCTTAATTATTAGTTGAGAGTTGATAGTGAACCATTATAGTCCACTATCAACTTGATTAAGTTTCTTAGTTTGATTACATTATTGGATCTAAGCCTAATGCAGGATGTCCTTTTTCTTCTAGGAATGCCATTACAGCTTCTGAATCTACTGCTATAGTTTCATCACAGATCATATCTGCAAAGTTTTCTACTCCATATAATTCCTTAGCAGTAGCATTTAATTTCTCTGCTACGAAATCTTTTAATTCTTTTGGCATCCATACTATTCTTTCAATTCCGCCTTCTGCCTTCATGAATTTCTTTGATGGAATAAATGCTCTTCCGTGACCCATGAATCCTGGAGTTTGTACTCCACCACCAGTCATAGATGCAAGTTCACCAAATGTCATTCCAAGTGGAGTTGTAGCAGCATGTTCTCTGTTTACTATAACAACACCATTTGCTTCTGGCATAATACCTGTAATACATTCGAAACATCCACAAGAAGTCATAGGACTATTTAAAATACTATATAATGTAACTTCTGTTACAGCACCTTGTGAACCATTTGCTACCGCTTCGTTTACCTTTGTCCAAATACCAGCTCTTTCATCAAGTAAACCTTCTTTTGGAACCTCTTGACATGGACCTACTGGGTTTAATTGAAGTGTAGCTTTAGCATCTAACCATGAAACTGCTCCGCAAAGACCAAGTCTTTCTGGAGTAACTATACATATATGAGCTGGAGCAAATGATTGACAAAGATTACATGTATAGAATGTATCAACATTTTCATCTATTAATGAGCTAAGTCTTTCATCTCTTTCAGCAAATCTAGGCATAGCATATTGATCTTTAAATTGTACAGCTTTTTCTGGATCAGTTATTAATGTAACTTCACATTTATCTACAACTTCACCAAACTCATCTAACATTTTAGCATATACAACTTCACCAAAATGTTTTAATCTGAAGCCTTTTTCAAATGCTTCTTTACCAACTCTTATCCAAGTCATATTTCTTTGTCCTACGTGCATTACGCCTTCAATGTAGTTTAAGAAATAGTGAAGTCTTCTCTCTAGAACTGGCTCGAAGTCTTTTTGCATTTTAGCACCAGCTACTTTTATCATCATTCCAAGAGGTAATAATCCTGGAGCACTTGTTATAGAATCTATGTCTGGTCCTATAATTTCTATTTTATGGTCTTCAACTTCTCCAAGCTCAGCACTCATAACTAATTCCCAAGCTTCTGATTTATTACCACCAAATTCTGCAAACATGTCATTCTTCCTAATTCTTTCGCCTTCGAATGCTGCTGCAAATGCAACTGGTATTGGAATCTCAGTAATCTTTATCTTAATGTTTCTAGCCTCTAAAGAAGTTTTAACTACTTTATCATAATCCTTTTGAGTTAATAACAATGTAGGAACTTCTGTTACAGTTTGGTCAGTTACTACAGGGAATCCAAGTGCTATTGCACCTGCACCTGCTGAAACTACAAGCTCACTTAATGGTCCAAAAGCATTTACGAATGCTGGAACTCTATCAGAACAGTACTGAAGAACTTCAGCTAAGTTTCCTGGTTTAACTCCACCGAATATTAATGCTGCTCTTATTGCAACAGTTACAACGTGAATAACTGATGTAACATCATATCCTAAAGGAATAACTCTTAATTCAAGACCCATTTTAACATTGCCTTCTACAGCTTGGTCTATTACCTTACCAACTAGGAATGTCATTATACCCTTTGATTGATAATCTTTTATTATTTTTGCTGCTGTTTCAGCATCTGGACATTCTCCAAGCACAACTGCTACACCTGGAATATCTCCTGTAACTAGTGGAACTCCTAGTGAACGGATTATTGGGTCTGATACGAAACCAACACATGGTTCTGAATATGGAGCATCTGAAAGAACGTATTTAGCAGCCTCAACTATTTCAGCTGCAACAGCAGTAGCTAAACCTGAGTTTAATGCTTTGTCTAACATTTCCTCTTCAACTATTAAGCTTCTAACTATGTCTAAAGCACTTTCTAATTCTCCTACATTAGTGATTTTCTTTCCTGTAGCAGCATAAATAACTGGTAATGAATATGCTGTATCAGGGAACGCAACTTTATGGTCTCTACCTTTTTCTTCTACTGCTTTACTTACAAGACCTTCTGCAGCTGCTAATGCCTGCTTGGAACCAGTGAATATAGTTTGAAATAAATTCATTTTTTAGCCCCTCCCAAATTTTAAATTATTGAAATTTATAGTTAAAGTATTATAAGTCTAAGTAAGAATCAGCGTATAGAACAGCTCCATTTACTACGTCACAAGTTTTAATTGTTTCCATTAATCTCTTGTCACATGGGTTCATTATCGCTGAAGTAAGTCCTGCTTGCATAGCCATTGCACAGAATGTAGCATCCATGATTGGTCTTATTTCCTTTGGAGCTCCATTTGATATGTTACTTAATCCACAAGTAGTTCTAAGTCCCATTTCGCTTATCATTCTAACAGCTTCTAAAACTTCTTTTTGTTTATCCTGCATTCCCTTTATTACTAAGAATAATGGGTCGAATAATAAATCTGTAGGATCCATTCCAAGTCCCATAGCTCTTTCTAACATTTCTGTACAGTAAGCTATTCTTTCGTCATTGTCTTTAGTTATACCTTCCTTTGCACATAGTGCAATACACATTGCATCATATTCTGCAGCTAAATCTATATTCTCGATTCTTTCACCAGCATCTGCAGAGTTTACAATTGGTTTTCCTTTTTCTCTGTTATAAACCTTAAGTCCTGCTTCTATAGCCTTTCTATTTGTTGTATCTAGTGCAAGTGGAACATTGTCAAACTCTTTTTGAAGTAATTGAACTCCCCATTGCATTACTTCTTCTCCGTCTTTTTCTGCTGGTCCTATATTAAAATCTATATAATGAGCACCTGCATCTAACTGTTCTTTTGCTCTTTTTATAATTTGTTCTGGATTTCTTTCTGCTATAGCCTTTCTAATAGCTGGTGATATACAGTGAATTCTTTCGCCTATGATTAAAAATTTATCCATGGTCAAATACCCTCCCATTTTAACTTTAAATTTTAAAGATAGCCTTAATACATTTTTATTTTTTATTTGAGAATCGAGAAATCCCGATTCTCAAACTTAATTTATCTTAATAATTACTTTGCTGTTAATTCTTTTAAGAACTTAGGAAGGAACATAGCTTCTGCTGGTCCAACTATTATTTCCCATCCTGGTAAGTTTTCCTCTAAGTCACCTTTAAGAACTGCAACTTTTCCTGGAAGTAAAAGTTTTCTGCTCTTAACTTTTTCTTCTATTCCGTTTTCTTTTATGAACTTAGCTATGCTGCTAGCTGTAAATTTACCAGCTGCCCAAGAAGTAAGAACAGAATATCCACCTGCGTCTGGAATTGCCATCCATACAGGCACTTTAGATCTTTCAACTTCACCAGATACTACGAAGTAAGTTAAAGCAAAGTCAACTGTACATAATACTGGAGAATTTTCATCTGGGTTATTTATTCCATAAAGATTTGGTTCTATTCTCATTGGTTTTTGAGGATCAGTGAAGATATTTTGTCTAAGACCATATAATGGTAGCGCTCTAGAATAATCCATATCACGTAAAACTATTATTGAGCCATACTTCATAGTGAATAGTGTAGATAAAGCTACTTCCATAAACTTGTCGCCTTTTGAAAGCTCATCTACGAATAAGATTGAAGGATATCCAAAAGTTCTATCCTGTCCTTGAAGATTCATTCTTCTGATTTGAACTGTATTTTCAAATGCTTCTTTTACTGAACTTGATCCTGGATCAAGTACTAAATTCTTGTATCCTAATTTTTGTATTTCCTCTACTAATCCATATAAAGCTTCTAAATCATCAGCTTTTACTCCTAAAGTAATGTTGTCAGCCTTAACAAGCTCAACCATTTCCTTGAAGTTTTCTTTGTTAGCACCATACATCATAGGATTTTCAGCTTTTACTAATTCAAGAGCTTCCTTTGCAACAGCAACGTCTTCGCAAATTAGTATGTAAGCTACCTTTAATCCGCTTGCTTTCACTTTATTAACTAAAGCAACATACTTATCTTTATTGCCAGCATATTTTAATGCAGCAAATTCAACCTTCATTTCTTCTCCGATTCTTACATAGTTAACATCTTTCATGTGTTGAATCTTTGAGTCTATTTCAGCATCATCCATGCTATCTGATAATAATACTGCAAATCTATTTCTATTTACATAAGTCTTTTCATGACGGAATAAAACAGTTTCTCCACCAAATTTATATTCATTTTCGTCTTTACCGATAGTTATAGTTTTCATTAATGGTGCTGTAGCTTCTGACAACTTCTCTATAGCTTCTGCACTCATGTGTGTACATTTTCCTATTTCTGCTCCACCTGCAGCAACCTTCATTGAGAATGCTAAACATGTTGGAAAACCACAATCTTTACAATTCTTTTTTGGTGTTAATTTAAATATATCTAATCCTGTTAAAGCCATTTTGAATCCTCCCTTACCTAATCCCAGTATAAATTTATATTTTTATTAACCTATTAACTCATTTACGAATGTTCTAATTGTCTCTACTGATTTTGGATGACGTAAGATTACAGCGTTAGATCCTGATGCTAAAACTCCTGTAGCAGTTGCTATTTCCATAGCAATTCCTCTATCCTCTTGACATCCCCATTGTGGTGAATCTGATTCTAACTCAACTGTTTCCTTTACCTTCCAAGTATCAAAAGAAACTGGTGTTATTATTGGCACTTGAAGAGTTTTGTCATTTTGTCCAAGAGCAGCTAGTCTTACTCTATCTAAAGTTGAGATAACATATTCATAACCATAGCCTGCTGCTGCAGAACCTATGTTATCAACTATCTTTTCATTAGGAACACCTAACTGATTAACTAATATATTTATTTGTTTTGCAAGGTTTATATCAACAGAAGACTCTGCTGCAACTTTATGGTTATAAGCCATTGTACCAGCAGCTGCTATTGTCTTATAGTTATCTTCTACTGCAGCTAGTAAAAGAACATTATGTCCATCTAATTCTTGAGCAACTTTTTCGAAAAGCTTAGCATCCTTATCATGGTTACCTGTTCCTGCTATTACTAGAGGAGTTTTTATAGCTTCTGCTACAGCCTTAGCAGCTTTAGCACTTTCTTCAACAGGCTTATTTAATCCGTTTGGATCTGCACTATCTAATTTTAAGCAAATGAAGTCTGGAGAATATTTTTCTTCAACAAACTTTGCCCATGCAACAGGATCTTTGCTTACATCACTGTAAAGAGCTTTTAATGATTCTATCCACTCTTCTGGATATACGTCTGATATTTCTAAACCAACCTTTGGAGCATTTCCTACATTTCCATCAAAGCTATGGAATGCAAGTGTGCTTTCTCCACCTAACTTTATAGCTTTTTCTCCAGTTCCGATTTCAACTTCACAAATCTTACCTGAGAACTTCTGTACTGTTTTTTTGAACATAACTTAATGCCTCCTTAAACTACTTTTTAAATTCAATTTTTGATAAAATATCATTTAATGCTTTTTTAGACATGGAATCCTCTGGCATTTCAACAAGAGGCTTTCCGCTAGTATCATATTCATACACCATAGGGTCCATTGGTACAACACCTAATAAATTTAAACCTTGCTTTTCTATTTCTTCCATTGTTCCTTCATTTAACTTACCTTCTGGTGCTCTATTAACTATAAGAAAAATTTGTCCTACTTTTAGTTTTAACTCATCAACTAATCTTCTTATTCTTCCAACAGCTTGGATTCCTCTTCTAGAACAGTCACTTATTAAAAATAAAGTGTCTATATCTTCAACTACTTTTCTACTTAAATGCTCCATACCTGCCTCATTATCAATAATCAGGTAATTATAATTTCCTGAAAGAGAATCTATTTGGGACTTTAGTACCCCATTTACATAACAATAACAGCCTGTTCCTTGGGACCTTCCCATAACTATCATGTCATAGCCGTTTCCTTCTGTTACGGCAGTATTCAACCTATACTTTAGGTAATCAGCCTTTAACATTCCTCCTGGGAAGTTTTGATCAAGTGATCTTTGACTTACATCTTCTCTTATCTCTCCTATAGTGGCTTCTATCTCTTCACCTAATACTTCATTTAAATTGGCATTGGCATCTGCATCAACTGCTAAGATAGGTCCATTACCTTTTTTAACTAAGTAATCAATTAAAAGACCTGTTAAAGTAGTTTTTCCAGTGCCGCCTTTACCTGCTACAGCTATTTTATATCCCATAGTACAACCTCCCTTTATCGCTATGCATAGGGCTAAAGCCCTATGCTGTTAGTCTACTGAGTGAACACATTGTTTATGAACATCATGAAGTGCTTCCATAATTCCTTCACATAAAGTTGGATGTGGATGAATTACTTCTCCTACTTGTTCTGCTGTTAAGCCGAGTTCACAAGCTACTGTTAATTCTCCAAGCATGTCTGCTGCTCTTTCTCCGATTATAGCTGCACCAATAATTACATCTTTTTCATCTGTAATTACTTTTACAAATCCCTGTATTTTACCCATAGCTTGAGCTTTTCCAAGTCCTCTAAAATCGAATTTTCCTACCTTGTAATTAATTCCAGCATCTTTTGCTTGTTTTTCTTTCATACCAACAGAAGCAACTTCTGGTTCTGTAAATACACATCCTGGTATAGCTTTATAGCTAACTTTCTTATTTTTGCCTAGAACAGCATTTTCTACAGCTACGATACCTTGTCTTGAAGCTACATGAGCTAAATCAGGACTTATAGTTAAATCGCCTATTGCATAAACGCCTTCTACATTAGTTTCCAAACACTCGTTAACTATTACTTTACCTCTATCCATTTGCATTCCTAGTTCTTCTAATCCAAGACCTTCTGTATATGCTCTTCTGCCAATAGCTACAAGCATCTTTTCTGCTTCTACTTTCTTACCACTAGCTAAAGTTGCAACGACCTTGTCCTCTCCAACTTCTACAGTTGAGATACCATCACCTACAAAGAACTTTATCTTTTCTTGTTTAAAGCTTCTTTGTAGTATTTTTGCTGTATCTTCGTCTTCAAGAGGTAATAATTGTGGTAACATTTCTACTATTTTAACCTCAGTTCCGAGTCTATGTAGGAACTGTCCTATTTCACAGCCTATTACACCGCCACCAACAACAATTACTGATTTTGGTTGTTCTTTTAGATTTAAAATTTCATCAGAAGTCATTACATTCTTTCCGTCATAAGGAAGGAATCTTGGAACTACTGGCACAGAACCTGTAGCAAGAATTATCTTATCTGCTGGTATACTTTCCTTTGTTCCATCTTCCTTTGTAACTTCAACTTCCTTATTACTTACTAATCTTCCAAGTCCTCTTACAAGTTTTACTCCTCTGCTTTCAAATAGGTATTCAATTCCTTTTACAAGCTGAGTAACAACTTTTTCTTTTCTTTCTACTATAGTTGCAAAATCAGCACTTATATCCCCTTCTATAGTAATGCCGAATTTTTTAGCTTCTCTAACATGATTTAATACGTCTGAACAAGCAAGTAAAGCTTTTGTAGGTATACATCCTACATTTAAGCAAGTTCCCCCAACTTTACCCTTTTCAACTACAGTAACTTCAGCACCTAACATTGCAGCTTTTAATGCAGCTACATATCCACCTGGACCCCCACCAACAACAACTATCTTCATTTAAATCGCCCCTTTTTTATAATCCTGCTTCGTCTAATATAAATGGCACATTCTCTTCCGCCCCGATTGCCATTATATGAATACCATCACAAAGCCCTTCAGCTTTTGCTTGTTTTATAAATTCACCGGATATTTTAATACCCTCTTTTACCTTGTCCTCAGCATTTTTCATTCTTTCAATTAATTCATCTGGAACAAATATGCCTGGAACATTTTTATTCATATATTTAGCCATTCCAGCTGATTTTAGAGGTATAATACCTAGCATTAGTTTTGCGTCTAAATGCTTAGTCTTCTCTCTAAAATTTCTTAAAGTATCTATGTCAAATACAGCTTGTGTTTGGAAGAACCTAGCACCAGCCTTTATTTTCTTTTCCATTTTTAGTATTTGTACCTCTAAAGGTTCATATCTTGGTGTTACACAGGCTCCTAGATAGAAATCTGGCTTTCCATTTAACTCATTGCCAGACATATCCTTTCCACTGGATAAAGTGCTAGCTACCTGAAGTATGCTTACACTGTCTAAATCATAAACTGGCTTAGCACCTGGATGATCTCCTGTCATAGTATAGTCTCCAGTAAGAGCTAAAACGTTTTCTATCTCAAAAACCCCAGCAGATAATAACTCCCCCTGTATAGCTATTCTATTTCTATCTCTTCCTGTCACCTGAAGCACAGGCTCAAGTCCTGCATCTTTTAAAACCTTACATGTTGCTAAGGAGGTAGCTTTTAATGTAGCAGATTGGAAATCTGTAACGTTAACCCCATGAACTCTTCCTTTTACCGCTTTAGCACATTCTATTAGATGGGAAAGATTTGTACCTTTTGGAGGAGCCATTTCTGTTGTAACAGCAAAATCTCCTCTTTCAAAAGCTTCTTTCAATAGACTCATTTTTCATAATCCCCCTTAGTTATAATTACTTATCTTTTAAATCTATTTTTCTTGGATGTGCACTAATTTGATAATCTCTTGGCTCTCTTATCTCTACTAGATTTTCAAGCTTATCTTGTTCCTTTAACTTATTGTATATTGCTATCCATGCACAATCGTTTTCCGGATCAACTTCACACTTTCCATCTCTTGCTCCACCACAAGCTCCATTTAAAAGACCCTTTGCACACATTGTTACTGGACATATTCCCCCAGTCCAGCCAAGCTGACAGCTTCCACAAGCTCTGCAAGCTTCTGCATACTGGCCAACTCTCTCTACTTCGCCTATAAACAATGTGTTATTAGCAGGGTAAACTGAATTTTTTACAAGCTTTGCAACAGTCTGAGTTCCATCCCCGCAAGCTAAAGATAAAACTGCATCAGCTTCTTTTAACTCATCCTTTAAAGCTTTTAAGTCTTTTCTAGTTTTAAGCAAATTACAAGAAGGATCTAATATTTTATATCCTAAAACTGTTTTTCCGTTCTCTTCTAGCTTAGCTTTCATAGCTAAAACTTCCTCTTCTCCACCTACTTTACATGTGGATGCACATAAGGAACAACCTGTTAAAACAACTTTTTGACTATCTTTTAAATAGTCAATTACTTCTTCAAAAGGCTTTTTTTCTGAAATAATCATTTTTATTCCCCCAATTTATAAATGCTTATAGGTTATTTTGCTGCTTACATGCTTTTACAACATGTTTAGCAAGTATTGAAGTAGTAACCGCTCCTACTCCACCTGGAACTGGTGTTATCACTGAAGCCTTATTTACACAGTCATCAGTATCAGCATCTCCACAAAGATTTCCTTGTTCATCAACATTTATACCAACATCTATAACTGCTGCTCCTTCTTTTACATAAGCTGAATCTATCATCTTTGCCTTACCTATCCCCACTATTAAGACATCAGCTTCTGAGCATACTGCTGGCATATTTTCAGTTCTTGAATGACATATAGTAACTGTAGCATGTTCGTTTAAAAGCAACATTGATACTGGTTTTCCTACTACCATTGATCTTCCTATAACTACAGCCTTTTTGCCCTTCATAGGAACATTGTAATGCTTAAGAATTTCAATAACAGCTGATGGAGTGCATGGTGCAAAGCCAGTCTGGTCGTTCTCCATAACCTTAGCTACATTTACAGGGCTGAAACAATCAACATCTTTTTCAGGTGCAATTACATATTTAATAACGCTTTCGCTTAGTTGTTTTGGGAAAGGTCTAAAAACTAGTATTCCGTGAGTAGATTTATCATCATTTACCTTTTTTAATTCTTCTATGAACTTATCTTGAGATATGTCTTCTGGAAGCTCTTTAACTTCTGTCGCTATTCCTATAGACTGACATCTTTTTAAAGCTCCTCTTTCATAAGCAAGGTCACTTCCGTTGGCTCCAACTCTAACTATTGTTAGCTTTGGCACAATACCCTTTACCTTTAATTCTTCAACTTCTTTAGTTAATGCTGCACTTATTGCATCTGCAACTGGTTTTCCTTTAATTAACTGACCCATACTTATAATCTCCTTCACACTAAAATTCTCAAGTAATTATATGTGTAAGCACTCTTCAGAGAAAAAAGCTTTTCTCTGAAGCCGTGCCACAATGCACTACTTAGAAAGTGCTTTTACTACCTTTTCATAAACTTCATCACAAAGTTTAACTCCCTCTTCTATTAGAGGTTCTGTTTCTTTTTTTACTTTTTCAACATAATCTACATCTTTAATAGAATTTATGTTGATTATTACATTTAATTGAGCACCGATTATAGCAGCTCTTAAACACTGCACTCCTACCCCTACGTCACTTATAGCTAACATTGAGCAGTTGTCAACTAATCCTTCATGAAGTTTAATTGACTCATAGGCTAATTTAACTATAGATACAGGAACCTCACAGGCATCTTTTAAGCATTTCTCTAAAGTTTCTTCCTTTAGTTTTTTCTGCTCATCTGTATCTTTAGGCATTCCATAAGCCTTTGATAAAGGTAAGAAGCATTCTGCATCTGCATCTATCATTTTGAGAAGTTCTTGTTGTAACTCTCCAGCTCTATTTAATATGCCTTGTAGCTTTTCTTCGTACTCAACGAATTTTTTCTTTCCTATTGTCAAATTACAAACCATGCTTCCAAGTGCCATTCCTATCGCACCTGTTAATGCTGCAGCCCCGCCACCACCAGGTACTGCTGCTTTTGAAGCAAGAACTTCTATAAATTCTGTACAAGTTTTATCCGCTAGCTTCATTATTCGTTCCCCCTAAAATTCTTTAGAATAATCCGCTTATTACTCCACTTTCATCAACATCGATTCTTTCAGCTGCTGGAACCTTAGGAAGTCCTGGCATCTTCATTATTGAACCAGTTAAAGCAACAACAAAGCCTGCTCCTGCTGAAATTGTTACTTGTCTTACAGTAATGTTAAATCCTGTTGGTCTTCCAAGCTTAGTTTGGTCATCAGTTAAGGAATATTGAGTTTTTGCCATACATATTGGAGTCTTTCCATATCCATTTTTCTCTAACTCATCAATTTCCTTGTTAGCTTGGTCTGTGAATATAACATCATCAGCTCCATATATTTTTTGAGATATAGCTCTTATTTTCTCTCTTATTGGAAGTTCTGTGTCGTAAGAGAATTGGAACTCATTTTCTCCACTTTCTATTAATCTTACAACTTCTTTAGCAACTTCAATTCCGCCTTCTCCGCCTTTTGCCCAAACTTCTGATAACTTAACATTTACGCCAAGTGCCTTACACTTGTCTTCAACAAGCTTTAACTCAGCTGCTGTATCAGTTGGGAATGCATTTATTGCAACTACTGCTGGTAATTTAAATACCTTAGTTATATTTTCAACATGCTTTAATAAGTTTGGAAGTCCTTTTTCTAAAGCTTCTAAGTTTTCATTATTTAACTCAGCTTTTGGAACTCCTCCGTTATATTTTAATGCTCTAACTGTAGCAACTATTACTACTGCATCTGGTTTTAATCCAGCCATTCTACATTTAATATCTAAGAATTTTTCTGCTCCTAGGTCAGCTCCGAAACCAGCTTCTGTAACTACATAATCAGCAAAATGAGTAGCCATCTTTGTAGCCATTATTGAGTTACATCCGTGAGCAATGTTCGCAAATGGTCCACCATGAACAAATGCTGGTGTTCCTTCAAGTGTTTGAACAAGGTTTGGCTTTAATGCATCTTTAAGTAATGCAGCCATTGCACCTTGAGCATTAATTTGACCAGCTGTTACTGGTTCTCCTTTTCTTGTATATCCTACAACTATTCTAGCTAATCTTTCTTTTAAGTCATTTATATCATTTGATAAACAGAATATAGCCATTATTTCTGAAGCAACAGTTATATCAAAACCATCTTCTCTAGGCATTCCATTAGCTTTTCCACCCATACCATCTACTACGAATCTTAATTGTCTGTCGTTCATGTCAACACATCTTCTCCAAACAATTCTTCTTGGGTCTATATCTAATGCATTTCCTTGATAAATATGATTGTCAACCATTGCTGCTAACAAGTTATTAGCTGCTCCTATAGCATGGAAATCTCCTGTAAAGTGTAGGTTTATATCTTCCATTGGAACAACTTGAGCGTATCCGCCACCTGCAGCTCCACCCTTAACACCAAATACTGGTCCGAGTGATGGCTCTCTTAATGCAACTATTGTATTTTTACCTATTTTTGATAAAGCATCTGCTACACCAATTGAAGTAGTAGTTTTTCCTTCACCAGCTGGTGTTGGATTTATTGCTGTACAAAGAATAAGTCTTGCATTTTTTGAAGGAGTTTTCTTTAAAAGATTATAATCTACTTTAGCCTTATACTTTCCATAAAGTTCAATATCATCTTCAGTAAAACCTAATTTTGAAGCTATTTCCCTTATGTCTTGTAGTTTACACTCCTGTGCTATTTCGATATCGGATTTAAATCCCATTTAAAATACCCCCATCTCTAATTTTTCTTTTATTTTTCTTACCTCCTCAACAGTATCCTTATTAGAATCGTAAGGAGATTGATTAACTCTATCAGAACTTCCTACAGCGTCCTTATAATGTATGAATCCAAGACAAGCTCCCTCGTCTACATTCTGGAGTATATATTTTTCATCTTCTTCATTTTTAACTTTATTAGCTACTACAAAAATTTTATCTATACCTATATCCTTAGCAAGCCTTCTTACATGCTTGTAAGTTTGAATACTTCTTATTCCAGGTTCTACAACAACGATAAATACATCTACACCTTGGGCAGTTCCCCTTCCTAAATGCTCTATACCAGCCTCCATATCCATTATAACAATATCTTTATTTTGAAGAATTAGATGTGAAGTAAGCTTTTTAAGAAGAACATTTTCTGGGCATATGCAGCCTGTCCCACCAGTGTCTACTGTTCCCATAGTTAAAAGTCTTACACCATTATGTTCTTTACAGTATCTTTCTGGTATATCATCAACCTTTGGATTTATTTTAAACATTTTACCAAAGGCTCCTGGAGTTGAACCTGTTCTTTCTGCAACTAACTTTTTCATCTCTGATATTGGAACAATTTCATCCATTAGTTCCTCTGGGAAACCTAAAGCCAAGGCTAAGTTAGGATCAGGGTCAGCATCTACTGCCAAAACCTTATATCCTTCTTCTGCATATATCCTACTTAATATGGCTGAGAATGTAGTTTTACCTACACCACCTTTTCCCGTTATCGCCACTTTCATTTTCATGTGTAGACCCTCCTTATTTGCTACAATAATTGCCTTATATAATTCACTGCAATTCACTTATTATATTAATAGTTCATTCAGAATAAGAATAGACTTTTTCTATTCTCATTCTGAAATAAGTATAAACTTCTGGTTTTAGATTCCTATCTTTTTACGTTTTTCATTAACTCTAGCAACTATTTGTTCAACAGTCTTATGTGGATCTGGTTCTACTGTAAATTTAGCTCCCACCCACTCTTCCATTCTGTTAGTTAGTATGTCCACAACTTCTGGACTACCTGTAACTGGAGGAGCTACTCCAAGCCATGTATCTATACCTGATGCTACAACATAGCATCCTATTGATAAAGCTTTTTCTGACATGTATTCTGGAGCTACACCAACTACTGGTAGATCACTTATATCTACTCCTAAATGAATAGCAGTTGTTCCAACTAATTCTAAGATACGGCTGATATCTACACAAGAACCCATGTGAAGTACTGGTGGAATATCAACTAATTCACATACTTTCTTAAGTCCTGGGCCAGCAAGTTCTTTTGCTTCTTTTGAAAGTAAACCGTGTTTAGCTGCTGCTTGAGCTGCACAACCAGTAACAACAACTATTATATCATTCTTAATTAAGCCTTTTATTACTTCAATATGTCCTTCATCGTGAACAGTTTTTGGATTGTTACATCCAACTACACCAGCTGCTCCTCTTATTACTCCAGCAACTATAACGTCTGCAAGAGGTTTAGTTGATTGCATTGGTCCTATGTGTGAGTTTACAACTCCATCTAATTTATTTAATATTTCTTCAACACTATATCCAACTTCTGCTTTAGTTTTAATATCAGGTATCATAACCTTGCTCTTGTCTCTGTTTTTGAAGTTCATTATAGCTTCTTTTACTATAGCTATACCTGTTTCTAATGGTGATTCTTCATCCATTTCCATATGAACAGCTCCTGTGATACGAGCCTTTGGTGAAGTAGTTATAAATTTAGTATGATAGCTTTCTGTTAATTTAGCAAGTGCTGGGAATATACATTGTACGTCAACAACTACTGCTTCTACTGCTCCAGTAACTACTGCTAATTCCTGTTGCATAAAGTTACCAGCTAGTTTAACACCATGTCTCATTGTTGCTTCATTAGCTGTACAACACATACCGCAAAGGTTTATTCCATCTGCTCCTACTGATTTAGCTAATTCGATTATTTCTGGCATTTCTGCAGCTGCAACTATCATTTCTGAAAGTACTGGCTCATGTCCATGTAAAACTATATTTACTTGGTTGTCTTCTAGAACTCCTAGACTTGCTTCAGTAGGACGTGCATGAGGTGTTCCAAACATTATGTCACTGAATTCTGTTGCCATATATGATCCTAACCATCCATCTGCTAGTCCGCATCTTAATGACATTTTAAGCATTTCTTCAGCATCTGCCATACATCCTATATGAGTTGAGTGCATGATTGCAACAACTTCTCTATCAAATCCTCTAGGAACTAGATTTAACTTTTCCCATATTTCTTTTCTTTGTGGTGGAACTGTTGGTGGTAGAACCATATGTCCCTCTTGTCTACCAAAATCTTTTAATCCTGTTTGAGCAAGCTCATGAGCTATATCATATACATCTCTGCCTTCAGTTTCAATTCCAAATCTTGAAGCAACCTTCATTAATTTCTTTTCATCTTTTACTTTTATAGCTCCTTCTGGACTTGCATGTAATAATTCAAGAACTATACTTCTACCATGGTCTGAGTGAGCTGCTGCTCCACCAGCTACCATTCTAGCAAAGTTTCTGGATACGATAACATCTGCAGTAGCTCCACAGATACCTCTTTCAGCACCTTTTCCAGGAACTGGGCTTACTCTACAAGGTCCCATAGTACAGTTTCTGCAGCACACACCAGCGGAACCGAATCCACAAGCTGCTTTTTGAGCCACTTTTCTGTCCCAAGCTGTTTCCAAACCTTCATTTTTAGCCTTGTCCAACATTTGAATTGTAGTTTGGTCAATGGAAAGTAATTTTTCACTCATTAATAATTCCCTCCTTGTAGGATTAACTGTATAATTTTAGTCAATCCCTAATATTACCTAAAACCCTATTTTTTATATTAATTGAAAAAAATTGTATGTCCACAATTATAATTATAATCCTTTTCTATTAAAAAGAAAAGATTAACAAACAAAAATGTTAAAAAATAAACATTTAACTCTATAAAATTAAGAATACTCAAGTCTAATCCTATATTTATTTCTTAAAACACTTATTTTTTTAATTTTTTTATGTATTTATTATAAATTTCAGATGGGTTTTTATTAAGATATAAATACAATTTATATCAGCATGTTGTTTGAAATTACAGATATAATCTATTACAATTATTTACTTTAGATCAAATTAGTTCAAAATTAATTTCCATGAATTCCTATCTGCTCTTATATTATCATAAATTTATCATCCAATGCAAAGTATTTTTTATTTTTTATTCAAAAAATTTTGATAAATAATTTAAGACTCTATATATTATTTATAGGATCTTTAAGTTATTCTTCCTATCTAATAAATATTTAAAGCATTTTTCGACATTTTTTTCATATCAGCAAATTATATTATAGCTTCATAAAGATTGTTAAATTTTTAGTAAACTTTTATTTAAATTTAATAACTTTCAAAAATGATAAGGTTTTCAATAATAATAGAATACTTTTTCAAATACAACGGATTGTTTTCGACAAATAAACTTAGAATCTTAAATTTAAAGCTTAAGTTTATTATAAAAACAATACCTTTATAATTGATAAAAATAAGCTTTAATTAAAGAAATATAAAAAAAGGCCCCGGATTTAGTAAGGATTTATCCTTACTATCCGCGACCTATATCACTGTATATTATTCCATCATAGATGAAAGTTTTTTGTTAAGAGTAAGTAGTATACCACCACAAAGTATAACGGCAACTGCAACTCCACCAAATATTTGTAAGTGTCCTAATTGATCCATAAATCCAGCTAATACTCCTGCTAGTTTATTAGCAACAGATGAACTTAGTAACCAAACTCCCATAAGTAATGATAAGAATTTCTTTGGTGCTAGTTTACTTACCATTGAAAGTCCTACTGGTGATAAACAAAGTTCTCCAATAGTATGGAACCAATAAGCTCCAACAAGCCATAACATATTAGCTTTTACAGCTACGTTATCACCTGCATCTCCTCTTTGTAAAACAGCTCCTACCATTAATAAGAAACCAAGACCTAAAAGAACTAAACCAGAAGCCATCTTTTTAGGAATACTCATATCCCCTTGTGGTCTCTTAGCTAAACTAATCCATAGCTTTCCTATTATTGGTGCAAAAATTACTATGAATACTGGGTTTAATGATTGGAACCAAGAAACTGGTAATTCTGTTCCAAATGCATTTCTGTCAATAAAGTCCTTAGTGTATATTGTTAATGAACTTCCTGCTTGCTCGAAACCTGTCCAGAAGAATATAACGAAAGCTGCTAATATAAATATAACTGCAGTTCTTTCTTTTTCTTTCTTTGTAAGTGGTCTATTAGTATCTTCTGAGTTATCGTCGTTATTTTTCGCTTTTGTAACTGGTTTTTTTCCAATGTCACCTAGATACTTATTTCCTAATAAGTTGAATATAACTTGTCCTAAAACCATTCCTATAGCAGCTGCTAAGAAACCATATCTAAATCCGTAGTGTATAATTTCTCCGCCTTGTCTAACTGCGAATATTTGCTCTGCTAAAGTACCACATACTAGTGGAGCGATAAATGCACCTACGTTTATTCCCATATAGAATATAGTAAAGGCAGCATCTTTTCTCTTGTCTCCATCTGGATATAGTTGTCCAACTATAGCTGAAATGTTTGGTTTAAAGAAACCATTTCCTATTATAAGTAAAAATAATCCTAAATATAGCGCACCCTTAGTTTGGCTTGCGAACAATGCAAATTGTCCAGCTGCCATCGTTACACCACCTATTGTGATAGCTAATCTTTGTCCTAAGAATCTGTCTGATAAATATCCACCTACTAGCGGAGTTAAATAAACTAAAGATGTAAATGTACCATATAAGCTCATTGCTGAAGCTTTATCAAATCCCAAACCACCAGATACTAGTGTTCCTGTTAGATACATTACAAGTAAAGCTCTCATACCATAGTAACTGAATCTTTCCCACATCTCTACCATGAAAAGCATATACAGCCCTGGTGGATGTTTCATCTTTTGTTCTTCACCTTGATTTTTTGCAAGTTCCATGTTATCCCCTCTTCCTTTTTCTTATTTAATTTAATTTCAAAATTATTTTATCATTATATTTTTATTTTGACAAGATATCATTTATTTCCACGGCAATCTTGCGATTAATTATTTCATTTCTTTTATTATATTTATACATTTATATGCAGTATTATAATCATTTCAACAAAAATAATTTTTTATAACTTTATATTCTTATAACTTTCTGAGAAAAGTATATATATATACCACTTTATTGCAAAAATTCTTTTTAGAAGATTGCATTTTTTCTTTCATCTATTGATATATCTTAACATCTTTGCATTACTATTTCTTCGAATATTACAAACAATGAAAAAACACACCTACTCATATTACACTATTTCACTAACTATTGCAAACATTCTAGAATAAATGCATCCTTAGTTTTGTTGATTCTTATTGTTATCATTCTATTTATTATTAATATTTATTTAAAAAAAAGAATTTTAATAATCCCAGAAAACATTTTCAAAAACTTATAAACTATACCATAAACTTATAAACAAATGGTATAACATTTACTTTATGGTAGAAACTTTTGATCAAATATGTAAATATCCTTGTATTTTATGTAATTACAACATTTTACTTCTTATACCTTATAGCTGTTTATTGCATGCCTTTATTTGTGAAATGAATAATTCAAAACTTACTTATTCCTTTTTTGCTCAATTCAGTATAAGCTTTAAGCTATCGCTTTTTAAAAATACAGACCCTCCACTTAACAGTTTAATCTAAAATAAAAAAGACCTGATAAACTAATTAGTTTATCAGGTCTTTTTGGCAGGGGTAGTAGGGCTCGAACCTACGACCAACGGTTTTGGAGACCGCTACTCTACCAATTGAGCTATACCCCTAAGACAATACTTATTATATATGATATTTTAAAATAATGCAAGCATTTTTTTATTTTACTATAACATTTTAATATCCATCTATTTTATAACTGGTTCCTCTTCATAAACTTTTTTTAAACTTTCAATATTAGCTTTAAGTATAGCATCATAGCTTGATTCATCATTAATCATCTTTATATTTACAGTTTTAATATTATACTTACCTATTAAAGCCTCGTTATCTTTTAATACAGTATCATTATTATATAGTAAGATTAATTTTTTACTTTCCTTAAGTTTTGATTCTAATTCTAATGCAGCATTGCTATCCTGTGGTAGTATTCTCTTTTCATTACCTTGACTATTTATCTCCATTACCTTAAAATCATTATACTTTACGAAGTAACTTAATTCATCTTCTACCACTATAAATGTATAGTCTGCCAGCTTGTCGCGGATTGTTTTCAATTCATTTTGATAGCCTTCTAATCTTTTTAATTGTTCCGAGAAATTCTTTTCATATTGATCTCTATTTTTAGGGTCTCTATCTTGTATTGAATTCTTTATGTTCAACAATGCAACTTTGTAGTTATCTATATTTAAAAGATAATAAGGGTTATCCTTTAAAACTACATCCTTATATTTTACTACCTTATTATATGAAATAAGATTTACTCCTCTAGATACATTTATGACCCCAACCCTGCTTTTGTTAAGCTTATCTATAAAATCGTTGATCCATGGCTCAAAACCGGCTCCCATATAAATAAATAAGTCCTTCTTTGCTACATTATTTAGACTATCACTTGAAAAGGTAAAGTTTATCTCTGATTCTCTATCCTTAAACATATATTCAACTAAATGTTTTTCTTTAACTAGAGTTTTTACCATACTATATAACAATTTATCTGTAGTTACTATATTTAAATCAACATTCTTTTTTGTTTCCATTTTAGGTAGTTCTTCTATAGCTGCTGACTCCTTCTCTACTTTGCTGCCGCACCCTACAAGAAATATTATAATAAAAACTAAAAATACACCTAACTTTTTTCTCAAGTTCTTCACCTCTATATTTCTCGAATAAAATATATAATAATTATTCTAACAATAACATACTGTTGAGTTACACATTAAAGTGCATGTTTTACAGATATAGATATATAATATATATTTTACATAATGTATTTTAACAATGCAAACTTGTTACATACTATTAATGAAAATTTAATGTTTCTTTTCTTTTTGTTCTATTTTGGATAAAATATCTATGAGGTGAATTTTAATGGAAATTATCGTAGATAGTTTAGAAGATACTATAAATATAGGAAAAAATCTTGGCTCTCTTGCTAATCCTGGTGATATAGTTTGCATAACTGGTGACCTAGGGTCAGGAAAAACTCATTTTACTAAAGGACTTGCTAGCGGTCTTGGAATAAATTGCCCTATTACAAGCCCTACATTTACTATTGTAAATGAATACGAAGGCCGTTTAAAACTATATCATTTTGATGTTTACAGGGTAAATGATCCAGATGAAATAGAGGCTATAGGTTTTGATGAATATATTTTTAGCGATGCTGTAAGCGTTATTGAATGGGCAAACTATATTGAGGAGCTAATACCAGAAGAACATATATGGGTGGAAATAAGAAAAATGCCGGAACTAGGTATAAACTTTAGAAAAATTATAATACAATATTATGGAGATAGATATAATTATATAAAGGAGCTAGGATAATTTTATGAGAATTTTAAGTTTAGATTCAGCCACAGAATCAGCAACCTGTGCTGTGTTAGAAGATGATAGATTATTAGGGGAAATAACCTTTAATTATAAAAAGCAACATTCAGTAGTACTTATGTCAATGATAGATGAATTACTAAAGAATTTAAAATTAGATATTTCTTCTGTAGACGGTTTTGTTGTATCTAAAGGACCTGGTTCTTTTACAGGTCTAAGAATAGGTGCTGCAACTATAAAAGGCTTAAGTCATGGTACCGGCAAACCCTTTATAGGCATTTCTTCCTTAGATGCCCTTGCATATAACTTAGCATTTACATCAGGAATTATATGTCCTATTCTAGATGCACTTAGAGGTAACGTTTATACTGCTTTATACAAATTTATTGATAATAAGCTTCATATTATAAGTGAGTACATGGTCATCTCTGTAGATGATTTAATTTCTCTTTTAAATAAACAAGGGCAATCTGTTTGTTTTGTCGGCGACGCAGTACCTAAGTTCAGAGAAAAACTGTCCTCTAGTATGGAAAATATTCGCTTTGCTCCCGCTCATCTTAATTTAGTTAAATCATCCTCTTTAGGTGAACTTGGGTTAGAGCTTCTAGTCTCCGGAAAACATGATGACCTTTATAGTTTTGCTCCTTTTTACCTTAGAAAGTCTCAGGCAGAAAGAGAATATGAAAAAAAAATGGAGTCCCTTCATCATGAATAATGATATTGAGATTCTATCCTTGAAACACGAACATGTGGATAGCGTGTTGGTAATAGACTCCTTAAGCTTTCCAACTCCATGGAGCAGAAATTCCTTCGAAAGAGAAATCGAGACTAATAAATTTGCAAGATATATAGTGGCCAAAAAAGATGGAATTATAATAGGTTATGCAGGAATGTGGCTTATTCTTGATGAAGGACATATAACTAATATAGCTGTTCATCCAGAATATAGGGGGATAGGTGCTGGAAACCTTCTCCTTGAAGCACTTATTGAGATATGTAAAATAGAATCAATATGTAAAATAACTTTAGAAGTGAGAAAGTCTAATAAAATCGCTCAGTCTCTTTATGAAAAATATGGCTTTATTCAAGAAGGCATAAGAAAAGAATACTATGGAGATAACAAAGAAGATGCGATAATAATGTGGAAACACAACTTATAGTTGTGTTTCCCTCTTATTTAAGGATTATTCTATTATAATTTTTCTTTCCTCTTCTTATTAAAATACTACCATCTTGGAAATATTCTTCTGTGATTTCCGAGTTGATATCCGTAATTTTTTCATCGTTTATTGTAAGTCCACCTTGTTGAACTAACCTTCTCCCCTCACTCTTTGACGGTAATATTTTTGTATTTACTAGCAGGTCTAAAACATTACAACTTAATTCTCCTTTTTCTATAGTTACTGTTGGTACTGAGCTCATATCTTGACCACCAGCAAATAGCGCTTCAGCTGCAGTTTTAGCTTTTTGAGCCTCTTCTTCACCGTGTATTAGTTTTGTAACTTCAAAAGCTAATACTTTCTTAGCTTCGTTTATCTCAGCACCTTCAAGAGCTCCAAGTCTTCTAACTTCATCCATCGGTAAGAAAGTTAAAAGAGCTAAACATTTCTCCACATCTGCATCTCCTACATTTCTCCAGTACTGATAGAACTCATAAGGAGATGTTTTCTCAGCATCAAGCCATAAAGCTCCCTTCTCAGTTTTTCCCATCTTCTTACCTTCGCTAGTAGTTAGAAGAGTAAATGTCATTCCAAATGCTGGTTTGCTTTCTTTTCTTCTAATTAAATCTACTCCTGATAATATATTTGACCATTGATCATCTCCACCCATTTGGAGAACACAGCCATATCTTCTATTAAGTTCAAGGAAATCATATCCTTGCATTAACATATAGTTAAATTCTAGGAAAGTTAACCCTTTTTCTAATCTTTGTTTATAGCATTCTGCTGTAAGCATTCTATTTACAGAGAAATGTACACCAACTTCTCTTAAGAACTCTACATAGTTTAGACCTAGTAACCAATCTCCATTGTTTGCCATTATTGCTTTTTCATCATTAAAGTCTATAAGCTTTGAAAACTGAACTTTAAAACAATCGGCATTATGTTGTATTTGTTCCTTTGTCATCATTTTTCTCATGTCACTTTTGCCACTTGGGTCTCCAATCATTGCAGTACCGCCACCTATTAAAGCTATAGGTTTGTGTCCTTCTTTTTGCATATGAGCCATAACCATCATTTGTACAAAATGTCCTACATGAAGACTATCAGCAGTTGGATCAAATCCTATGTAAAAGGTTACCTTCTCTTTCTCTAGAAGTTCTTTAATTTCCTCTTCATGAGTAACCTGCTTTATGTATCCACGTTCTAGCAATATATCATAAACGCTAGCCACTTCAATCACTACCTTTCTACTATTTTAAATTGTCATTCTTTGCTATAACTTATAGTATATATATAAAGCATTTTTTTATCAACATTTAAATAAATATAATGCATTTTTTAATCCAAATCTTCAATAAAATAGTTGTTTTTTAATCTTTTTTATAAAACTAATCTTAAAATCACAATTATTTAAGGCTGGGTTTATAGCCCAGCCTTGATATATAAATTTTAAAGTTGTTTTCTCCCCAATTCTCCAATAATAAAGTATAAAATTTGTTAAGCAACATATTTCATAATGAAATCTGGCATTTCCTGTTCCTCGTTTACATTGATGTAAAAATCGATAGCATATTGGCTGGATAACTTTTCAAGGGCATAAAATAATTGTGCCGCATCCTGAAGATTCTCTTCTATAATATTAAACAATCCATCAATACAAATTGTGTCAATATCATAATCTTCCGAAACTATGCCGCACAAAAAACCATAGAAACTTTCTTGCTTTCTTAAACTAAATTCACTTGTGTTAATAAATCTTATTCTTCTGTCCAACTGAAACAAAGGTCTGCTATTGTCATCAATATATACAATATGACCCTTTGCTTCTGATGCCTTTTCATTAGCTAAATTAAGTAATGCTTTAGTTTTGCCTGAACCTCTTTTGTTGCAAAATACGTGAATCATGTTTACCACCCCTTACTTTAATATTTAGGTGCTATCCTTATAAGTAAATTATATAATATTCAGAATATTTTTTCAACATTTTATAAAGCATTTAAAAAAATATTCATAATTGAATGACAACTTTTACTCTATAGTTATTATATATATATGTACCTATATATTATACATATATTAATCAAATTTTTTTACTCCAGGATATATTACTTTGAAATCACCGTCTTCAATGGAGTTTATAAAGTTCACTTTCCCCTTTCGTTTAAAGGCATTCTTCATTCTGCTAAATCCCTTTCCGGACTTTATGAACTTAGACTTATCATCTAAGGCAATGACTTTTTCATATATCCACATATTGCGTTTTACATAATTAATGTACCCAGTATTGTTCCCTTTTACTAATATACCAGGACTAGTAATGATGATACTATTATAATTAATTATAACTTCAATTATTTTATTAAACATTGTGTAATCCCTATATAAAATAGCATTCTTTATACCCTCATTAACGGCTTCTACTGGATAGGATTTAACTAATATGTCTCGCAATAGCTTTTCACTGCTGTTTAACATAGTTAATAAATCTCCATGAATTACTATAGTATTATCAAAGTTTGTATTGACTTTATTAATTATTTTTATCATATTGTGCGGTACATATATGCTATTATTTTTACAGAAAACCAGCAACCCACCTAATGTAACCATATATTTTCCTGAATCTTTATCCATATATATAATTGAAGCACTTTCCATTAGTCCTACCCTGTTATCATCATCAACCTTAATACCTTGAGAAAAGAAATATTTGTCTACAAGTGTATTATCTATACAGCTTAGATTACTACCAGGTATTGGGCACAATTCTGCATTTAACATGAAATTTTCTTGTAATGCAGAAACTATCTCCTGCTTTCTCATTGTATCGTTGGTAGAGCCCCTTCTTACATAAAATGCACCATTATCCCTTAATTGATATGGTTTTTGGGGACCATCATATACATTTATTATTGCCACTTTTTTATTTTGAAACTCAATAACTTCTAAAGATATTGGTATTGGTGGATCAATTCTAGAACTTACTATTTGCTGAATCTTTTCTTCACTGAGCTCAAAGTCTTCAATTCCAATTACTTTTTTAGTTTTATCTTCTATGCCAATTATTAGATATCCTCTTCCTCCTTTGGAGTTAGCTATGGCACATATATCCTTAGCAAGCTCTCTGCGTCCACTATCTGTTTCTATTTGAATGCTTTGTTTAAAATCTAACTTAGGACCTTCGATTTTTTTCAATAAGTTTGCAAGTTTTTTCTTATCCATTCTAACAACTCCACATCTATTATACTAATATTTATATTCAATTTATCTGCAAATAGTTTTATAAAACTATTATATATTATCATTATAATCACTTGACAGTTTTTATAGTATATTTTCACCTATTGAATCCTAAATAACCTTATAAAATATTGTTTTTTTAGTAAAATGTGATATAATAATTTTAGAGTTTTACTCTAAAATTATTTCATATAGGTCAGTTTTTTCAAGGTACTATATTCTCCTTAATCATGGGAGGTAAGTAGTAAGAATAAAATTAGTCCTATGATTCAAGGAGGTTTTTTTAAATGGCAGATAAGACAATTGTTTGTAAAGACTGTGGAAAAGAATTCGTATTTACAGAAGGTGAGCAAGCTTTCTATAAGGAAAAAGGATTTGAAAATGATCCAGTTAGATGCCCTGACTGCAGAAGAGCTAGAAAAGCTGAAAAAAACAGAATGAGAGACAGATAAGAAATTTTAAGAGAGGCTTTAAAACCTCTCTTTTTTATTTAGTTGTCTGTAAGTAATTAAGGTAGGTATTTTTAATGTAACCCTTACCTTAAATTGCTTTTTCATTATTACCTAACTATATTGGCTCTCTTTAATATTTTTGCTAAAGGAAGAGCTAAAATTATGCCTGCCACTACTTGAGTTATATTTCCAACAATCTCTGCTACCGCAAGAACAAAGGCTTGTCCTAGCGCTATATTCATTACCAAATTCATTATAAGCACTCCAGCTACATAATAAGCAGCGATCATCCATATTCCTGCTAAAGTAAAAGCTAGTACATTGTTCAACGGATTATTTCCTTTATACCCTTTTCTATAAGCTACCGAAGCTGCTATATATGCCATAACCCCTTTTATCACAAAAGTGAATGGTGCCCATATGGCATAAGGAGAAAGTAAATCAAACATACACATTCCAATAGCTGCTGATAGAAATCCTTTTTTCTTACCTAATAATATAGCTGCTAAGAAAATCATAGTATCACCTAAATGAACTACTCCTTTAACTATTACTCCGCTAGGAATATTGGCCACTGTAGTAACTATATAAGTCATAGCCGCCATCAATGCTACTTGTACCATATCCTGAACCCTCAGAGTACTAAAGGCTACCTTTTTCTGTTCCATGATTGAAAACACTCCTTTTATATTTAATTGTCATTCTTTCTTTTATTATATAGGTAATTTTAAAAATCCAAAAATGTAACGATACAATTCTTTAATATAAAATTTATTGTGATTTACTAATAATTTTTGCAATTAGTGATAACACTATTATTAATATTATCTATTTTATAGGAGGTATTGTTAATGACTTTTTTACGTTGGCTAGGTGGCTTTGTACTATTATTCTGGCTTGTAGGTTTAATATTTAGAATTGGAGGCGGTTTTATTAATCTTCTTCTAATTGTAGCAGCAATAGTTTTCATCGTAGATGCCATATTTGGAAGAAAGAAAAATGTATAATATCATAGTTAAAAAGCTCAGATAAATTCTGAGCTTTTTTTCATGTCATAGTATATTGAACACTAGCAATAGACTATATTTGCTTATGTACTTCCACTAATACTCTATGATATAATTTATCCTGTATGAGGGAGGGATAAAATTTTATGTCTATTTTTAGAGAAAAAAGATTTGTAAAAACGTTAAAGAATTTGTCTTTTAGAGCCTTTGACTTATTAAATAAATACTACTTTGTACTAATAGGTCTGTATTTTCTGCGCAGTGCTATACTTACTGCTCTCAATTCAAATACGGGAATTGATTATAAAGCATACTTATTTTTACTAGCTTTTGCAAGCTTTACAGCTTATTCAGAACTACGTAAAGATATAAAATGGCTACCATTTTTAGCATTATGTATACCCTTTTTAATATTTGTATCTTACTTAAATGTTCATGGATATGCACTATGGGGTAAAATGCTAAGCTGGCAGATGAGCAAGGATATTGTAATAGACCTAAACCCTTTGTTTAGCAAAATACCTCTTAATGATGCTGCTTTTGTAAGAGCCTATAAATCAGAAACTCTTACTTGGTTTTTAAGACTAGTTTATAATAATGGATTCGTACTTCCAGTACTTCTTCCACTATATAGAGCTGCTATATCTAAAGACTTTAAAAAAATGTTGAGATATGGATTGTCCGGACATATTGTACAAGTCTTCTTGATTACTCCTTTTTACCTAATGTTTCATTTACAGGAGGTATGGTATGTACTAGGTCATCCCGATGGTTTAGCAAGAAACTTAAGCCCTCAGGCAGCTGCAGGAGTTACCTTAAACTGCTTTCCATCTATGCATACATCTATAGCCTTTGCTATGTTTCTTTTAGTTTTAAGAGAGAGAAATAAAGCTTTCAAATATATTTGGGGATTCTATTGTTTGAGTGTTGTATTCTCCACAATGTACTTGGAGATTCATTGGATAATAGATGTTATAGCCGGTATGCTGCTTGCATATGTAACTGTTAAACTTGTAGATTTCGTACTAGATAAAGGTAAGATATTAATATCAAACTTACTAAACTGCTATTACTACAGCAGGCCTGCTAGTTCTACTAGCTACGTAAATAATTACTATATTAACTCTATAGACTAAAAAAGCAAAGGCTAGAGTATAACTAAATTATATTAGTTATGCTCTAGCCTTTTTATATAATTGAAGTTCATCAATTATATTATACTATTTACTCAGATTTACCTATATCAGATAATATAAGTCCTTTATTATGTTCTAGTGCCCAACTTATAGCCCACTCACTTTGGAATATTAAGATATCTCTATCTTTTAAGTCCTTAACAAGCCTAGTATCACTTGTTAAAGTAAGCTTATCTACTGGGATATCGGAACTTTCTATCCATCTTATATATCTATAAGCTAATCTCTCCATTTTTATATCTACATTGTACTCATTTTTCAACCTATATTCTAATACCTCAAATTGCAGAACACCTACAACTCCTACAATTATTTCTTCTATTCCAATATTCAATTGTTTAAATACCTGAATAGCTCCTTCTTGGGAAATCTGAGTTACTCCCTTTATAAACTGCTTTCTCTTCATAGTATCTAAAGTTTTAACTCTGGCAAAATGCTCTGGTGCGAATATAGGTATCCCCTCAAACTTAAACTTATTTGAAGGTGAACACAGTGTATCTCCTATACTAAAGATACCTGGGTCAAATACACCAATTATATCTCCAGCATATGCTTCCTCAACAATTTCTCTATCTTGTGCTAAAAATTGCTGTGGTTGAGCAAGTTTAATTTTGTTTCCACCTTGAACGTGGAATACTTCCATTCCTTTTTTGAAGGAACCAGAACAAATTCTCATAAATGCTATTCTGTCTCTATGAGCTGGATTCATATTGGCTTGGATTTTAAAGACAAAGGCAGAAAAATCATCTTGAAAAACTTCAATTTCTCCCTTATCTGACTCTCTTGGTAATGGCGAAGTAGTCAACCCAAGAAACTCTCTCAAAAATGGTTCTACTCCAAAGTTAGTTAAAGCACTACCGAAAAATACAGGAGTAAGGGAACCATTTCTAACTTTATTCAAATCAAATTCATCTCCTGCTATATCAAGCAGTTCTATATCATCCTTTAATTTTTGATGCAATGCATCACCAAGAAGATCCTTAAATACTTTATCTTCTATATCTCCTTCTATAGCTTCAACCTCAGTTTGCCCATGATTACCGCCGTCAAAAACTTCAACAAGCTTCTGGTTCCTGTCATAAACCCCTCTAAAATCCGCCCCTGAACCTATAGGCCAGTTTATAGGATATGACTTTATCCCTAAAACATTCTCGATATCCTCTATTAACTCAAAAGGATCTTTACTTTCTCTATCCATCTTATTTATAAAGGTAAATATAGGTATTCCCTTTAAACTACATACATGAAAAAGCTTTTTTGTTTGTTCCTCTACACCTTTAGCTGCATCAATTACCATCACTGCACTATCTGCCGCCATTAAGGTTCTGTATGTGTCTTCACTAAAGTCCTGGTGTCCAGGTGTATCTAAAATATTTATACAATATCCATCATAATTAAACTGCATTACTGATGATGTAACAGAAATACCCCTTTGTTTTTCTATTTCCATCCAGTCTGACACTGCATGTTTTGATGCTTTTCTAGCCTTAACAGAACCTGCAAGTCTTATAGCACCTCCATATAACAGAAGCTTTTCAGTTAATGTTGTCTTTCCGGCATCTGGGTGAGATATTATTGCAAAGGTTCTTCTTCTTTCAATCTCTCTTATTAAGTCAGCCACAGCTCTCTCTCCTCTTCTTTTTGCTATTATTCCGTAGTTTTCGCTTTATAAATATAGGATGCTTGTTATTACAAACATCCATCATAACTTTTTCAAAACAAATTAAATTATATCATTTCACATACTAACTTTCAACAAAAACAGCCTTATGCACCTCTATGGAATATGTATGACGGTAATCGTTTAACTTACCATGTAATTACTTGTCACTGCTTGTTATTACCTTCTCCGGTAATTTGCTTTAACTGAAGTAGAATATATAATTATTATGATACTGGACTGAGTTAACTAGAGGGGTGCTTTATTATCCCTAAATAATATAAAAATAGAAACTTGGAGGTAATTTAATGTATAAATTAGTAGCACTTGATATGGATGGTACCTTACTAAATGAAGATAAAACTATATCTAAAGAGAATTTAGAAGCTATAAAAAATGCTCAGAAAAATGGCGTAAAGGTAGTTTTAGCTACTGGAAGACCTATAAAAGGTATCGAAAAATACCTAAAGGAATTAAACCTGATTACTGAAAATGACTATGCTGTTACCTTTAATGGTGCAGTAATTCAAAATACTAAAACCGGAAAAGTTATAGCTGAAAATCTTCTAAATCTAGATGATGCTAAGTATATATATAATTTAACTGCTAAATTAGGTGTTGGAATTTTTATATCTACTCCTAATTCTTGTATAACACCTAAAGCTGACAAGTATAGTGAATTAGAAACTACTATGAATAACCTTCCATTAGAAATTTTAGACTTTAATAAAATTAATGAAGATACTACTGTCGTTAAAGTAATTGTTACAGGTGATGAGGAGATTTTATCTGAAGCAGCAGAAAAGCTTCCTAAAGAAATATATAATAAATATACAGTGGTAAGAAGCGCTCCTTTTTTCCTTGAATTTATCAATAAGAAAGTTAATAAGGGTTTTGGAGTAGAACTTCTAGCTAAAAGCCTCGGTATAAATTCAAAAGAAGTAATTTGCATGGGTGACGCTGGAAATGACATACACATGATAAAATACGCTGGACTTGGCGTTGCTATGGGTAATGCCTTCCCAGAAGTGAAAAAAATAGCTAACTATGTAACAAAGACAAATATAGAAAATGGTGTTGCTCATGTAATAAACAAATTTATTCTAGAAGATGGCAAGGCTTGTTAATGCCTATGAATAAAACCCCGTAACTGTATATTATAAAAATGAAAAGCATGTGATTTTATATAAATACTCAATTAAATCACATGCTTTAGTTATACTCTTTTATTAAATATAGAAAACTTATTTAGACACAGGAATAAAACCTATCTTTTTCTGCATTTTTCTTAGCATTTTGCTAGAAACATAGTAAGCTTTTTCTGCTCCTTTTTTATATATGCTTTCAATATATTCTTTATCGTTCAAAATTTCATTTACCTTTTTCTGTATAGGTTCTAGCTCATTTACTATAGCCTCTGCTACGTCAACTTTAAACTGAGCATACCCCTGTCCTTGATATTTATTTTCTATTTCCTCTATAGTCATGCCTGTTATAGCGTTTAATATTGTAATTAAATTTTTCACTCCAGGCTGCTCATCACTATATTTAACAACTCCTATGCTATCTGTAACAGCCCTGCTTATTTTCCTTCTTATAACCTCTGGAGGATCCATTATCAGTATATAGCTATTAGGGTTATCTGATGACTTTGACATCTTCTTAGTTGGCTCTTGCAAATCCATGATTTTAGCACCTGCTTCTGGAATGTATGGTTCAGGTATATTGAATGTAGGGCTATATAGATTATTAAATCTTTCTGCCAAATCCCTAGTAAGCTCCAAATGCTGCTTTTGATCTTTTCCAACAGGTACTAAGTCTGCGTTATAAATTAATATATCTGACGCCATTAACACAGGATAATTTAAAAGCCCTGCGCATACAGATTCTCCATATCTACTTGACTTATCTTTAAATTGAGTCATTCTTCCAAGTTCACCTGTATAGGTATAACAATTTAATAACCAAGCAGCTTCAGCATGAGTAGGTACATGTGACTGAATAAATATTGTGTTTTTTTCTGGATCAATCCCTGCTGCTAAATATATTGCAAGTACTTCTAAAGTTCTTCTTCTTAATTCCTTTGGTTCCTGCCTTACAGTTATTGCATGTAAATCTACAACACAATAATAACAATCATATTGGTCTTGTAGTTTTACCCAGTTTTTCAAAGCTCCTAAATAATTCCCTAGTGTTAGGTTTCCTGATGGTTGAATACCACTAAATATTACTTTTTTCTTTTCATCCATAGTTTATACCTCCAATTCTTTAATCAAATTTTATTGGTTTACTGCTAAATATAAAAAAGCCCTATGACTATAAATAGTCATAGGGCGCATTACCGCTGTGCCACCTAAGTTTAAAAAGATAATTAATCTTTTCCTTATTATGAATACAATAATATTCCAGCCTTTATAACGTAAGGCACACGTCAGAAGACTACTTTAAATTCATCTCGAACCTCTAGGACCCATTCAGTTTAAGCATAATTACCGTAATTCCACCATCTACGACTCTCTTAAATCTGTATTTAAACTTACTTGCTTCCCTTCAATGGTTATATAATGATTTAATTCTTTCTAATATAGTATTCCCTAAAAATGTAATTGTCAATACTTTTTTAAAATCATTATATAGAATTAAAAGTTAACTGTGAAAAAGTAGCCTTAGAGTTATTATTTATTTTTTCCACAAACCATGTAGATTACAATATTCTCTTGCATATAGAATTTCTTCATCGATCTTGAAAATAGCTTCTGGCTTTTCACCTGGTTTCAAATGCTTTCTATATACCTTGTTTTCAGTGTGTATCTCTATCCACTCAATATAATGAACTTCCTGCATTGGATGTTCTACAGCCCCAACCTTCACTAATACTCCACCATCTATTTTTTCTATAACTGGCACATGTTTCTCTAAAGCTGCATCAACAGTGTTCTCTTCTAGTTTCTTCATTGGTTTGCCACAGCAGTGTAGAGTTCCTCCTTTATGAAGTACCTCAACCATATTACCGCAAATCTCACACTTATAAACTTGTTTAACTTCTGTCATTGTTCATTCCTCCTTAAACATTTAGTACTTACTAATAATTATTCTCGATAAATTCCTAAAATCCTTCTTTTTTGAATAATTATTATTAGCAAGTATTAAAGTATGTTTTATACTACATTTATAATTATATGCAGCATATTTTAAAACAGAAGTTTAATAGGTGCAAACTAAAAATTAGTTTACACCTACTCCTAATTAGATCACTACCTTAACTTCGTACTCTCCGGATTGAAGAATAGGAATCACTCCATCTTTCAACAACTTCTCTCCAATCCAAATTCCTTTTTCTTCTCCTCTTTCAATATTTATATTATATTTGCATTTTCCTCTACTGTAACAAATTTTATATTGCTGCCAGCTATCTGGAACACATGGAGCTATAGTAAATCCTCTACTCCCAACAAACTTAAAGCCTAATATACTTTCTATTCCTGTTCTATACATCCATCCAGCAGCACCGGTATACCAGCTCCAACCTCCTCTACCAGTATGGGGTTCTACAGCGTAGACATCTGCAGTCATAACATAAGGTTCTACTTTGTAAACCTGACTATTTAAATACGTCCTTGAATGATTTATAGGATTTATCATGTGAAATATTCTCCATGCATCATTATTTAACCCCATCTTAGCCATAGCTAGAATTACCCATATAGATGCGTGAGTGTATTGGCCACCATTTTCTCTTACTCCCGGTACATAACCCTTTATATAGCCAGGTTCTAGGAAGGATTTATCAAAGGCTGGTGTTAATAACAACACTATTCCTTTATCTTCTTTTATAAGGTTTCTCTGTAAGGCTTCCATAGCCTCTTTTGCTCTAGATTCCTTAGCTGCTCCAGATATAACTGACCAGGATTGGGATAATGAATCTATCTGACACTCATCATTTTGTTTAGAACCTAGAGGTGTTCCATCATCGAAGTACGCTCTTCGATACCAACCTCCATCCCAAGCATTTTTCTCTAAGTTTTCTCTGATAAATTCCTTCATTCTTTCGTATTCTTTTGCTCTTTCCCAATCCTCTTTTTTATTAGACAGCTCAACAAAGTTATCTAATATACTATACAAAAACCATCCAAGCCATACACTTTCTCCTTTTCCCTTGTTTCCAACGGTGCTCATTCCATCATTCCAGTCACCTGATCCCATAAGAGGTATATTATGCGGTCCAAATCTTAATCCTCTCTCTATTGCCTTTACACAATGTTCATAAATGCTTCCTTTTCTATCTGATATTCTAGATATATTATACCTTTCATCCTCCCCTTCTTTTAATTCTTCATCCTCTAAATAGGTTACCTCTTCATCTAAAATACTAAGGTCTCCAGTATTTTGTATATAATCTATAACTACAAAAGGAAGCCATAGTAAGTCGTCTGAAAATCTTGTTCTTATTCCGCTATCTACTACAGGATGCCACCAATGCTGAACATCTCCCTCTAAATATTGTCTAGAAGCACTGTAAATAATCTGTTTTCTCGTAATTTCAGGTTCCAGGTAACCTACCGCCATAACATCCTGAAGTTGATCTCTAAAACCATAAGCTCCACCAGATTGATAAAAAGCTGTTCTTGCCCAGTACCTACAAGATATAACCTGATACATGAGCCAACCATTTATCATTAGATCCATTGACTTATCAGGAGTTTCTACCTGAATAGTGCCTAGGAGATCCTTCCAGTAAGTTTTTACGTTAATTAATTCCTTCTCTGCCCTATCAGTTTCCATATACTTTCCTGTAACTCTTTCTATGTCTTCAAAACTTTCTTCCTGACCAAGCATAACTAATATCTCTTTGCTCTCTCCTTTGTTTAGAGTTATTTTAACACTTTCTGCAAGACAGGGATCAAAACCTGCTCCTACAGTATTGGGAAGGGAATTAAGCTTTAATCCTTTAGGCTGCCTTATACTTTCTCCTCTTCCGATAAAGTCCACTCTTCTTCCTGTATATGTTAACTGTTCTCCTCCAAAAACTTTTAGGTAACATACTAACTTACCAAAATGTTCACTATAAGGATTTTTTGCATATATGTACTGGGCTTCATCATTAAACCCTGTAAATATATACTGTGCAGTTTGTTCATGAGTTACCCCAAGCACTAATTTTGCATAGTAGTTTATAGATAGTTTCCTTTCCTCATTAGTATTATTTTTCAGCCTTATTTTACATAACTTAACTCTTTCATTCATATCAACAAATACAGTCATTTCTCCTAGTATTCCATAAACCTCATGCTTAAAGGTAGAGTAACCAAATCCGTGCTCTATTAAATATTCTCCTTCATCTCTTATAGGCTTAGGAGATATGCTCCATAACTTCCCTGTATCTTCATCTCTTATATATATCTGTTCAGCCTCACTATCTATTACAGGGTCATTTGACCAAGTTGTAAGTTTGTTTTCCCTACTATTTTTATTCCAGCTGTAAGATATACCACTTTCAGAAACATGAAAACCAAATTTTCCGTTAGATATAACATTTATCCATGGTGCAGGAGTATTATTATAGTTATTTAACAGTATGACATATGAGTTAGCTTCAGAATTAAAGCCTCCTATACCATTAAAATAATGTAGTTTAGGTATCTGTAACTTTTCAGGGATAGTATTATACTCTTTTGGATTAACACCTAGTAGGTCCAGACTCTCCTTGTTTTCTTCTTTGTCTTTAACCTGGGATATTAATGAACCTTTATCTCCATCTATAACTAATCTTGCTATAGCTATAAGCAGTTCTATATCCTCCTCTTTAATAGTAGCTGTATTGTGAAGAAAAACTCCTCCAGCTTTATTTTGCTTATCTCTTGCATGGCTGGAGCTTATCAAATCTCTTACAGTATCATTAACAGATTGAATATATGAGTTTCCTTGTAAATTTATAATAACTAAGTCCACCTTTAATCCCTTTATACTCCAGTATTCATGAGCATTTAACAGCTGTCTTGCTAAATCTATATGTTTTTCATCCCTAATTATAAGCAGAACTATAGGTAAATCTCCTGATATTCCATAAGGCCATAAAGCTGACTGGCTTTTGCTTATTTTAGTGATATAATCAACCCTATCTTTAAACAAAGAGCTAATAAATAGTATCTTTGATGCCATAAGTTGATATATGTTAGCTTGAGATGATTTTATACCTAAGTATTTTAATTCAACCTGAACACCAGTCCAGGAAAGCTCAAAGGTTCTATTTATATTTTGAATATCACTGTACTTTCTACCTAACTCTACTATCTCTTCTCTAGAGTTGGCCACAGCTGTTGCATACGCTACTGTACAGGTCTCTCCTTTTTCTATTCTTACTCTAACTCTCATACTAATTATAGGGTCCAACACAGCTCCCACTGTCATTCCTAACTGAGCGTCGTTATCCATAGCCTGAGGATTAGTTAAATCTCTACCTCTTCCTATAAAATTAGCTCTGCTAGTTTCATACTGCACTGATCCTATGACATTTCCTTCTAAGGCAACAGTCTGCATTACCCAAGGCTTTTTATCTCCCTTAGCCCTTGGCCTTCTATTTGCAAGTATGCATCCTGGTTCATCTACAAACTCAGTTTTTATAAAAAGGTTACTAAAAGCTGGATGCACTAAATCTGCATTATAAGGTGCTAGTGTTACTTCACAGTAACTGGTGATTTCCACTTCTCTCGGATGTTCACTACTATTAGTTATAGAAATCCTTCTTACTTCTGCGTTATCCTCAGTGGAAACTGTAACTTCTGTATGAGTTCTTATATTACCATCCTTCCTTTTAAATTCTGCTTTATCAAGAGAAAATGCTACAGAATACTCTTCTCCCTCATATTTGCAAGGTTCATAGGTGGCACTCCAGAACTCATTACAATTTAAATTCTTTATATAAAAGAACATTCCAGTATCATCTACTGTTGCATCTTCCCTCCACCTATATATTGTCATATCATTATTTTTGCTATAACCGCTTCCGCTATTGGTTATCATCAAAGCATAATTTCCATTTGAAATCAAGTGAGTTTCCGGTATTTCTGTTTTAACTGTATTATATTCTCTTACAGCCATGTGCTGCTTTTCTACTACAACATCTGGATTATCATACTGCTGTTCTCTATCATATACCACAGCCTTTGTTAATTTTTCTTGTAAAAGTAATTCTGTTGCTTTTACTTCAGGAATCCTATGAAATCTTTGCTGCAAAATATTATTCTTTAAAGCGTTATCTAAGGCCATAAGGCTCATACCTTCATGATGAACCATAAAACATTTTACTAATGCCTTCCCACATCCCTTTTGAAGTCTTTCCTTAGTATAGTCTACTGATTCATAAAAACCATATTTTCCTTCTAAGCCCATATTAATAAGGTTCTTTATATTCTCAAAAGCTCCCCTAAAGTCTACCTGAAGAGCCATAACAGTAGCATATGGGGCTATTACTAGTTCATTTGCAAGCCCTCTTTTTAGTCCTATGCCTGGTACCCCAAAAGCCTTATACTGATAATTCTTACCTAAATCAAAATAGTAATATGCTGATTCAGATATTCCCCAAGGTACTCCTCTTTTCATACCATATCGCTTTTGCCCCTCTACTACCGATTTATAAGTTTCGTCAAGAAGAGTATCAGGATAATTTTTCATAACTAAAAGTGGCATCAAATATTCAAACATCGTTCCTGTCCAAGATACTAAACCTTTGCTTTTATCTATGAGTGTTAGTGCTCTACCTAATGCAAACCAATGAGATTGTTTAACTTCTCCCCTTGCTATAGCTATAAAACTAGCCTGCCTTGCTTCCGATGCTAATAAATCGTAGTAACTGTTTCCTAAACTATCTCTCTCTACATCATAACCTATAGTAAAAAGCTGTCTTTTTTCATCGTAGAGCATCCTGAAACTAGTATCTTCTGCTATATTATTTAATCTTCTTATTAAATCATCCATCTTTGTTAAAAGGTCATTCAGTTCTCTTCTACTTGCATCCACTAGTTGAACTAATTGATTAATCCAGTCTTCATTTTTATAAAGCTTCTGCGAAGAGCCTATAACATAATCCTCAAGAGATTGAAGCTCCTGGGAAATTTTATTTATTGGAGTCTGTAGCAATAGCTTCTCTATTACTTTATCTAAGTTAGAAAACTTATCTAAATTTTGTTCTAAAATTTCTAACCAAGGAGTTAACCTTTTTAGTTCATTTAAACCTTTTCCAACTTGATGCTTTAGTTTTTCATTCCAATATAAATTTATTTGATTAGCTCTTCTTTCCGCATCTATAACTTTACCCCAAATAATGCTTAAAATATTCTTCCATAATCCTACACTAAACTCCCTATTTTTTAATTCCATCAAGGAGTCAGCATAAAAATCCTTCAACCCCAATAACTTTTCTATCTCATCACCAGCAAGCTTTAGAGTATCCTCTAGACCTGTAATTAGATTTTTACTTAGTAACGGACTATTCATTTGTTCCCTTATCGCTTCATTTACAAGCCATATATAGCTAACAAGATTTCCACTGTCAACAGTGGAAATATATCTTGGATATAGTGGATTCTTGCTTCTGGTGTCATACCAATTATAAAAATGTCCTTTATACCTCTCTAGAGATTCCATACTAGTAACTACTCTATCAATTCTCTGCTTAAATTCTAGCACTCCAATATAACCCAGATCATATGCCACTGTATTAGAGGTTAATCCCATCCCCATGTTAGTTGGAGATGTTCTACTGGCGATTCCATTTGCAGGGTCTTCTTGATAGTTATCTGGTGCGAGCCAATTATCTTTTTCACTTACAAAGTCCTCAAAATATGCCCATGTCTTCCTACTTAGTCTTCTTAATGTATCTTTCTGTTCTTCTGTAAATTCCCTTTTATCTGCTTTTACATTCTTGCTTATGCTATAGGCCATCAACGGGCTAAGAAACCAAATGATAGAGGAAGGGAGCATTATCAAACCTGTTTCATAGGAACTCATAAAAGCTAAGTACGCTATGAATACACTTATCATACTTCCTGGCCACATGGAAACTATAAAATCTTTTAATTCTCTTCCTGTACTTTGTTCTACATCTTCTGCAGTCTGCCACTGCAGTAGATTTTTCTTGCTTATGTAAAGTCTATACAAAGTTCTAACTATAGCATCTAGCATTAGCCATGCCTGATAAGGCAGAAAAGAGAATATGAGAAAAAATTGTTCTAACAGATTCTTTCCATTGTTCACTTTTCCTGATAAACTTATTCCCTTAATTGGTGATACTACTGCTTCCGATACATCAAATAATATAGGACAGATAAGTGAAATAAAAGCTACTAATAGCCATTCATCTGGCCTAGAGAATATAGCCAAAGCAATTATAGTTAAAGTTATAATTGACGGAGCCAATAGACTTCTTCTTAGATTATCAAAGATCTTCCACTTAGATAGCCTATTCAGAGATGTCTTTTTAAACAGCCAAGGTATAAGTTGCCAATCTCCTCTAACCCATCTATGAAGTCTTTTAGAACTTGAATTATAATAAGCTGGGTAACCATCTATGAGTTCTATATCCGTAACCAAAGCAGCTCTAACATAAGATCCTTCTAGTAAATCGTGGCTTAATACTGCATTTTCGGGGATTTCATCTTTTAGTAACTGGTTAAAGACATCTACATCATATATACCCTTACCGGTGAAAATTCCTTCATCAAATAAGTCTTGGTATACGTCAGAAATAGCTGTTGTATATACATCTATTCCGGTTTCTCCTGAAAAAACTTTAGAAAATAAGGTCTTATTAGCGCTTAAGGTTCCTACACTTATCCTTGGCTGCATCAAACCGTGTCCTCTTAATACTTTTTTCCTTTCAGCATCTACATAAGGTCTGTTTAGAATATGAGCCATAGCTCCAATTAATCTTTTTGCACTATCTCTAGGTAACTTAGTATCTGCATCTAGAGTTATTATATATTTAACTTTCTGCAAATTACTTATATCACTACTTACTACGTTATAACTTGTGTTTTTATCTCCTCTAATTAAAGCACCAAACTCAATAAGCTTTCCCCGTTTTCTTTCCCAGCCAAGCCAAAGATTTTCTTTCTTATTAAATTGTCTATACCTATTAAAAAAATAAAAAATATTATTGTCATCTTTACAGTACTTTTTATTTAATTCCTCTATCAATTTTAAAGCGCTCTCAGTTATTACTGTATCATCCTCTTCATGCTCACGGTGACTATCCTTAAAATCTCCTAGAATACTGAAGTACATATTATTCTCTTTATTCGCTAAATAATAGACCTCTAAGTCTTTTACTAGTGCTTTAACCTTTGACTCATCATTAAGCAATGTTGGAATTACTACTATAGTGCTGAATTCTTCTGGAATTCCATTTTCAAATTCTATCTTAGGTATAAACCTAGGAGGAATTAATTTATTTATACTCCAATTTAATATAGAAATAACTATCTCACTACATGGCACTAAAGCTACTATTGCTATAACCACATATCTCCAGCTCTCCATATAGGTTTCTCTTAGTGAACTTAAATATGTCAATAAGACTGTTAATATTACTGTACCTAAAACTATACCTCTTATATAAAAGCTTACATTTGCTTTTATAAACAAACTCCTTATACTTTTAATTCCCTTTTCTTTATAATCAATTTTTCTCTTTAAGCACTCTACACCTTCATCAATAATGTAGTAGCCAACATGTTTTTCATAGTTTTCAGCATCCTTATTTTGAAAGGCTTCTTCTGCACATTCAATAGCCTTTTTCGCTATAAAAGATTCTGGAGCCTTTATATACTTAGCCAATCTTTCTAATCTATGTCTGTAGTGGTCTCTTGATTGAAAATCCATCTTCTCATAAAGTTGCAATGGATCCTTCCTCAGGATACTCTCTAAGTAACTTAGTCTTTCAAAGTTTTCACTCCAGTTTAACGCCCCTACCTCTCTTATGCCAGTTATTGAATTACCTAGTGAAATTTGATATACAGATTGCTTTTGATGCTCCAGGTTTATTACTCTTTCCGTGTTTAGCTCTAACTTATCCAGTTGGTGATCTATCCACTTGTATACTTCTGGACTTTCCACCCCATTATCTCTTAACCCCTTTAACAATTTTTCAACGAAAGGAGCAGAAAAGTCTACCTTTTCCTCTGAAAGCTTTCTTATTTCTTCTGAAATACCTCCATTACCTACAGGATTTATGATTCTTTCCAGAACAACCTCTGCCTTCTTTCTCTCTCTTTGCATCAATGTGATCCGTTCAGTTACCTTACTTATATTTTGAATTAAAGCTATTCTAAGCATTGTAGGAAAAGCCCACAATTCTCCACTAGTAAGTATAGTATTTTTTTGATATGCATTAATGAAAGTCTCTATTGCATCTTTATCCACCTTTCCATCTGTGTGAGATACTAACTCAATGGCTATATAGTAAATCCTAGGATATCCCCTCATAATTCCCCTACTTAACACAGGAAGGTTTCTATAATAAGCTTCTGGCATATTTCTCTTAATATCCTTATATTCCCTTTGTATTAAATAAAGGTTATCTAACAGCCATTCTGAAGCTTGAATTACATTATTTTTATTTCTAAACTCCTTATCTAGATAATCATGACTACTAAGTATTTTTCTATAGCTATCATCTAAGTTTTGAATTAACTTTCTTCTACAATTAGTTTTTCTTGTGACATCGGAATAATTAGATATCTCAAATGCGTGTTTTTTAAGTTCCTCTCTACTCGTGTTCACCACAGGAATATCATCCATTATGTTATGTTCTTTTGTTTCATCCTTGTTTGACAATATGTAAAAACTCACAATCAATATGATTATTCCTACAATAATAATATAAAGCATAAAAATCAATCCTTTCATGTAAAAGACTTTGTGCTTTGCTTATTATTCCCTAAAATATACAAAGTATAAATTAACTTTATAACTGAGTAATTTTTGCTACACATATAATTAAAAAATGCCTAGTAGTTTATTACTACTAAGCATTTTTTAATTATATAGATAATTCATTCTGAATAATTTCTTCATAACTTTGACGTCTGCAAATTAGCTTTGTGCTGCCTTCCTTCACTAACACCACTGCTGGCTTTGGTATTTTATTATAATTACTTGACATAGAATAGCCATATGCACCTGTACTTAATACCGCTAAGACATCTCCACTTTTAACTTTAGAAATTTCTACATTATTTAATAATATGTCTCCTGACTCACAACACTTTCCTGATATTGTAACAGTTTCCTTCAAAGTGCTTTCTATATTATTTGCTATAACACATTCATACTGTGCGTTATACAATGCAGGTCTTATATTATCTGTCATTCCCCCATCTACAGCTACATACTTTCTAACATCTGGAATGTCCTTGATAGAACCTATTGTATAAAGAGTCGTACCAGCATTACCTACAATAGATCTTCCTGGTTCTATAACTAGACTAGGAAGCTGGATATCTAGTTTATTTGCTACTTCTTCTGCTTTGTTTAATATTACCTCACAAAACTCTTCAATGGTTTTAGGTGTATCTCCTGTAGTGTAGTATATTCCAAATCCACCACCTAAGTCTAATTCCTGGATATCACAGCCTGTTTCATCTTTTATATTCTTTACTATAGATAACATAATCTCTACCTCATCTTCATAAGGTTTAGTATCAAATATTTGTGAGCCTATATGACAATGCAATCCGACAAATTCAATATTAGAAAGGCCTATTGCTTTCCTTACTGCATCTATAGTTTTGTTATTTAATATTGTAAAACCAAACTTGGAGTCTATTTGTCCAGTTTTTATATATTCATGAGTATGAGCTTCAATTCCTGGAGTTATTCTAAGAAGAATCTGTTGAACCTTACTTTGTTCCTTTGCTATTGAATTTATCTTTTCAATCTCGTATAAGTTATCAACAACAAATTTCCCAACACCAAGTTCAATACCCATCTTTATTTCCTCTGAAGTTTTATTGTTTCCATGAAAATATACATTTTTCATAGGAAACCCGCTTTTCCATGCAGTATAAAGTTCACCGCCAGAAACCACATCAAGACATAATCCTTCATCATTAACTATTTGACACATTGCTAAAGTTAAAAAGGCTTTTCCAGCATAGGCAACTTTATTTTTTTTCTCATATCCTTTAAAAGCATTGTAATATCTTTTACACTGACTTCTAATTAATTCTTCATCGATAACATATAGAGGAGTACCAAACCTTTCTGCTAAATCTACTGTACTTACTCCACCAATATATAGTGTATTATTTTTTGTTTCCATAGTACCTGCTAATCTCATAGTGGCTTTCCTCCTAAATACTAATTATAAGTTAAACTCTCCAGCTATTGCATTTATTGCTCTTAATTTATCTTCTTGCTTTATAGTACAAGTGATTCTAATCTCTGAAGTAGTAATCATTTTTACCTCTATATTATTTTCTCTAAATAACTTAAACATTCTAGCTGTTACTCCAGAAGTAGTTTTCATTCCAATTCCTACTATGGAAAACTTAGTTATATCCTCATCTATAGCTATTGCTTCCTTGCATGAATAGTGCTCTCGAACTATCTCTAAGCATTCATTTAAATCAGCCTTTGGTATTGTAAATGATAGATTAACTCTGTTATCTATTGGTGCCGTTTGACTTATCATGTCAATATTAATCCTCTTACTTGCAACACTTTCAAATAAACTTGAAATCATATTAATATCGTTATTTATATCCCTTATTGTTATTGCAACATCCTCATCACTTGTAGCTAATCCTGTTACTGGCTTACTTTCCATGTTCATGTTACTTACCCCCTTAATAATTGTACCTTTGATATCACTGTTACTTAATCCTACATAAATTGGAATGTTATATTTTTGTCCAAGCTCCACTGATCTAGAATGCATTACTTGAGCTCCAAGACTTGAAAGTTCTAGCATCTCCTCATAATCTATTTCATTTAGTTTCTTTGCTGCATTATATTTTCTTGGATCTACACCATATATGCCATCTACGTCTGTGTAAATCTCACATACCCCGGCTAACTTAACAGCAATTGCCACTGCAGTAGTATCTGAACCGCCTCTACCAAGGGTAGTAATATCTCCTTCCTGGTTAATACCTTGAAAACCAGCTACTATAACAATTTTTCCTTCTGATAAACTTCTTTTTATGTTGTCACCATCTATATCATCTATTAAAGATTTTCCATATTGACCACTTGTTTTAATCCCTATTTGATAAGCTGTATAGCTAACAGCACCATATCCTAATTCTTTAATTGCCATAGCTAATAACGCTGAAGACATCATCTCTCCTGTAGAGAGAAGAGCATCCAACTCTCTTTTGTCAGGATTTTTTGAAATCTGACCAGCAAGTTCTATAAGATCATCTGTGGTATCACCCATAGCAGAAACTACAACAACTACATCATCTCCTGCTTCTCTTCTTTTTACCACAGTATTAGCAACTTTTTTAATCTTGTCTATAGTTCCTACAGAACTTCCACCATATTTTTGTACTACAACTGCCATAACACCACTCCCTCAAATTTACTTACTTTCTAGAAACTTACTATAAGGAATAAAAATAAGTGCAGCAAAGGAACACCTCTGCCGCACATCAAAAACTTTTAAATGCAACTCCGTGTACCTTTGTAGCTCTCCACCTTCATAAATGAATGTGACAGCCTTGCACATATTATATGCAAAGCCAGAAAATAGTTTCGCCAAACTATTTTCTTCGGCTATAATTCCTTTCTTTATTTTTCATCGTCTGCAGACTCAAAATAAATACTCTTAATCACAGCACCTCTACCCTAGGTAAGTACTTCTATTAAATTGTACTTAGTTTATCATAAATAATTATACATTTCAACTACTTTTTATACCTTTTTCTTTATTCACAAATCATTGAATTTTAAAAATATACAGAGCTCTGCATATTATAATTCATAAAATTTTCTAAATGAATCTTCAGCATAGCAGTAGTCTTTTACTCCACCTAATTCTCTTATGGAGTGCATTGATAATATTGGAACTCCAATATCTACAGAAGATATGTTTATATGTCTTGAGGATATAGGTCCTATAGTAGAGCCTCCTCGCTCATCGGAACGATTTACAAAAATTTGCACTGGCACTCCTGCTTCACCACATATGCTTCTATAAACAGCACTAGATACACTATCTGAAGTATAGCTTTGATTTGCACTTACCTTGATAATAGGACCTTTATTAATAATAGGTCTGTTTACAGGGTCGGACTTTTCTCCATAGTTAGGATGTAGCGCGTGGCCTAAATCACTGGAAATTATAAATGACTTTGACAGAGACCTAAAGAATTCTTCTCTATCCTTACCAAGGCTAATACTTATCCTCTCTAATGTATTTGATAAAAGCGGAGAATCTGCTCCCTGTTTTGTAGTGCTTCCTACTTCCTCATTATCGAAACAAACTGCTACATTTGTAGCATTTCCTGCTTTTCCTTCTGTTAATGCCTTTATTCCTGCATAAGCCATAGATAGATCATCCAATCTTCCACTGGATATAAATTCATTATTGAGGCCAATAATTTTTCCCTTTTCAAATTCATACAGGAATAAATCAAAATCTAGTATATCATCTTCCTTTACTTCTAACTCTTCAGCTATAGTTTTTATTAGATACCTTCCTTTTTCAAATTCCTCATTGACTAGTGAGAGTAGAGGAAGTATATCCTTTTGCTTATTCAATTCTACACCTGAATTTATATTTCTATTCATATGTATTGCTAAGTTAGGTATAACTAAAATAGGTCTTTTTATATTTAATAGTCTTATTTCAGGACAGAATGGATTAGCGCTTTTTAAAGCAACTCTACCTGCTAAAGACAGTGGTCTGTCTAGCCATGTATTAATGATAGGTCCCCCATAAACTTCTGTATTTATCTTTATGTAAGAGCCTTCCACCTCCATATCAGGATTTGGTTTAACTCTAAAACTTGGAGAATCTGTGTGTGCTCCTATTATTCTAAAGCCCTCTTTGGATAGTTCCCCTTTTCCTACTACAAAAGCTACAATTGCTGATTCATTTTTTACTAAAAAGTATCCTTTTCCCTTTTCCAATTTCCAACTATCTTCTTCCTTAAGTTCAGTGAAATCTGAATTTAGGAGTATTGTTCTTATGGACTCTACTGCATGAAAAGCTGTAGGACTTTCGTAAATGAAGTCTATAAGCCCCTGTGCCCTTTCTAATTGGTCATTCATCTTTATTCCTCCACTATTTTAATAATTTATATTACTTTGCACTACGACCAGATAATTATACCAAAATTTATGTTCTTTATAAATATTTATCCAACTTAATATATTTTCAAATACACATAATCAAAATAACAGCACTTCGCATATTATATAATGATTGTAATTAAGTAGGAGTGTGTAATTATGAAAGGTAATATTCGAAACTTTTTTCCAGGTGGTAATACTTCTCTCGGCTTTTATTCTTTTTATGACTACATTATAAGTCAAGATACAGCAACGAGGAAGATTTGCATTAAAGGTGGTCCTGGAACTGGAAAATCATCTCTTATGAAAAAGATAGGAACATTTTTTAATGATAAAGGTTATGATGTTGAGTATCACCACTGCTCTTCTGATAACAATTCACTAGACGGTGTAGTTATTAAGGGACTTGATGTAGCTATATTAGATGGTACATCCCCTCACGTAGTAGATCCTCAAAATCCAGGTGCAGTAGATGAAATTCTTAATATGGGTCAACACTGGAATGAGGATGGCTTTAAGAAATATAGAGAAGACATTATTAAAACAAATAAACAAATCAAAGGTCGCTTTCAACGAGCTTACAAATTCATAGGAGCATCAAAACTAATACATGATGATTGGAGTAACTATAACAAAACTGCATTAGATAGGTCTAAATTAGCTGTTTTACAGGAAGACTTAAAGAATAAAATTCTATCAAACTACGAAATTGCTTCTATAGGAGCTGAACGCCACCTTTTTGCTACAGCCTTTACCCCTAATGGTATTGTAACCTTTATTGACTCTCTTTATGAAAGCTCAGAAAAGGTATATGTCTTAAATGGAGGACCTGGTACTGGTAAAACACAGATTTTAAAGTTCATATTAGAGGAGGCAATTAAGAGAGGATTTTTTGTGGAAGTATATCATGACCCACTTATTCCAGAAAGAATTGAGCACATTATCATACCTAATTTAAAAACTGCTCTTGTTACGTCTAATGAAATAAATCAAAAAAAATTCATTGGAACTCAGATATTTATGGATAACTTACTTGACTATGCTCTTGTGGATAAAGACGAAGTTCAAAAGGATAAAGATATCTTCTACAAATTATTAAATGAGGGATTAACTGTTATCGCTTCAGCTAAAAAACTTCATGATGATCTTGAAAAATACTATATAGAAAACATGAACTTTGAGGAAATTGACGAAGCCTATGATAAACTAGTAAATAGACTTTTAAAATATGAAAAAGAGCATGAAATTAATAAAACTATATAAACACATAAGTAAACTCTCGCAAAATGCGAGAGTTTACTTAAGAACCCTAAACTTATAAAGCCTCAATTTGTCTCCTAAATCCCTTTGATGTTGAAACTGCTCTACCTATAGCTTTTATTTTGCCTGTTATACAGTTTCTACAATGTGATGGAGTATCTCCTGTACATATCTTTCCAGGATAAAGAGCATATAGCTTTCTGTACTCTCCCTCGGTAACATTTGGCATAACTACATTTGCCCCACTTTGAAGAGCTATCATCCTGCCATTTTTATTTAAAGTTTCCATAGCGGTAGTTGCCGGAATATTTATATCTGGCATTAAAAGTCTAGTTATAGCCATAACCTTTAAACTAGTTATAAAATCTCCACCCTTAGCGTCCTTTAATGGAGTGTCCTCATTGGGAATAAATGGTCCTATCCCAATCATATCAGCTTCTATTTCTTTAAAAAATATTATGTCATCTGCTAAAGATTCTACAGTTTGTCCAGGAAGTCCAACTAAGCACCCTGAACCAACTTCGTAACCTAACTTTCTCAGTTCCTTAAGACATCTTATTCTTTCCTCATGACTCATGCCTGGGTCCATGTCTTCATATAGTTTTTTATCTGTAGTTTCTATTCTTATTAAATACCTATCTGCTCCAGCCTCTTTATATGCCTTATAATCCTCAAAACTTTTTTCGCCTATACTTAGCGTAAGTGCAATATCAAGTTTCTTAATTTCTTGAATTATATATGTCATCTTATCTAAAGTATAATATTCATCTTCGCCAGACTGCATTACTACAGTTTTATATCCATAATCTACAGCCTTTCTAGCTAGTTCTATTATTTCATCTGGTTCCAATCTATATCTTTTTACATTGCTATTTGAGGCTCTTAATCCGCAGTATAAACAGTTTCTTTTACATATGTTGGAAAATTCTATTAATCCTCTTAAATGAACCTCATCTCCTACATACTCAGTTCTAATTCTATCCGCTGCTCTAAAAAGCTCTTCGTTATAAGTATCATCTTGTAAAAGCTGCACTATTTCACATTTGTTTAAATTATGAGTTTCTTCTGCTTTTTTTATTAACTCTAAGTTTCTATCCATAAGTATCTCACGATTCCTTTCTTACAAAATAATCACGACCATATATTTATTTTACACCAAGTTTTAACAACTAACTATACAAATATTTTAAGCAATAGAATCTAAAAAATTACTTGTGCCGTATTTTTTTAGATTCTATAAACAAATAAAAAAGCTTTCATAAGTGAAAGCTTTTTTATTTAATCGAGGAAGTTTTATATACATATAATTCATGTAATGCTCGTGTAGTCATAACATATTTTAATTTATTTTCTTTATTATCCAGGTTTTCATCAGTATCTACCAGTAAAACACAGTCAAACTCTAAGCCTTTCGCAAAGTAGCTAGGAAGTATTACCTCTCCACTAGAGTATATAATATCCTCCCTATTTATAACTTTTATATGAGTTTTACTTTTTATTAGATTACCTAAAATTTCTGTCTCTTTTAAGTCTTTACAAACAACAGCTATACTTTCATAACCCTTCTCTTTTAATTTTATAATATTATCTATTAATTTGTCTACAAGATTATTTACGTCATTTACCTGTTTTTCCACCACTTCTTCACCATTTCTAACTAAAGGAATGGTTTTATCGCCTTTTAAATACTTATTTGCATAATCAATTATTTCTTTTGTAGAGCGATAGCTTCTAGAAAGCTTAAATTTATGGATATCCAAGTCTGACAAAATATTTTCTAAGTCTGTCATAGGAACTAATCCTTTGATAGGGGTTATTCTTTGATTACTATCTCCAACTACTGTTAAAGACTTGCATCCAGTAAGTTCTTTTAAAATAATAAATTGAAGAGCTGAGTAATCTTGTGCTTCATCTATTACTATATGTTTTATTTCTTTTTTATATTTTAAACCCTCTAACTTAATTTTTAAGTATATAATAGCTGATAAATCATCATAGGTTAAGGTTTTCTCATTATTAAATCTATTATATGCCTGTATGACATCTGGATTAGCTATCCAACCTAAGTTAGTTTTTATCCTTATTACTTCCTGTATAGTTTCTCTTATTCTGTTTCTTCTTACAAATTCTAAATGATTCCGTTGAATCTTTAATTCTGTTTCAGATAGATTTTTGATAGCCTCTTCATATTCTCTTTTTATTTCTCTTACTATATTGTCTCTTTCATCCCTAATTTTTGAATATATAATTCTTTTTATTTTTTTACTTCTTCTAAATAAAGGCATATCCTTAAAGTGCTCTTTAAACATCTGATTAATCTCATTGCTTTCAACAATAACCCTATCATAAAACTTAACATCTTCTATCTTAAATTGCTGATATTCCAATTCTTTTATAAAATTATCTAGCTGTTTACAATAATCTAAAGAATGCTTATATGCTATATCTTCTTTAAATTCTTCATTTTCCCCTAATACTTTTTCCATATAATCTTTAAAACTCATTATATTATCTAATTCTAGAAGTTCCATAGCAAAATCTCTAAATGTAGTTTGTTTTACTCCTACCTCACCAAGGGTAGGTAAAACCATAGATATATAATCCATAAATATACTATTAGGACCAAGGATTAGAACTTTGTCTTGAAGAATGTTTCTATAATTATATAGTAAATAAGCAACTCTATGCAGTGCTATAGTTGTCTTTCCACTACCAGCTGCTCCATCTACTATGGTAGCTTGTGTTCTTGGCTGCCTTATTATAGTATCCTGCTCAGCTTGTATAGTCATTACAATATCCTTTAACTTATCTACTGCACTCTTACTTAAAACCATTTGTAAAATTTCGTCTTTTACATCAATATCGGAATCAAACATTCCTGTCATTTTTCCTCTTTTTATAACAAACTGTCTTTTCGATAAGATATCTGCCTCCACCTCTCCTATAGGTGCCTTATAGGTAGTTTTACCAAGCTTACCAGCGTAAAATAATGATGATATAGGAGATCTCCAGTCTATTATAACAGGCTCATAATCCTCCTCCTTAGTCATCCCAAATCTGCCTATATATATGGTTTCATCACCGAACTTATCCTCAAAGTTTACTTTACCAAAGTAAGGGGAACTACTTAAAATAGTAAGTTCCTTTAGCTTTCTGTCTATAAGCTTATAATACTCTTCTTTAGCAAAGGCCTCATGATCAAAGTATTCCGCTACCTTGTCTTCATCATCTTTATATTCATCAATAGCATTTTTTCTTAGGTTCACTATATACTGGGTTACTTCTTTTCTCTTATCTATAAAACTTAAAGTCTGGCTTTTAATTTCATCAAGAACTACTTCTAACTTTTCTTTTTCTAAGTTAAGCTCTATTTCCTTTCTTAATTCCTTTTCTAATTCACTGTTATCCATAATTTAAATCTCCATCCTACTATTAATTATTGATTATCAGAATCTGCTTCGGAAGATTTATCTTCTTTATTTTGATCATATCCATTAACCATTGACATGAACTCATCACCCATAAGTGTCTCTTTTTCTAAAAGTCTCTCTGATATCTTAGTTAATAATTCTCTGTTATTCTTAAGCAATTCTTTAGCCTTATCATGGGCTTCTCTTATTATCTTTAAGGTTTCTTCATCTATAACTGCTGCAGTCTCTGCACTGCAATTTTGAACTGGTCTTCCATCCAGATATCTATTTTGAATAGATTCCAAGCCCATCATATCGAATCTATCTGTCATTCCGTACATGGTAACCATACTTCTTGCTGTCTGGGTTGCTCTCTCTATGTCATTGGCTGCTCCAGTAGACATTGAATTAAACTCAATTTCTTCTGCTGCTCTTCCACCTAGCATAACACAGATTTGTTCGATCATCTCTTCTTTAGTTATAAGATACTTTTCCTCTGCTGGAAGCTGCATAGTATAACCTAACGCACCCATAGTTCTCGGTACTATAGTGATTTTATGAACAGGATCTGTATTTTCCAATAAAGCTGCTACTAGTGCATGACCGACTTCGTGGAAGGCTACAGCCCTTTTTTCTTTACCTGATAGTATTCTATCTTTCTTCTCTTTACCTGCAATAATTACTTCTACCGCTTCTTCTAAATCTTCTTGAATTACTTCTTTTCTACGACTTTTTACAGCTCTTAAAGCTGCTTCATTTATTATATTTGCTAAGTCAGCCCCTACTGCCCCTGGGGTTGCCTTTGCAACAGCAGTTAAATCCACATCTTTTGACACTTTAACACCCTTTGAATGAACCTTTAATATCTCTTCTCTACCCCTTAAGTCTGGTCTATCAACTATTACTCTTCTATCAAATCTTCCTGGTCTTAAAAGTGCTTTATCTAATACTTCTGGTCTATTAGTTGCAGCTAAAATTACAACTCCTTTGGAGGAATCAAAGCCATCCATCTCTGCTAGAAGCTGATTCAAAGTCTGTTCTCTCTCATCATTTCCAGCAATGTTTCCCTCTCTACTTTTACCTATAGCGTCAATTTCGTCTATAAATACTATACATGGAGCCTTATCTTGCGCTTGTTGGAATAAATCTCTCACTCTAGATGCTCCCATCCCTACAAACATTTCAACAAAGGCTGAACCTGATATAGAGAAAAATGGAACCTTTGCTTCTCCTGCTACTGCCTTCGCAAGAAGAGTTTTTCCCGTTCCTGGAGGTCCTACTAATAATGCTCCCTTAGGAAGTTTCGCTCCTATATCCGTGTACTTTTGAGGATTGTGAAGAAAGTCCACTATCTCAACTAGGGATTCCTTAGCCTCCTCCTGGCCAGCTACATCATCAAAAGTTACTCCGGTTTCACTTTCAGCATATATCTTTGCAGTGTTTTTACCAAAGGACATCACTCCACTGCCCATCTTCTTATCTATCCTTCCAAAAAGTAGTCGTCCAAGGAACATAAAAATTAAAATTGGTAATATCCAGTTGATGAAAAAGTTTCTTAACGGACTGTTCTCCTGTGGTGCTCCACCATACTTAATTTTGGCAGTATCCAGTTTCTTGATTAAATCTGGATCATCTACCCTTTCAGTATATAGTATTTTACTCTTTTCTCCTTCTTTTGCTTTAGGAACAATAATCAACTTATCCCTAGCTATTTGCACTTCCTCTATTTTATTTGCATTTATGTAGTTTATAAACTCACTATATTTTATGTGCTGTGTTTTCAGGTTTACTACATAGTCATTTAAAATAAAGATTATGATAGCTACGGCTATGGCATAGTATATTCCATACTTAAACTTATTACTATCAAACTTATTCTTATTGAACATATTTATCCTCCATGTAAATTGTTATTAAATTATAATTATATTATAACAATAAATATTCTTTTACCTATAGTGTTTACAAATTATTTTAAAGTATTTTTTTATTTATATATATTTTTATTTATAAATATATACTATAATATATATTTGCAATTTTCATTGAGCTTATAATATATCTTTAACACTTAAGCTACTTTTATCCACTAACTTCTATGAAAGATAAAATAAAGAAAGAATGAGAATCACTGTATGTACTCTCATTCTTAATATATTATTTAGCTAATTCATATATTGCCTTAGCATATATCTTAGCATTAAGTATTAAATCTTCTACTTTTATATATTCATTAGGTTGGTGTATAGGATCTTCTTCCCCTGGGAATAATGGTCCAAACGCTACCGTATTTGGCATTGCCTTTGCGTATGTTCCACCACCTATAGCTAGAAGGGTTGCTTCATTTCCTGTTTGCTCCTTATAAACCTTCTGTAGAGTTTTAATTAGGAAATGATCTGCTGGGAAGTATAAAGGCTCGTCATGATCCATATTTTCAACTCTTATACATGCTTTTTCTACTTTTTCATTAAATGGATTTATCATGTCCTCAAATTTAAATGTAACAGGATATCTTAAGTTAAGAGCCATGGTAACCTTCTTGTCATTCATATCTACTGTGCCTACATTAAATGTAAGTTTGCCAGATTCTTTATCCTCAAGACCTATTCCAAAGGATTCTCCGTTTACTTCCATTCCTATATATGTATTTAAAAACTTTATAAAAGCAGCTGTATCATTATCTCCTAATGGAAGTTCTTCTAAAAGCTTAAACATTTGCATTATAGCATTTTTTCCTATCTCAGGAACACTGCCGTGAGCAGACACACCTACAGATTTTACTATTACTAGATCATCCTTAATTTCCGCTTTTATATCATATCCACTACTTACTGCAAAACTTTCTGCTAATTTAATAATTTCAGAAGCATTTTTAGCCTCTATTGCTGCCTCACAGTAATCAGGAACTACATTTGCCCTAGTTCCACCTTTAACATATTTTATTCTAACATCACTGTTTTCTCTGTTGTTTAAATCCTTTACTATATCAAAAACTGTCAAACCTTTTTCTGCATAAATTATTGGATACTCTGCGTCTGGTGTAAAGCCTGCTATAGGTGCCTTTTCTCTTTGTAAATAATATGCAATATCTTCTGAACCAGTCTCTTCGTCAGTACCGAATATTATTCTTACCTTCTTTGAAAGTGGAAGTTTTAAATCTTTAATAGCTTTTAAGCCATATAGAGCAGACATGATAGGTCCCTTGTCATCCATAGTTCCTCTTCCGTACATTTTTCCGTCATGAATTTCAGCCCCATAAGGCGGGTGAATCCATCCATCTCCTTCTGGCACTACATCAAGATGAGCTAATACTGCAACATAGTCCTCACCTTCACCATATTCCGCATAACCTACATAGCCATCCATATTTACTGTTTTAAATCCAAGTTCAGCAGATATTTCTAGGGCTCTATCTAAGGTCTTAGCAACACCTTCTCCAAAAGGCTTTCCTTCCTTTGCTTCCTCTTCAACACTTTTTATCTTTACAAGGTCCTGTGTAGATTTTATTATTTCTTCTCTTAGCTCCTCAATTCTTTCATTTAGTTCCATAAAACTACCCCCTAGCTTTTTACTATATAAAAGTTTTATTTTCTCAGAAAATACGCCATAGTAAAAACTATGACGTTTGGATTTTAATATGCTCTTCCCCAGTAAACTAATTGCTTAGCTTCTTTTCCACAGCAAATACATTTATCTGAAACATGCTCTTGATCAAATGGCATACATCTAGATGTTGCTCCTGTTTTCTCTCTGATGCTATCCTCACAATTTCTATCTCCACACCACATTGCTTTAATGAAACCTGGTTTATTTTCAATAGTATCCTTAAACTCTTCCATAGTAGTTGCTACATAAGTTTTTTCATCTCTTCTTCTTGTAGCTTCTTCTAACATTGAGTTGTGAATAGCGTCTAGCAACTCTTGAACTTTTGTTTCAAGCTCATCTAATGAAACCATTATTTTTTCTCTATTGTCTCTTCTTACTAATACTGCCTGATTTTTTTCTATATCTTTTGGACCGATTTCTATTCTTAGTGGAATACCTTTCATTTCATATTCACTAAACTTCCAACCTGGCATCTTATCACTGTCATCAAGTTTCACTCTTGCAACCTTAGCTAATCTTTCTTTTAACTCTGCTGCCTTTTCAAGTACTCCTTCTTTATGTTGTGCAACAGGAATAATTATTACTTGAGTTGGTGCAATTCTTGGTGGTAATTTAAAACCACTGTCATCACCATGAACCATTATTATTGCACCAATTAATCTTGTGGTTACTGCCCATGTAGTATAATGTGGATATTCTAACTTTCCGTTTCTGTCTGAGAATTTTATATCAAATGCCTTTGAGAAGTTTTGACCAAGGTAGTGTGAAGTACCTGCTTGTAGTGCTTTTCCATCGTACATTAAGCTTTCTATTGTGTAAGTATCATCTGCACCAGCAAACTTCTCTTTTTCAGTCTTTTTACCCATAACTACTGGCATTGCTAACATGTCTTCACATAATCTAGAATACATATTTAATATTTTAAGTGCATGGCCTTCAGCTTCATTCTTTGTTTCATGAATTGTGTGTCCCTCTTGCCATAAGAATTCTGTTGTTCTTAAGAAAGGTCTAGTTGTCTTTTCCCATCTTACTACTGAGCACCATTGGTTATATAACTTTGGTAAATCCTTATAAGATTGCACGATCTTAGCATAGTGTTCACAGAATAGTGTTTCTGATGTTGGACGAACACATAATCTTTCCGCTAATTCATCATCTCCACCATGAGTTACCCATGCAACTTCAGGTGCAAATCCTTCAACGTGGTCTTTTTCTTTTTGCAATAAATTTTCTGGTATAAACATTGGCATAGAAACATTTTCGTGTCCATACTCTTTGAGTTTTGTATCTACATATTTTTGTATGTTTTCCCAAATTGCATATCCATTAGGACGAATAATCATACATCCCTTAATACTTGAGTAGTCAGCTAACTCTGCTTTTTTAACGATATCAGTATACCACTGTGCAAAGTCTACATCCCTAGGTGTTATCTGTTCTACCAGTTTCTTTTCTTTTTCCATTTCTAATCCTCCTAATAAACTTATGTACTTGACATTAACATTTTTGACACTTTTTATAATTTTTAGCAATAAAAAAAGCCCCTAATCCCTAAAAGGGACCGAAGCTAAATCGGCGGTACCACCCTGATTAATATATTCATAGTTTAAATATATTCACTCTTAATTCTTAACGGTAATTATCCGCTGTATCCTACTACTACTTCAGTACAGAACTCCGAGGCAGGTTCAAAATCAAACTTTTAGGAAACTCTCACCTTACATTCCCTCTCTTTGAAAAGCTAAAAATTTTTACTAATCCTCTTCTTTGTATTTATAATATTTTTACTTTTTAAACTTATTTTATATAATAAAATATAAAAACTTAATTGTCAAGGCTATAAGTTAGTAAATATTTGAATTTTTATCTTAATCCTCTTTTTTCATACTCTTGTAGCCAGTACTCTATTGTTTCACCTTAATTTTTTGTCTTCTTTTTGAAATCCATATCGTAGCAAAAACAATGGTAGATAATCCGATACCAGTGTATGTGATATTAGAGTATATATCCATAAATCTCAAAACTTCCTCCCAGGACTCTCCAAGTGAAGCTCCGGCCCAAACTAACATGATATTCCATATTAGCGTTCCCGCTATTGTTAGCGGTAAAAATACTCTAAATTTCATATTAGATATACCAGCTGGGATTGAAATCAAACTTCGGATCAAAGGAATCATTCTACAGAAGAAAATAGTAAGATAACCGTAACGATTAAACCAGTTATTTGCTTTATGAACATCTTCAATTCTTACTCGTAGTATATGTCCCCATCGACCTATTATCTTTTCTAATCTATCAATGTTAAGCAGGCGTCCTATTCCATAAAGGATAACAGCACCAGCAGTAGACCCGGCTGTTGCATATGCTACTACCCCTAGAATTGTCATTTCTGTCCGTGTAGTCATAAATCCTCCAAAGGTAAGAATGACTTCTGAAGGAATCGGCGGAAAAACATTTTCTAAGGCTATTAAAAGAAATGTACCAAAGTAACCGAAGTTCTCCATTAGTTGTGTAATCCAATCTTTCATATTATTATCCTCTCATTTTCTTAAGTTTATTATCTAACCCAAGCATTTACTTGGTTATTATAAATAGTCCTTGCAAATACAAAATATAATAACTGTAGAGCAAGATAAATTAATGATATTACTATAAAATATCCTGACAAATTATCTCCTAACAAGTTACTTAATGATTTTATTGCAAATATAGAATGGCTTAATGCCACTACAAAAGGCAGCAGAAACATGATTGCGCTTTGAGTGCCTACTACTCTTTTTATTTCGTCATTGGATATCCCCATTTTCCTTAAAGACATAAATTCATGTCTATCATTTTGTATCTCACTGTAAATTTTAAAATATAGTATGCTGCTAGTTGAAATAAAGAATAGTATAGATATGAAGGTTCCAATAAATAACAAAAGCGACATACTTCTTATAATAGGTAAATATTTTGCCACTCTTTCTGTAAAAGAATTTTTACTGTTATCTGGAAACATTTTTTCTATCTCCTTTACTGCCTCAGAAGCATTCATCCAATCTTTTATGTTATATCCGTAGTAAACCAACTTCTTTTCATTAGGAACCTTTGTAACAATTTTATTAAAAACCTCATCATTCACCACAGCAGTATTGGTGTTCTTGTTATCGTCGTTTATTATTCCCCCACTTATTTCATTCTTTATCTTTAACTTTAATTCTTCACTGTTAGTAGTTAGAGTCAAATATTCACTATCATCAATAAAGTATTTACTTCCCATTCTTCCTGTAATATCATAGGTGTGTATTAACACTTCTCCATTTTGTAGCCATATTTGTTTTTTTCTTAACTGGGAGGCCATCAAATTATAGTCTGAGTTAGACATTATATAAAAATCTCTTTTATTATTAGTTACACTTGAAGTTTCTCTTTCTTTATTTGCAGCTTCTATTAGCATAATTCTATTTTTATATTCTATTTCATGACCATAAGCTTTTATTGTTTTTTCTATTTCTTCAGGTGATATTACACTATGAGAGTTTAATCCCCTTTCAACTATATTAAAGTCTTGTGGAAAGTTCTGCTCTATGCTCCCTATAATGTTTTTTTGTATAGAATATACACTTACAGAAGCCGTTAAGGTAACAGCACTAAGAATAGATGCAATAAAAAGAATGTTAGCATTATCCCTTAATTTATATATAATTTGAGATAAGGTTATAATGTTTATTCCTTTATAATAAATCGCCTTGTTAACCTTAAGTTTATTAGTAAAAAATACAGTAAACTGAGAGTATAGAAGATAGGTTCCTATAATAACTAAGATTAAAATAGGTAACATAGTTAACACTATAGCTGCACCAGAATATGCAGCCAAAATATAGCCTGCAGCAATAAGTATTATAGAAAATATAGCTTTAAATTTAGAGAATTTAGGTACAGGTTTAGGCAGTCTATCTCCTTTTAATAGCTCAATTATATTGTTGCTTTTTATTTTATAGCTCACTATAAAACTAATACCTTGAAATAATATGATAAAGACTATTAGTGTTATAATGAGGGCTTTAGTAGATATTATAAGGGGTATTTCTATATCTAATGCTAAAAGGACAGTGATTGTCATAAAAAATAGTTTAGAAAAGATTATTCCTAAAAGAAGGCCTGTAACTATCGCTGCAGTAGATACAATAACATTTTCTAGCATTACATAACTTCTTATCTGACCCTTTGTTAGTCCAAACATTGAAAGAAGTCCAAATTCCTTTTCTCTGGATTTTAGAAAACTTGAAATTGAGTACATTGTAAATACCATAGTAAATATAACTATTACGACCTCGCATAAAAACATAGTTTGTGATGCCATAGCTCCCATGCTTCCCATGATATCCACACTTTCCACTTGGGGATTGGATATAAAATTAGCAAAAATAAAAAATATCATTACTACTAGAGTATTGCTTAAATAATACATTACATATTTATTTAAATTCCCTTTAATATTCTTAAATACAATATTACTTAAGGTCATTATAATTCCCTCCTATATTCCCGCCCTGTATAGAATAGTTATCAGTTGTTCTACCTCCTATTAGTGAAAGTGAGTCTATAATTTCCTTAAAGAAAACCTGTCGTTTACCCCCATTCACTATCTCTAAAAAATATTTTCCATCCTTAATCATAACAATCCTCTGACAAAAACTTGCTGTAAAAGGATCATGAGTGACCATCATGATAGTAGCTTTCTTTTGTTCGTTCAAGTTTCTTAAAGCTTCCATCACATCCTGTGAAGCCTTAGAGTCCAGATTTCCTGTAGGTTCATCAGCCAAAATTATAGAAGGATTGTGAATTAAAGCCCTAGCACAAGCTGCCCTTTGCTGCTGTCCACCTGATACCTCATAAGGCCTTTTTAGAAGGATATCTTTTATATTTAAAACTTCTGCAATATCCTGTACTCTTTTCTCTATCTCCTTTACTCCTACCTTATCTAACACCAGTGGAAGTATTATATTTTCTTCTATGGATAGAGAATCTAAAAGGTTAAAATCCTGAAATATAAATCCTAGTTGCTTCCTTCTAAAGAAAGCAACTTCTTTTTCCCTTAGTTTTGCTGGATTTATTTCACTTATTAACAGTTCACCAGTGGATGGTGTATCTATAGTTGCTAAGATATTTAAAAGAGTAGTTTTTCCACTTCCTGAAGGTCCCATTACTCCTACGAACTCTCCTTCTTCTATACTAATACTAAATTTATCAAGAGCTTTAACTTGCATTGTACCTCTGTTATCTCCATATATTTTTGTTATATTTTTAGCCTCTAATACTGGCATCATCATCATTCCTCTCTAATGTTTATTATCTATAAATACATTATAAAAAAAATAGAGAAATCCATGTATCGATTTCTCTTACAAATGACATTTTAATCTTACAATGTTGAAAGATTAAAGCCTAAATAAATTTTTTTGTTTATAGAATACTATAGAAAACTTAGTCCATTGTCCTTCTTTAGATTCTACTATTAATTCATGCCCAAGTTTATCACATATTCTTTTAGATAAATACATCCCCACACCAGTAGACTCTGAAGTCTTTCTACCATTCTTACCTGTAAAAAAAGCCTGAAATACTCTTCCTAAATCCTCTTTAGGTATACCAATTCCTTCATCAGTAACGGATAAAACTACTTTTGATTCCTTTTCTTTAATCTCAAAGCTTATATATTTATTTTCCTTTTTAACTTCTTTGGAATACTTTATTGCATTAACTAATATTTGATTTATTACAAAATAAGTCCACTTTTTATCTGTCTCTACGACTACACTGTTGTCTCCTATAATTTTAGGAAAGATAGAATTCCGAATTAATGACTTTTTATTATCGTTAACTACTTTTCGTACCACTGCTATTATATCTATACTTTCTACTTTGAAATCTAAGTTAAATTCATTAAGCCTTGCATGATTAAGCATCATTTCGATTCCATGAGATATTTTTTCGTTTTCTTCACCTATACTGTTAAATAACTCTCTAAATTCCTCTTTTTTTTGATCCTGCAATATAAGATTAATAACAGATACAGGTGTTTTCATTTGATGCACCCATTGATTTATAAAATATATGTATTCTTTATGCCTATCTTCATATTCAGATATTTTTTGGCTATTAACTTTATATATTTTTGATAAGACTTCTGCATAAGTTCTCTGCTCCCTAGTTCTAGCATCATCAATATTTAATAAATAATTAATATTCTCACTTGATTCAAGCATATTATAAAGCTGATTATAAAAGTGGCTCTTCCTATAATAGTCATATGCCAAAAAAGCTATATAAATTATTATAGATATCAATAATGGATATAGTATATTTTCCACCTTTGGATACTCCTTAGAATTTATAACTATAGTCAAGTACATAATTATAATAGTTAAAAAGATTCCTGAGAAATATATTATTGTGTAAGCTATTCTATCTTTTAAAAAATCCTTTAACTTCAATCAATCCACCTGCCCATACCTTTTGTTACCTGCTCCAATTAGCTACCAATCTATATCCCTGACCTCTTTTGGTTTCAATAGCATCTTTAATTTCTATATCTTCAAGCCTTTTTCTAAGTCGTGTAATATTAACGGATAACGTATTATCATCAACAAAATCAGTATCATTCCAGAGAACCTCAAGTAAAGTCTCCCTTGATACAATCTTATCTACGTTCCTTATCAGCGTATATAATAATTGAAATTCTTTTTTACTAAGTTCTATCCTTTTCCTATTAAACTCTACAATATTTTGATTTATGTGTAAAAATAATCCTCTTACTTCATAAACCTCACTACTATTTTCAGCATAACTTCCATAAACTCTTCTAGTAACACCTTTTATCTTTGCAAGTAATAAATCATAGGAAAAAGGCTTTGTTATATAATCATCTGCACCATTTTCTATTGCCATAACCTGATCCATATCTGAATTCCTTGCAGAAATAAAAATTATGGGTATATTGGATACAGTTCTTATGTCTCTACACCAGTAAAAACCATCATAAAATGGAAGGTTAACATCCATAAGCACAAGGTCAGAATTGCTCTTTATAAACTCTTCCTTAATATTTGAAAAATCTTCTACGGCATAAGCTTTATAACCATACCGCTCAAGCGTTCTCTTGATAAGTTCAGTTATCTTTTTATCATCCTCTACTATCATAATATTATACATAGTTCACACCTCTACCTGAATAACAAATTATTTTAATTACCTTTATCCCTAGCATAAAAAATTTTAACTCTTAATCTCCATTCTTCTCTATCTATAATATATTAAGGCACAATGACTGTAAATGTATTCTTAAAAATAGGCTTTAGATAAGAATTGTTTGCTTTGAATAGTGTAAAAAAGCTAAAAGTTTAAAAATTCAAGGGATTTGGTTTATAAATACACCAAATCCCTTGAATTAATAAGTTTTAGTAATTTAAGTAGGTAAGAAACTCACTACTAAATATATTTATTACTAGCTTAGAGCACAAGAGCCCTAAAATAATTCCCGTAACAACATCCGTTGGGTAGTGTACGTTTAAATAAATCCTAGAAAAAGCTATCAGTGAAGCTACTATGACCACCAAAATGCTTAAGCTGCTGTCCATGTTCATAAATATTCCAGCAGCTGCAAAGGATGATGCAGTATGACCTGATGGAAAAGAATAGGTTATAGGCTTTGATACTAGCAACTTACTATCCTTCATATTAACAAAGGGTCTTGTCCTTTTTATTAAGTGTTTTATTATTCCTTCACCAATAATTGTAGTTATAACTAAAGAAGTAATTATCATATATCCCTTAACTCTATAATTCTTATTATTTACTAAACATATTGAAGCAAGAACCCACACTATACCACAATTACCCATAGCAGTAATAAGCGGCATTATCTTATCGAGAAATTGACACCGAAACTTTCGATTTAGTAAGTCCAATACTTTTATATCAATATTCTGCAGATAAGCTATCATACAATAATCACTTCCATTCAACATTTTTTAGATGTACTCATTATACAATATAAATCTTAAGAACAAGTTAGAAATATATTAATTTTTTCATAATATGAATTTTTAGCTTAAGCTAAATTAAATTTGCTAATTCCTTGTTGTAGTTTCTCGGAAAGTTCTTTCAACTGTTCTACATGCCTTGTTACCTCTTCCATTGTTAGGTTTATCTGCTGCGCGGAAGCAGAAACTTCTTCTGTGCCTGAAGCCGTCTCTTCTGATATAGAAGATATATTCTCCATCTGCTCTATAACTGTTTCTCTCTGATCCTTAATATTTAATGTATCAATTTTTACCTCTTCAATCCTTTGTACAAGAATATTCACTGCTCCTATTATTTCATCAAAGACTTTTTGAGTTTCTCTAACTGTCTCTTCTTGTTCTCTAACAGTTAGCTCTGTTTCTCCCATAGCTTTCACAGCGATATGTGATTTAGCTTGTATACTTTCTATAATTTTCTTAATTTCTACAGTGGAGTTCTTAGATTGCTCAGCAAGTTTTCTTATCTCATCTGCAACAACAGCAAAGCCTCTTCCTGCCTCTCCTGCTCTTGCTGCCTCAATTGAAGCATTCAATGAAAGTAGATTTGTTTGTTCTGTTATTTGGGATATAGCATCTGAAATAGAGCTAATTTCTTCTGTGCTTTTATTCATATCTGAAACAATACTTCCTACCTGAGTAGCTGAAGTTTTTGTCCTGTCGGATTTTTCACCTAATAATTCAATTAACTCTAGACCTTTTCCTCCAAGTTTCTGAGTTTCTTTAGATATTAAATCCATATCTTCAGTAGAAACTGTTATCTTATCTATCCCTTGGGACAAATTATTTATTTTTTCTGCTCCCCACTGAGCACTTTGAGCAGTTTCTGTAGCTCCTTCAGCTATTTCGTTTATGGCATGAGAAACTTGTTCTATAGATGCAGAGGTTTCCTCTGATACGCTTGCTAAATTTACTGAAGATTCCATAACAGTCTTAGCGGAAGCTTCTACCTCTGACATAAGCCTTGATATGTTGTCCATCATCTTGCTAAAGTTTCCTCCAAGAGTTCCAAACTCATCTTTGGACTTAATATTAACCCTTACAGTTAAGTCACCTTCTGCTGCACTATTAAAAGCCGTATTGAGCTCTTTAATATTTTTGGCTATTCCTCTGCTTATAAGTACAGCTACGAATATAACAATAACAGTAACTATATTTTGTATTACTTTAAGAAAGCTTAAGAAGGAGCTAATATCTCCTTTTATCTCACCTTCATCCATAGCAGCAATTAGCTTCCAATTTGTTTTTTCATTTGTCAGGAAGGTTGCATATTTATTTGCCCCCTCGTATGTATACTTTTCCATACCGCTATTCTTTGATTTTACCGTATTCCAAAAACCCTGTTTAGTTGCCACGTCTGTTCCTAAATTTTCGGTTTTTGGATGAGCTAACATTATTCCCTGCTTATCAGTAACAAAAACATATCCATTATTACCGATTTTTATTTTGCTCATGTTTTTTGATAAGTTTTCAAAGTCTATATTTTCCGATACAACTCCAACTATTTTGCCATTATACTCTACAGTTTTAGAAACAGAAACTACAAGTTTTTGAGTTCTAGTATCCTTAAAAGGTTCAGAAACAGTAATATTACCCTTATTATTTATCGCATCCTTATACCATGATCTTTCTTTATGATTAAAATCCTTTGGCATTTCACCTTCAGGGTATATTATAAACCTTCCATCTTCAGTACCAAAATAAGTGCTAAAAACATTTGCATCACTCTCTTTAACATCCTTCAAAAGGGATTTTGCAAAATCTATTCTTTCTGGCACAGCCTGCGATTCTATGAAATTCACATTGCTAGATAACATAGTGATTTGAAATGCAAAGGTATTAAAATAGTTATCTAGCCCTCTGTTAACTTCCTCTAAGGTCTGTTTACTTGTAACTTCAAATTTTTTAGTCATAATTGCCTTGGCCTGGAAATATGCTACAGTTCCTAACATATATAGTGGAAGTACACATATGGCTATTAAACTAATTATCAGTTTACTACGTATGCTTCTTAAATTAACTTTTTTAAGCATTAAGGTTTCCCCCTTTGTTGTTTTATGTTATATTCTTGTATAATTTATCGAAAACAACTGTAAATACTAAAGTAGAAAATAAAATCAAAGTAAAAATCCTGCTAAAACAAAAACATATTTCTACCTCCAATACTTTCTAAATTTGAAAGTTTATTTACACAATGCTGTAACTAAGGTATCGATAGTACTCCTTACTAATACTAAGTTTTTTAAGATTAATAGCTATAATCTATATATACCCACGAATGTAATTATATTACATTATGTAAACATCTTGACTATCCTTTCTAGTGTCGATATACTTGTAGCATGTCCATAATATTTTAAAGAATTTGTCGATTGTCAGTCATTCAACAAATCTTTAAGTTAAATATAATTATTAAGTATTTTGTGAGGTGCAAAAATGGATATTTTTTTGATTATTGGAGTTATTACCGGTCTTCTTTCAATAGTTGTTGGTATGATTGTAAAAGGTGCAGATGTTATGGTATTATTAAATCCCGCCGCTGCTATCATTATCCTTGTTGGTACTGCTGCTGCAGTAATGAATTCCTTTCCTAAGAAGGAGTTTCTTAACATACCTAAAATCGTAGGAGTTCTTTTTAAAGAAAGAAAGATAGAAGATGCTGCCGATATTATAGAGCAAATTGCAGATATATCGAAAACTGCCCGAAAGAATGGCTTGTTATCACTTGAACAATCTATGCAAGGTATGGATAACAAATTTTTAAAAAATGGTTTGAGAATGGTAATTGACGGTATGGAACGTGAAACTATAAGTGAAATTCTACATAGCGAGATTAACAGCATGGAAGAAAGACATCGTGCTGGTGCCTCCATCTTTACTTCTGCCGGTGGGGCTGCTCCTACACTTGGAGTTTTGGGTGCAGTTATAGGCTTAATCGGTGCACTAGGAAACTTAAGTGACACTGAAAGACTTGCACATATGATTGCAGCAGCCTTCGTTGCTACTCTTTATGGTATATTTTTTGGATATGTAATTTTCCACCCCTTTGCATCAAGGTTAAAAAGAAAATCTCATGAAGAAATAAGTAATATGTATATTATTCTCGAAGGTGTTTTAGCAATTCAGGCAGGTGAAAATCCAACTAGCATTAAAATGAAGCTAGCATGTATGGTAGAACCAAAAGAGAGAGCTAAAGTTGAGGAAAATAGTAAAGGAGAATAATAATGGCTAAGAAAAAACAACATCACGAAGAACATGTTGATGAAACATGGTTAATACCTTATTCTGACATGCTTACTCTGCTCTTAGCACTTTTCATTGTTATGTTTGCCATGAGTCAGGCAGACAAACAAAAAATGAAACAAGTTAGCGATCAATTTCATGTCGTTTTCTCCGGAGATAAAAGCAGTGGAGTTCTAGATAACCCTGGTGAAGCAGTTGTTCCTTCAGAATCTAGTAATAGTGCTGTTGAAGAAGATAAGATGAATGAAATTAAACAGACCTTGGATAAGGAAATAGAAAAGAGTGGATACTCTGATAAAGTTAAAGTTAACTTAAATAAGGAAGGCCTAGAGATTTCCATACAAGACGTTGTACTCTTTAATTCTGGCGATGATAAAATACTGAATGAGACTTCACCATTACTTTTAGAAGTTTCTAAGTCATTAGTTAATTTAGATAACAGTATTAAGATTGTAGGTCACACAGACACTGTTCCTATTAAGAATGCAAAGTTTCATTCTAACTGGGAATTAAGTGCTATGCGTGCTATAAATGTAATGAATTTTTTAGTCGGCTCAGGTGGTCTCCAGCCTGAAAGATTTTCAATTCAAGGATATGGTCAGTATATGCCTAAATTTGATAACTCTACAGAAGAAGGTAGAGCCAAAAACAGAAGGGTTGAAATTTTTGTAGTTCGTAAATATCCGGCTGATAAAGAGGTGTCAAATAAAACTGACCAAAAAACTAATTAAAAGTATTACTTTTTAAAATGACCCTAAGTAAAGAAGGGGAAACCTCATAAGGTGAGGGCCCTCGTTCTTTACTTATATTATAACTGCTTTTAATCAACAATTATACATTATATCAAATGATCTAATCCGTCCCCAGATGTTAACATTTCAAGATTATTAAATATCTTCTCTTCGTTCCAATTCCACCATTTAATCTTTAGCAATAATTCAATTTTTTCGTCGTTAAAACGTTTCTTGATAAGTTTAGCTGGATTCCCTCCATATATTGTATATGGTTCAACATTTTTTACTACAGTTGAGTTAGAAGCAATAATGGCACCATCACCAATTTTAACACCTGGCATAATGGTTACATTTTCACCTACCCAGACATCATTGCCAATCACCGTATCTCCCTTAAAGGGTAGCTGTTCTACTGTAGGAGTAACCTTTTCCCAACCGCCACCAAAAATATTAAAGGGATAGGTTGTTATGCCATCCATTCTATGATTTGCTCCATTCATAATGAATTTGACTCCCTCTGCTATTGCACAAAATTTGCCTATTATTAGCTTATCTCCTAGAAATTCATAATGATGCTCTATATTATCATAGAATTTCTCAGGGGATTTTTTATTATCACTATAATAAGTATATTCTCCAATCTCTACGTTGGGCCGTTTAGGTAAATTACTTATATAACAAACTGTTTTGATATTTTCATTTGGATATAACTTTTTTTTATCTGGTCCTAGCATAAAATACTCGCCCCTTTCAATTTGAAATTAAAAACTCTATATCTCCATAATTTAAGTCTCACATACCCACTTTAGCTTATCCTTACGGATTTCTAAATAACAGATATCCCTTAAGCTAACTTTCATTTCTTATATCTTTTAATAGTCCTTCAAACCATTGGACATTTACTAAATGATGAGAAAGTGAGTTTTCCAACATTTTCCGAAAGTAACTAGGGATAGTTTCATTATTCTCAAGAGATTTTTCTAATAAAGAAATTTTCTTTTTAGTTTGTTCGATTTGTATTCCTATTAGTTTCGTTAGTCCCTCACTTTTATATTCATTAGCAAATAGCATTGCTGCATAAAAAGATAAATTTATATAATCTGTCTTAGAGCCATATTTATACATCAACTTTTCAAATTCTTTATCTCCAAGTTCAGTGATGATATAATTATGCGTCTCTCTAGTATTGTCTAATTGGTCAACTTTTTTAATATATTTTTTCTCTTCTAATTGTTGAAGATTATAATAGAATGATCCTTTAGTGAAATTTACTATATATTTATAGTGCCTCTCTTCCATTAAGGCTAATAGTTCGTATCCGTAAGAACCTGGGTTTTCTTTTAATAACCCTAAAATTAGTAATGGTATCAAAAAAACATCTCCTTTATATTCTTCATCAAAATTATGCTGATAGTTATTTCATAATTATAAAGTTTAACCATTTGTGATTTGTATCAGTTGAGATTCGAATTCATCATATGATATTTTTCCTAATGCCAAATCCATACTTTTTATATACATTTTTTCTCCCTTGGTATATGTTCTAGCATGATTAAGATTAATTAACTCATTTTCATTAATTAATGGCTTTAGTATATGCTGCTTATTAGAAAAGGCTTCAAAATATCGTAAACCAAATTTTCTTTGAGAAATTGCATCAATATGAATACCATCAGGATTAGAAGTTAAACCTGAGGCTGTTACAAAATAACAATTATCTTGTTCAAAAGCAAACTTTTGTAACTCTTCATTAATAAAGTTATATTCAGTACAGTTTTTCCCAAACCCTTCTTTGCCTAAAAAATCTCCTAAACCGCCAATAATAAGGGGAATATCTGGGGCATTTAACTCCTTTCTAAGAGCCTCAATAATTAAAAGTAATTTTTTGTAGTAACCTTTGTAGTTACCATTGATACTATCACTTTCTCCTTGATGCCATAGAATTCCTGTCAACTCACTATTCTGCATAGCAAATTTAGCTTCAGCTATTGCATGTCTAAAAAGCGTTTTATCTACAGCCCATTCATCCAGTGAGCTTCCACCTTCAGCACAAGGAATTAAGCCAATAATATCTTCCTGATTTTGACGACACCATGAATCTGCAAATGAACTAGCGAGACTTATTCCTGAAACAGGACGATCATAATTGATGGGCTCAGTCATCATTTGCCATCTACCATTACGTAACATTTGTATTCTTTCATTGTAAATCGGAGTTACTTCATGAATAAATCCTCGTCCAGCCATATTGGACTGTCCTAACATTAAAAACGATTTAATCATTTTTTTCATCCTTTCTTTTCATTTAGTATTTACTAGGGAATGTTTCCAATTCTATTATTAATTCACTTTTTCAGTAGATTTTCCCAGATATCAAAAACTACTAAATTCATTAGTAGTCTAATTAGACTATTAACACTTAAATATTATAGTCTAATTAGACTAATTGTCAACTATATTTTGCATCCAAGCTTTTCAACTGCCCTTAGAGTAATCAATATCAAAAAACAGCCGACTAAGATGAATATTTTCACTTCACCTCAGACGGCATAACTTTTACTACCCTATAGTTTAATTTATTTTTTGGTATTTATACTCTTATAGACCCACTTGGTCACCGCTGTTTTTGAGTATTTATGCACAGACTCTTAGTCTAAGAAAATATAAAATACACATGAAAAAAGATTAAATCTCTCTAACACTTTCATATCAGCCTATTTACTCTCTATCCTCACAACACATTCTACGTGAGCCGTCTGAGGGAACATATCTACTGGCTGAATTTCCTTAGTTCCGTACCCCAACTCATCCAATACAGCCAAATCTCTAGCTAAGGTTCCTGGATCACAGGATACATATACTATTCTTTTAGGCTTCATCTTAGCTATTGCCTCTAAAAGAATTCTTTCACAGCCCTTTCTAGGAGGATCAACTACAACAACTTCTGCATATATTCCTTCTTCGATAAGCGCAGGAATGACCTTTTCAGATTGTCCTACTATAAATTCTGCGTTTTTAATATTATTCTGTACCGCATTCACCTTTGCATTTTCTATAGCTTGAGGAACAATCTCCACCCCATAAACCTTTTTAGCCTTTTGTGATAAAAATAGTGATATAGTACCTGTTCCGCAATAGGCATCAAAGACAGTTTCATCTCCAGTTAAATTAGCATATTCTAATGCCTTATTATATAAAGTTTCCGTTTGCACTGGATTTACCTGAAAAAATGAAAGTGGTGATATATTAAATTTAAATTCTCCTATATAATCACTTATAATGTCACTTCCCCATAGGGTTATGTTATTTTCTCCTAAGACAACATTAGTTTTCTTATTGTTTATATTTTGTATAATACTTTTTATACCCTTAATATTTTCAGCAATTAGCTTTATAAACTCTTCTCTATGAGGCAATTCCTCAGTCCTTGTTACTATAACAACCATTACCTCACCGGTTTTAAAACCTCTTCTAACCATAATGTGTCTTATCAGTCCACTATGCTGCTCCTCATTATAAGGCTCTATACTATATTTCTCAATCCATGATTTCATCAAGAGAACTACTTTATCAGCTATTTCATCTTGAATACTACAAGAGTCCATATGTATTATTTCATGGCTTCTTGGAGCATAAAAGCCTATCTGCACTTCACCATCTCTTCCTCCTACTGGAAGCTGTACTTTGTTTCTATATCTATAAGGTGTCTCCATGCCTATTGTATCGTGTAATATTATTCCTTCATCACTATTTACTGTATTGTCTTTAACTTTCTTTTCCTCTGAATCCTTTATATTAAGTTTCCCAATCCTATTAATACAGTCTTGTACTCTTTGTTTCTTAAACTTTAACTGAGCTTGATAATTAAAATGTTGTAACTGACATCCCCCACACCTTTTATATATTCCACATACCGGTTCACTCCTATGTTGTGATTTATCAATCACCTCTATAAGCTTTCCAAAGGCAAAGTTTTTATTTACCTTCACAATTTTTACTTTTACCTTTTCCTTTACCAAAGCTCCAGGAACAAATATCGTAAAATCCTTTACTTTGCCAACTCCTTCCCCCTCATAACCCATACTGCTTATATCTAATGTATATTCTTTATTCTTTTCTACAGGAATAATTCTACTCATACTTTCACCTACTCTATCAAATTCTCTCTCCATATTCTACATTTTTCCTTGTAATTTGTCTATCAAATAATTTCAATAAAAATAAGCGGAAAAATCCGCTTTTTACTCATTTTCTCTGAAGGTCTCACATTCAGTACTTTCACTTGTTCGAGCATTTGGCCCATGTACTTGAACAAAATCAGCGCTACATATTCTGTTTACATTATATACACAGTTCTGAGCTTCACAAACTATATCGGGACTTAGCTCTACCGTATCTGCACTAAAAAGCTGTCTAAACTCACCTGCTAGATTTCTATTTGTAAAATGTGACATGGCATCTGCATCTGTTTTTTCAAGAAAAGTATCACACATAGTATCTGGACTAGTGTTTGCTTCTTCCCCCATTACATGAATACTACTTGCTATACAAAATTCATTTACATTATTATAGCAATTTTTTGCGCTACATCTTAACTTTCCACTCATAAAAATTCCTCCCCTTTACTATCTATAAATATAGTTTTCTAAATTTCGAGGAATTTTATACTTTAAAAAAATTGCACCTTTATCAGAAAGGTGCTAAAAGTAAATAGAATCAGTTGTCTCTTATTTTCTCATTTTGTTATTTTAACCATATGTTTTCTTATTATACATTACTTTAATATAAATTTCCAATAAAAACTTAAAAACTTATCTATTAAATCTTAACTTGATTTTCTAACATAAGTTTAATTCTTACGTAACTATAGTTTATTTGTTGATTTTTGTCGTTATATTTAGAAAAAAATAATTATAAATATCTTAATTACTAAATTTTATTTTCAGCACAAAGGACTACTAGCTTTTACCAGTAGTCCTTTATATTACATTATATTTGTTCTGCCGTTATATACAATACCTCTTGTAACGTCCATAGTGATAAAAGATCCGGTTTTTAATACCTCAGTAGCTCCACCTGCATTGCAAATTAATGGAATCTCTTGTGAAATACATTCTATAGCAAGATGAGAAGTTAACCCGCCTTCCTCAGCTATAATACCTGATACTCTATCTAATACATTTATATATTCTCTATCTAGGTTTTTTACAACTAAGATATCTCCTTTTTCTATAATCTCATCTGCATGTTTAGCACTATTAGCAATTTTAGCTGTACCATATCCTGGCTTGTTTCCAGCACCTCTACCTTGAACTAATATATCTCCTACAACATGAACTTTAAGCATATTTGTAGTTCCTGAGTAGCTTACAGGAATTCCAGCAGCTATTACAACTAGATCCCCTTTCTTTACATACCCAGTTTTTAGTGATATATCAACAGATTTTTCTATTAACTCGTCTGTTGACTGAACCTTATCTGTAGTTATAGGGAATACACCCCAGTTTAATGCTAATTTTCTAGCTACACTTTCACTTGAAGTAACGGCTATTACAGGACAAGCTGATCTATATTTTGAAACCATTCTTGCTGTATGACCGCTTTGAGTAGCTGTTATTATAGCTGATGCATTTAATTCTGATGCAGTTGTGCAAGTAGCAAGACTTATAGCATTAGGTACATTTTGTATATGAGTTTCTCTCTTCTTACTTAAAATTTCTTCATACTTTAATCTAGATTCAGCTTCTATAGCTATTCTTGACATTGTTTGAGCAGCTTCCACAGGCCACTTTCCATTTGCAGATTCTCCACTTAGCATTAAAGCATCAGTACCATCGAATATGGCATTGGCTACGTCAGAAGCTTCTGCTCTTGTTGGTCTTGGGTTTCTCTCCATAGAATCTAACATTTGTGTAGCTGTCACTACAAATTTACCTGCTCTATTACATTTTTCAATTATCATCTTTTGAGCTGATGGCACTCTTTCTATTGGAATTTCTGAACCCATATCTCCTCTAGCAACCATTATTCCGTCTGAAAACTTGATTATTTCATCAATGTTATCAACACCTTCTTGGTTCTCTATTTTAGAAATTATTTGTATATCATGTCCACCAAATTGTTCTAATAGCTTTCTAATAGCTAGAACGTCTGAAGCCTTTCTTATGAAAGATGCTGCTATATAATCTACACCTATTTCGCAACCAAATCTTAAATCCTCAACATCCTTGTCTGTGAAAGAAGGAAGGTTTGTTTTTACATTTGGTACGTTAACGTTCTTTTTAGTGCTTATCATTCCGCTATTTCTTACTATACAGTGTATATCAGTTCCCTTTACTTCTTGAATCTCAAGTCCAATTAAACCATCAGCCATTAGTATCATGTCTCCTGGTTTAACATCTTTGTATAGTTCACGATAACTTAAATTACATCTTGTAGCATCTCCATCTACATCTTCGCCACAAACTATAGTAAACTTTGTTCCTTCAACTAATTCTACCTTTTCAGGAAAATATCCTGTTCTTATCTCTGGTCCCTTAGTGTCAAGCACTATTCCTATTGGTTTATTATATTTTTCCCTTAACTTCTTTACAAGCTTAATTCTTTCTCCATGTTCAGCATGATCTCCATGAGAAAAGTTATGTCTTGAACAACTCATTCCAGCTTCGATAAGTTTAGATAAAACTTCTTCCGAATCACTGGCTGGTCCAATTGTAAAAATCATTTTAGTCTTTTGCATAGCTTACTCTCCTTAACATCCACTTATTTATTTATATAATTTAGTATGATAACGCATTAGCAATTTCATATAGTTTTTCATCAAATTGTCTTGGTACTGCTAGAGCATCATCTATGTCTTCATCAAATATCTTTCCGTCTTTAACTCCAACTACTCTAGAAGATTTTCCTTCTTCTAACAGCTCAATAGCTCTATATCCCATTCTTGATGCCCATACTCTATCCATACAAGTTGGACTTCCTCCTCTTTGGATATGACCAAGCTTAGTAGCCCTAGCTTCCATTCCTGTAACCTCAGCTACAGTCTTAGCTAGTTCTTCTGCTCCTCCAATACCTTCTGCTAATAGAATTAAATTATGCATTTTACCTCTTAATTTTCCTTCAAGTATGGTTCTACATAGCTTATCTTGATTATATCCTTTTTCTGGTACAATTATACTTTCTGCTCCACCTGCAAGACCTGCATAAAGAGCTATATCTCCACAATTTCTACCCATAACTTCGATAATACTTACTCTTTCATGTGATGTTGAAGTATCTCTTATCTTATTAATTGCATCTAAAACTGTGTTTACAGCGGTATCAAATCCTATAGTATACTCAGTATATGGAAGATCGTTATCGATAGTTCCCGGTATTCCCACTGTTGCTATACCTAGTTTTGATAATAATTGTGCTCCTTTAAAAGAACCATCTCCACCTATTACTACAAGTCCATCAATTCCGAAGGTTTTTAGTATATTTGCCCCTCTTTTTCTTCCTTCTTCTGTTCTAAATTCTTCACAACGTGCAGTTCTTAAAATAGTTCCACCTCTTTGTATAATGTCAGCCACACTATGTCTATCCATAGGTATAATTTCGCCGTTAATTAGCCCACTATATCCTCTTCTTACTCCCATTACGTTTAGACCTTTTTCTAATCCTGCTCTCACTACTGCTCTTATAGCAGCATTCATTCCAGGTGCATCTCCACCACTTGTTAACACAGCTATTGTTCTCATATCTATACCTCCTATGACCGCTGGGACATTTTATGTCCCACGAACATTATACAATATTTATTTTCATATTCTATAAGTAAAGTATTTTTATTATATCACATATTTAGCCTTTTTTCATCACATGATATTATTTATTTTTAAGAGTATTTTCGGTATTTACTGTTAATTAATATATAAAGAGTTTTAGAGAAGATATGTACATCTATCCTCTCTAATATTTTGTTTATTGTACTAAGAAAATATACTTAAAAACCTATATTATCTTAATAGAATCATCCCCAAATTTCCTTCTCAAAGTGGACATAAGTTCCAAGTCTTCATTAACCCAAAACTCAGTATCCAATCTAAACTTCTTTCTTTCTTTCTTCGTACATAGATAAACAGGAGTATTTCCTTTGAAGCTTATAAGTAGAGATTTAACTTCCGGCAGCAAGACCTTCAAAGTTCTTTCATCCTCAATTAACAGGTATAAACTTCCCGTGTTAGCTTTAAGTAAAGGTTCAATACTTTCACATAATATCTTAGGTTGTTCTTCTTCTCTTATGCTGACCCTTCCTTTTATTAATGCCATACTGTCCTCATTGACTAGACTCTTATGCCTTTGAAATACTTTCGGAAATACAACCACTTCGATTGTACTATATAAATCTTCTACAGTTATAAAAGCCATCATATCATTATTTTTCGTAAATTTTTTTGTTACTGCTGCTATTATTCCTCCAATTATTACTTTATCTCCATCCTTTAATTTTGATTCTTGAATTATCCCCTCTTCTAAGGATTCACTTGTTACTATATCAGAAATATTTACGCTAGTATTTTTCTTTAGCGTTTCTTCATATTCCTCTAGAGGGTGTCCTGATAGATATAACCCAGTCATTTCTTTTTCCATTGCTAGGATATGTCTCTTTTCAAATTCTTGAATTGGAGGATACTGTATCTTAATACTTTCATCCTTTAAGCCAGCAAAAAGACTTAATTGCCCATCTAGGTTCTTTTTTCTAGAACTACTTATACCATCTAATACCTTTTCATAAACTGCAAGCATTTTTGAGCGATATACTTTAAAGCAGTCAAAGGCTCCAGCCTTAATCAAACTCTCAACTACTCTTTTATTTATAGAAGAAATATCTATTTTGTTGCAAAAATCAGAAATATCTAAAAACTCACCCTTGGCCTTTCTAGACTTTACTATACTATCTATAATATTCTCTCCAACGTTTTTTATGGCAGATAGGCCAAATCTTATAGTATTTTTTTCAACAGTAAACTTGGCATAACTTTCATTTATATCTGGCGGAAGGACCTGAATTCCCTTTTCATTAGCAAACCTTAAATAATAGGCAACCTTATCACTATCCCCTTTTACACTATTCAATGTAGCTGCTATAAACTCTGTAGGATAGTAGTACATTAAATAGGCAGTCTGATAAGATAATATAGCATAGGCTGCAGCATGGCTCTTATTAAAAGCATAACTTGCAAAATCCATCATTTGGTCAAATATCTTATTTGCAATTTCTTCACTTATACCATTTCTTATACATCCTGGCACCTCTACTTTACCATCTTCATCTACTATACCAAAGATGAAATTCCGTCTTTCTTCCTCCATCACTTTATGTTTCTTTTTAGACATAGCACGTCTTACCAAGTCACTTCTCCCCATAGAATATCCAGCAAGTTTTCTAACAATTCCCATAACCTGCTCCTGATAAACCATAACCCCATAGGTAACATTTAATATACTTTCTAAGTCAGGGGTCAAATATTCTACCTCTTCTGGATTATTCTTATTCCTAATATACCTTGGTATTTCCGCCATAGGTCCTGGTCTGTAAAGACTATTTCCTGCGATAATGTCTTCAATAGAATCTGGTTTGAGCTCCTTCATGAAGGCGGTCATTCCAGGAGACTCAAGCTGAAAGACTCCTACAGTTTTCCCCTCTCCTAGCATGCCATAGACCTTTTTATCATTGTAATCTATCTTATTTAAATCTAAATTTATTCCCTTGTTATCCTTTATCATATTCACTGCATCCCGAATAACCGTCAAATTTCTTAGACCTAGGAAATCCATTTTTAATAGACCAAGCTCTTCTAAGGTCCCCATAGTAAACTGTGTTACTATATTACCTTCGTTTCTTTGAAGTGGAACAAAATTTACTAAAGGCTTCGAAGCTATAACAACTCCAGCAGCATGGGTTGATGTATGTCTTGGCAATCCCTCAAGAGCTCTTGCTACATCAATTAACTCTTTAGTTCTTATTTCATCTTCATAAGCCTCTTTTAATTCTGGATTTAACTCCAAAGCTTTATCTATAGTTATACTTAAAACCGTTGGAATCATCTTCGCTATCCTATCTACCTCACTGTAGGAGTAACTCATAGCTCTTCCAACATCTCTTATACAAGCTCTAGCAGCCATAGTTCCAAAGGTGACTATTTGAGAAACATTGTTAACACCGTACTTCTCTACTACATAGTCAATTACTTCTCCTCTTCTTTCGTAGCAGAAATCACTATCTATATCAGGCATGGACACACGTTCTGGATTAAGAAATCTTTCAAAAATTAATCCATACTTTATTGGATCAATATCAGTTATTCCTAAAGTATATGCTACAAGAGACCCTGCTGCAGAACCTCTTCCCGGGCCAACCATGATGCCGTTATCTCTAGAATACCTCATAAAATCCCAAACTATAAGAAAGTAATCAACATAACCCATTTGTTTTATTACGCCAAGCTCATATTCTAATCTTTCCCTAAGTTCATCAGTTAAAGCATTATATCTTTCCTTTAATCCGTCATAACAAAGCTCTCTCATATATTCGTAAGGGTCTTGATTTTCTGGCAGTGGAAACTTAGGCAATTTAGACTTATGAAACTCGTAATCAAAGTTACACTGCTCAGCAATTTTAAGGGTATTTTCCAAGGCTTCAGGTACGTAGGAAAATAGTTCATACATTTCCTCTGGTGACTTTAAGTAAAATTGATCAGAGGCGTATCTCATTCTATCCTCTTCTTCTACGGTCTTTCCCGTCTGTATACAAAGAAGTACATCGTGAGATTTATAATCTTCCTTATTTATATAATGAACATCATTTGTTGCTACTAATGGTATATCTAGTTCCCTTGACATACGTACCAGTTCTTCATTTACTTTTAGCTGTTCTTCTATACCATGATACTGTAATTCTAGATAAAATCCTTCTTTAAATATCTCTTTATATAAAAGCGCTATTTCCTTAGCTTTATTCAAATTTCCGTTTAAAATATTAGATTGAACTTCTCCACCTAGACAAGCACTTAGAGCTATTAATCCTTCGCTGTGCTGCCTTAGAAACTCATGATCTACTCTAGGTTTGTAATAGAATCCATCAATAGAAGCTGTAGATACTATTTCCATTAGATTGTTATAACCAGCTTCATTTTTTACTAGCAACACAAGATGATGGTTTTCATTTTCTTTATCATTTTGTTTTATGTGCATTGACTTTCCAGCAACATAGATTTCGCATCCTATTATCGGTTTAATTCCTTGTGCTTTAGCCTCTTGATAAAATTCTACACATCCATACATAACTCCGTGGTCAGTTATAGCTATACTTTTCATTCCAAGCTCTTTTGCTCTAGCTATAAGATTTGGTATCTTGGCAGAGCTGTCCAAAAGAGAATACCCAGTATGCTGGTGTAAACTTACCCATTGATGTTTTTTTTCGCTCATTAGTTCACCTCTTCCGTAAAAGCTTATCTAAAATATTGACAAATTACTCTTAAATTATATCACTATACTAGGTATTTTTTAATAACATATGTTTTTCCAATAAAAAAGGTAGATAGCAAGTACAAATGCCGTCTACCTGAAATGAACTTATTTAATTTACCTTCTTATAATTTTAGCTGATAGAAAGGCTTTCGCTATTATATCTTTCTTGCTATTAAACATATCAATTTCTACCTTACAAAAGTTCCTACCTGTATCTATTATATCAGTATAAATTTCTATAATGCTGTCCACCTGAACCGGTTTCATAAAGTATGTATTTATACTATCAACAAGTACATTAATGTTATTTCTTTGTCTCAAAGCCATAATTCCCATAGTTGATAGCAGCATATTTAGAGCGCTCCAGGAAGCTGTTCCTATAGGATCTAACATTTCCGGAGTTATTTTTCCATAAAAACGAACCTTATCTCCAGTAATTTCAAATTCAAAGTTCTTTAACACAGAGTCTTCTAAGGTCTCAGCAGCTTGCGGCTGTCTTGCCATATATTGCAAAGCTTTTATTACGTCCTGTCTTGTAATAACCCCTACTAGTTTTTTCCCTTTAACTACAGGAAACAATTCAATGCCTTCCCACCCCATTATATGAGCTGCGTAAGCCACAGTGGTTTTAGGAGTTACCGTTATAGGCTCCTTATGCATTACTTTGCCAATCGCTTCATCATCACTTTCCCTGTTAGATAAATCCTTCATCGTAACGACTCCAACAACCTTATGCTCATCATCTACCACTGGATACCTTTGGTGTTTAGTATTAATCATTACTTCCTTCCATTTCGCTACTGTATCAGTAACTTTCAAGAAATAAGGATTACTTTCCATAATATCTTCAACTAAAACTATATCTTTTTTTATGAGATTTTCTGATATGGCTTTATTTATCATGCTAGCAACAGTAAAACTATCATAGGTAGTAGAAATTATAGGAAGACATTTTTCATTAGCCAACCTCTTTATTTCATCACTGCAGCCAAAGCCACCAGTTATAAGAACGCCGGAATTGCTTAGTAATGCTAGCCTTTGTGCCTCTTCTCTGTTTCCTACAATGAGAAGACAATCCTGTGTAACATACTTTTCCATAGCATCAATAGTCATAGCTCCTATAGCAAATCTATGCAGCGTCTTATGTATACCATCTTTCCCACCCAGCAATGTTCCATCTATAATATTTATCACTTCACCATAAGTTAATGCTTCAATATTTTTTTTCTCCACTTTTTCAATTCTTACCGTTCCAACTCTAGGTATGGTAGTAACTATCCCTAAAGCATCTGAATCTTTTATTGCTCTGTAAGCAGTTCCGTCACTAACCCCCAGATCGTTAGCTATACTTCTTACTGAGATTTTTGTTCCAACTTCCAGTGAAAGTATATATTTAATTATATCCTCATGTTTTGACATAGTCTGTTCCTACCTTCCTTCTTTTCTAAGTTCCTCAGCTATTTTTTCTATTCTTCTTAGTCTATGGTTAACACCTGATTTGCCTACTGGTGGGTTAAGCATTTCTCCTAACTCTTTTAGGGATTCATCAGGATAACTCAGTCTAAGTTCTGCGATCTCTCTTAAATTCTTAGGAAGTCTAGCAAGACCTATTTCTTTCTGAATAAGTTTTATACTTTCAACCTGCCTTACTGCAGCATTAACAGTTTTACTTAAGTTAGCAGTTTCACAATTAACAAGCCTATTTACGTTATTTCTCATCTCCTTCATAATTCTAACGTTCTCTAATTCTAAAAGAGATGCATGGGCTCCTATTATATTAAGCAAATCAACTATTTGCTCCCCTTCCTTAAGATAAACTATATAGCTGCTCTTTCTTTGTATTACCTTTGAGTTTAATCCATATTCATTTATAAGATCACTTAAATCTTCTGAGTAATCATTATCGTGGGTAACAAATTCTAAATGATATGTTTTCTCAGGATTGCTGATACTGCCTCCGCCTAAAAATGCTCCTTTTATATAGGCTCTTTTGCACTCCTCTGTTTTTATTATTCTTTTTGGTATGCTGTAATCAAGGGAAAATACATTTTCATTTTCTTTTAAGAGTCCTACTTGTTTAAGTAATCCTCTAACATTCATTTCCTCTGTAATTAATATCATATACACATTATTTTTCTTAAGGGAATTGCTCTTTTTTACCAGTATCTGGGTATGCATGTTGAAATGTTCTTTTAGTATCTTGAATATGAATCTTGCAATAGCAGGGTTTTCTGTAGTAACTTTAAAGCTAAATTGCTTATTTCCACCAAGGAGCAAAGTACCACTAACTTTCATTATGGCAGATAACTCAGCTATTGCTTCTTCTTTGGTAATATTCGTATATCTACAAACCTCATTCTTAACTTTAACTGAAAATGACATATGCTCTCTCCCTATTTGTTCTTATTTTGCTTTAATCTTTCTGATAAGTAGAAGTATTCAATAATTTTCTTTCTATCAAATAGAAGCTTCTTCTCCATAATAGTCTCTATTAAAATTGATGCTAATTTTTCTGAATTATGTCTTATCAGACCATTTCTTATAGATATAAAATCTCCTTCTATAATGTTAACGTTGAGTTTTTTTACTTTCTCCTCATCTATTTTTACAAGATGTGATTCTTCTTCTTTGTATTTTCCCTCAAGTTCTCTATCAATCTTACCTACATTTATAATTACATAATCAATTATACCGCTGACTGAGTGTTTAAAAATAGATTCTATATGGTCTTCTACACCGAATCCATCTGTTTCTCCAGGTTGTGTCATTATATTTGATACATATAACTTTATAGCCTTTGTTTTCTGCATTGCATTAGATATATCTTTAACTAAAAGATTAGGAATTACACTAGTGTACAGACTGCCCGGTCCTAAAATTATGGCATCTGCTTCTAATATTGCCTCCACTGCCTCCTTAAGGGCCCTTGCGTTCTTAGGTTCTATAAATACCTTTTCAATTCGGCTGTTATGCTTAATTGCTTCCTCAGGAATATTAGATTCTCCTTCTATAATCATTCCATTCTTAAGTTTAGCCTTTAGTATCAAGTTATCTAAAGTAACAGGCATAACTTTGCCTGTTACTGCTAATACTGAACTCATTTTATGAACTGCTTCCTCGAAATTACTAGATATACCATCCATAGCTGCTAAAAATAAGTTCCCAAAGCTTTGATTTTTAAGTCTTCCATCTTTAAATCTGTACTGTAAAAGTTCTTCCATAAGAGGTTCTGTATCTGCAAGAGCAAGGATACAGTTTCTTATGTCCCCTGGTGGCAGCATTCCCAGATCTTCTCTTAAATCACCAGACCCGCCTCCATCATCTGCAACAGTAACTATTGCAGTGATATTTGAAGTATAGTACTTTAATCCTCTAAGCATTGTAGATAGTCCTGTTCCTCCACCTATTACTACAACTTTAGGTCCTTTTACCAAAAGCCTCTTTTCATATATAAGATTTTCCAACTTTCTAGAATCTAAAGATACGCTTAAATAACCTTTATTTATTAATGCTATTATAGACCTCATACCTTGAGTTATAGATATATATAATACAAAAACACCAGATACTATTAAAAATACATAAAAGGATATATAGTACATACTATAAAATCTTCTATTAACAAATTCCAGTACGCCAAATACTATAAATAATATTCCCATGGCACCAAGCATAACCCATCTTTTTACCTTTATGCCCGGTCTAAGCCAATCTACTATTTTCATAGTTTCTTACCACCTTTATTAACGTCTTCATCTATGTCTCTGTGGTCAATGTTTACCCTGTACTCATTATTCGTCAACTTTTCATAAATAGCATTTGCTATAGTTACTGAACGGTGTCTTCCCCCGGTACATCCTATGGATACAATTAACTGCCTTTTTCCTTCTTTTAAATAATTTGGAATTAAATATTGTAACATATCTTCTAATTTGTCAATAAAATTGTTAGTTTCCTCAAAACTCATTACATAATCTCTAACGGGTTTATCATTTCCTGAGTACTTCTTTAACTCTGGAATATAGTAAGGATTTGGTAAAAATCTTACATCAAATACTAAATCTGAATCTACAGGTATGCCATATTTAAATCCAAAAGAAAGTATGGTTATCATTAATTGAGTCTCCATCTGTCCCTCTTCTGAATATATCTTTGTTATTTCTTCTCTCAGTTCTCTAGTGGCAAGTTTTGACGTGTCTATTATATTATCAGCTCTATCCTTTACTTCTCTTAACTTGTTTCTTTCCATTGATATTCCATTTAATATTCTCCCATCTGGGGCTAAAGGATGTTTTCTTCTAGACTCTTTAAATCTCTTAACTAGCACCTCGTCGGAAGCGTCTAAAAATAGAATTTCATACTTATATCCTTGTTCTTTAAGGTACTTTAAGCTCTCAAATAAATCATCAAAGAACTTTCCACCTCTTATATCTATAACTAAAGCTATCTTATCTATCTTACCGTCTGTTTGATAGCAAGCCTCTGCAAACTTAGGTATTAGTGTAGGAGGAAGGTTATCTACACAAAAATATCCCAAATCTTCCAGGTTCCTTATAGCCTGAGTTTTACCTGCACCAGACAGACCTGTTACTATAACAAATCTCATTGTCACTCCTCCTATTAACTTTTTTCACATGAACTGCTAATTAAATCCTTCTCATTATATATACTTTATGGATTTACTTTTATAATTATAACACAACAATTTATAAGAAGGAATACAAGATAAAATGGAGAATTTAACACAAATATGATGTTAAATTCTCCATTTTATTTTATATATCTTCTCCAATAATTCTTACTTCTGTGGAAAGTTCTACTCCAAATTTCTCATTAACTTTTGTTTGAACAATTTTAATTAAGTCTAGAATATCCTGTGCAGTAGCATTACCTTTATTTATTATAAATCCAGAATGCTTTTCTGATACCTGGGCATCTCCAATACTAACGCCTTTTAAACCACTATCTTCTATTAATTTAGCTGCAAAATAGCCTTCAGGTCTTTTAAATGTACTTCCTGCTGAAGCATATTCAAGAGGTTGTTTCTCTGTTCTTCTAGCACTTAAATCATCTATTCTCTCTTTTATTTTACTATATTCCCCTTTTTCTAAATTAAAGGTTACTTCTAATACGGTATATCCATATTTAAGTATTGAACTTATCCTATATCCAAGCTCCAGATCTTCTTTACTAAGAACTTTTATGTTTCCATCACCGTCTATAATTTTAGCGCTTTCTATAACATAAGATATCTCACCATTGTAAGCTCCTGCATTCATTGTAACTGCGCCGCCAATGCTTCCAGGAATACCACAAGCGAATTCAAAGCCAGTTAAACTATTCTCTAAAGCAAAATCCGATACGTCCTTTAAAAGAGCCCCACTTTCAGCAATTATTTTAGTTCCTTGTAACTTTATTTTATCTAACTTGGATAGCTTAACTACTACCCCTCTTATTCCGCCATCCTTGACAAGCAGATTAGTACCATTACCAATTATATAACATGGTACACTATCTTTTTTACACAATTTCACAACTTCTACTACTTCTTCGAAGCTTTCTGGATTAACTAGTATATCTACTGGGCCCCCTATCTTGAAAGATGTATGATTTTTCATAAGTGAATCTATTTCTATATCTTTTGGATCCAATATTTCCATTAACTTTGTACTAAAATTTTTAAATCTATTCATGGTCTATTCTCCTTGAAAATTAAAATTATGTATCATAACTAGTATAATGTATGTACAATTCTTAATCAAGATTTATATCCCTTATCCTTGATTTCCTATTATACATTTTATTTCTCTTCCTTATTCCTACCAAAAAACTCGATAATACTTAAAGCCGCTTTCCTGTCTATAGAAGGTGTCTGTAAGAGTTCTTCAACGTTGGCCTTTTTTATATTTTCTATAGACCCAAATTTCTTTAGAAGCTCTTTTCTTCTTTTTTCACCTACATTAGGTATATCCTCAAGTACTGAGTGAAGCACTCTCTTATTTCTTAAGCTTCTGTGATAGGTTATTGCAAACCTATGAACCTCATCTTGTATCCTTGTAACAAGTCTCATTACATTGGTGTTACGACTTATCATAAGCTCATTATTATTATATATTAATCCTCTTGTATTGTGCTTATCATCTTTAACCATTCCACAGACTGGAATAGTAATGTTAAGGCCTTTTAGTACTTCAAGTGCAACGTTAACCTGGCCTTTTCCCCCATCCATTAGTATTAAATCGGGAAATACCGAAAACTTTCCTGAGCTTAAGTTTATTTTATTCTCTTGAATTTCCCTTATTTCATCTAACCCATGCTGAAACCTTCGTGTTAAAATCTCCCTCATACTATCATAATCATTTGCACCTTTCACGGTGTTTATTTTAAATCTTCTATAATCACTATTTTTAGCTCTTCCTTCCTCGAATACAACCATGGTTCCTACAGAGTCTACTCCCTGAATGTTAGATATATCATAAGCTTCTATCCTATGTGGAATATCTTCTAAATTAAGTATATTGGAAAGTTCTTGTAAAGATGACTTATAAATCTCTTTATCTTGAATAAATTTCAACTTAAAATGCTCCAAAGTCATCTTGGCATTCTTTTCAACTAAATTTAAGGTTTCTTTTTTTTCTCCTTTTTGCGGTATCTTAATTATAACCTTTGAGCCACGTTTCATACCTAGCCATTGCTCAAGTAATTCTCTATCATCTGTTTCCGGCACATATATAGTTTTAGGTATATATGCAGTACCTCCATAAAATTCTTTTATAAAATTTGCTGTTATTTCTCCCTTTTCAGAATCCCCGGTATTTTCCACAATAAAGTGTTCTCTACCAGTTATCTTCCCAGCCCTTAAGAAAAATACTTGAATACAGCTATCTTTTTCATCACTATATATATTTATGAAATCCTCGTCCTCAAAATTCCCTGTTATTATTTTTTGTTTTTCTCTAATTTTCTGTACCGCTAATAATTTATCCCTCAAACCAGCTGCCTTTTCAAATTCTAAGTTTTCTGCGGCAGCATCCATTTGTCCTTTCAATTTTTCAATTACATTTTTATCTCTTCCTGATAACAAGTCAACTACATCAGCAACTATCTTATCATAGTCACTTTTGCTTATATGCCCTCCACAAGGTGCTTTACACAGTCCTATATGGTAATTGAGACAAGGTCTTGTTTTTTCACCATCTTCTTTTATGAGCCTTTTACAGTTCCTTATAGGAAAAATATTTTTTATAAGCTCCATGGTTTCATACACAGCAGAAACATCTGTATAAGGACCAAAGTATTTTGCACCATCCTTCGCCAATGTTCTAGTTATAAATATTCTAGGAAAGTCTTCATTAGTAGTTACCTTTATAAATGGATAGTGTTTATCATCCTTAAGTAATATATTATATCTAGGTCTATACTTCTTTATTAGATTACACTCTAGTATAAGAGCTTCCATTTCAGAATCTGTAACTATATACTCGAACTCACTAATATGTTTAACCATAGCTTTTACTTTTTCAGAATGATTTTTTGAGTTTTGAAAATACTGTCTAACTCTATTTTTTAATACCTTAGCCTTACCAACATATATTACTTCACCTAAAGAATTCTTCATTAAATATACCCCTGGTTTATCAGGCAAAATCTTCAACTGATACTGGAAATCGAACACAAAATCACTCCTAAAAATTATTTGTAAAAAATTATAGGTAGCTTATATATAGTAAATAAAAGTCCACCTATCATAAGTAACTCTTCTATAGTAGTACCAATTCTTGAATTTGTTTTATATGTAATCGGCAATTTAACCTTTTTATTTCTAAATGGATATAACAGTGGTATTCCTCTATTAGTGGCCATATCGCATAACAAATGCATTCCATATCCTATCATAAAGTAGTATATCAAATGATGTATACCATACATATTACCTATATATCCAGTAATAAAGGAAAATATGATCATTCCTGAAAGACTATGAGTAAGCCCATTTCTATGAGATGATATAGCTATTGTTATAAACGATACTCCTAGTGCCTTTATAGCAGGTTCTTTAGTATACAAATAATCATACCATAGCACCACTATACCTAGGCAAATATATAAAGTGACTTTAGTAGCCTTATTTTTAAAAGGGAGTATATATTTATTTATAATGCTCTTAGGGTGATCTATATCTGGCAATACTGAGGCAAAAACAACCACTGCAATACCAATGAAATTAAATTTTCCCGGTAAAATATTACAAAGAGATAAAAAAGTAACTATTCCAACTCCCGCATGGGTTTTACCCTTCATATTTTCTCCTCTTTTTCTCATATAATTTTATTTTCAAACATAATATGATTTTATTTATTAATAACCGATATAATTATTGTATATATTATATCATTAAAGAATTAATAATTTTACTTTTTCGGACAAAATTTCCCGGGAAAACTGTAAAAATATAAAAATTAAATGTCAGCAGGAAATTTTTTAATTTCTGCTGACATTTAATTTAATCATAAGCTTAATATACTATACTGAATTACCCTGTTTTAAATAATTCTACTATCTTCTTAAAGCAGTTCTCATCACTTCTGATGCTATTCTAGCCGCAGCCTTTCCTCCCTGTCCACCTTCTTCTACAATTACCGCTACTGCAACCTCTGGATTATTATAAGGTGCAAATCCTATAAACCAAGAGTGAGGAGCCGCTCCCTTTCCTTCTTCTTGGTGGTCAGCTGTACCTGTTTTACCGCAGACTTCTATACCTTCAATTGCTGCATTTCCTCCAGTACCTTCAGAAACAACTCCTCTCATGAGTTCCTTCATTATACTTGCAGTATTTGCTGAAGTAATCTGTCCCACAGACTCTGGCTGTATACTTTTTATTAATTCCCCCTTGCTGGTAACAACTTCCTTAACTAAATGAGGCTTCATCATAATTCCACCATTAGCTATAGTGCTGCTTACCACTGCCATCTGAAGAGGACTGGCAAGGTCACTACTCTGCCCTATTGCACTCTGTGCTATACTTCCCTTCTCATATTTCTTTAAAGTAGGAAACTTGCTTGGCTCAACAGGAATTCCATCTGTTGGTATTTCCTTGTTAAAGAAAAACTTTTCTGAAGTTGCCTTTAACTTATCATTTCCAAGTTCAAGTCCTAATCCTCCAAATACTACATTACTTGAGTGGACAAAAGCTTCTTTGAAACCTATATTACCTAGGACTTCTCCTGAGAAGTTATGAAGAGAATAATCGTTACTTATAAACAAACTACCATTATCATCAAATCTTCTATTAGATATACCTGGAATATTCTCTAATGCACTTATTGCAGTTACAGCCTTAAAAGTTGATCCTGGTGGATACAATCCTGCTGTAGCTCTATTTATCAAAGGTCTTCTTTCATCTTTATTAATGGAACTCCATATCTCTTGTAGATTATTAGGATTGAAAGAAGGCTTGGAAACCATTGCTAGTACTTCCCCAGTTTTAGGGTTTAATGCAACTACTGCACCTTTGTTATCTCCTAATAACTCGTAAGCTCTACTTTGAACATCATAGTCTAGAGTTGTTTTAAGATTGTTACCTACTTTTTCTTCATTTCTACCTTTGTTTTTTATTAAACTTCTTACGTTATCTTGAATATTTGTAGACATAAGCTGTTCATCATATTTTCTTTCCAACCCTGTGATACCGTATTTTATATCTACATAACCAAGTATATGTGCAAAGATTTCCCCTCCGGTATACTCTCTTTTTTGAGTTTCCTTGTCTATTCTCTCGCTTTTAGTTAATGGTTTACCATTTCTATCATAAATTGTCCCTCTTAGTACCTCGTTTCTTTTAACCCATAGTCGCCTATTGTAGGGACTGCTCACTATTTTAGGGCCTACAATCATTTCAAAGTATGTTATATAGGAAATTAATCCTATAAAGCATATTAAAAAGACTATAAGAACCTTTTTTATATTATTTGATATATCATTCATATTTATCTACCCTCTTCTGATATCTTTTGAATTATACCTAATGAAAAGAAAGTTATAAGCATTGAACTTCCTCCATAACTTACTAAAGGTAGCGTTATACCTGTAAGAGGAATGGCATTCATAACTCCTCCCACTATAACTAATACTTGAGATGCTATCATAGCACTGTATCCTACAGCAAGAAGCCTTGAAAATTCATCTTCACCATATACCGCTGCTCTCATACATCTATAGAATAATAAAAAGTATAATATTATTATTCCAAAGCCTATAAGTATTCCAAGTTCTTCACATAAAGCCGCAAATATAAAGTCTGTTGTATTAATAGGCACATACTCAGGATATCCAAGTCCCAGTCCTGAACCAGTAAGTCCTCCCGATGCTATAGAAAACATAGACTGAACTACCTGATAACTCTTTCCAGTGGCATATGGCCACGGATTCATCCATATTAATACTCTAGTCTTTACATGATCAAATAGCTGATAACTTATGAAAGCACCAGCACCAAATAGCCCAAAGCAGGTAGCAACATAGGTAAACTTCGATGTGGCAATATATAGCATAGTTATGGATATTCCAAAAAATATTAATGCAGAACCAAGGTCCTTCTGAATAACCATAAACCCTAGACATATCATTACTACAAGTCCTGGTTTTATTAAATCCTTAAAATTTTTATAGTTCTTTAAGGAAGATGCAAGATAGGCCACTAAGAATAGCTTACCAAACTCTGAAGGCTGGAAGCTATACCCACCTATTACAATCCAGTTTTTAGAACCATTTATTTCTTTTCCAAACAAAGTAGCCATCCCCATAAAGATTATGGTAACTACCAAATAAATATATTTGTACTTACCAAAGCTTCTTAAGTCCGGCAACAGTACTACTATTAAAATAAAACCTGTTACTCCTAACGCAAACCATATTATTTGTTTTATGGAGGATGCCATGTCAATTCTATAAATCATAACCATTCCAATAACTGCTAGTATGCTTGAAAATATAAATATATATTTATCTCCATCAGAAAAGAATTTTCTTATAATAAAGTAGGAGTATCCTACAAGTAAACAGGTAACCACAGCCATAACCATTGCCCCTTTGTCAAAAGGTTGTTTGATTATAGCTAAATTAAAAAAACATATTAAGCATAGAAGATATGTGTATCTTAATAGTCTTTTTTCATCTCTGCTAGCGTCCAACTGCATTCACCACCAATTCATAAATATAAATAGTTGACAATGGATACTTGTCAACTATCAACTGCCAACTTTGTAAATTCTGCTTAATAAATAATAAAATAATAGCTTAGCCTATGACCCTAAAAGATGTACTTCCGATTCTAATTTCATCTCCTGAATTCAAATATTCTCTGCCCTCTATTCTTTCTCCATTTAATAATGTTCCATTTGTACTTCCCAAATCCTCCAAAATGCAATCATTATTTTTAACATATACTCTAGCATGATGACTGGAAGCATAGGGGTCGTCCAATATAAGTAGGTTATCATTTTTTCTTCCTATTGTTATATCTCCTCGAACAGGGATAACCCCACCCCTTCTCAAATTGGAATTATTACCTGCACTAATAACCTCTAATCCAAAGGATTTTCTGCTACTTCTAACTTTTCTTCCTCCGTTTTTTACATCCTTATACATTATACGTAGGGCTATGAAAATTATAATGTAAATTATTCCAATAATTATAATTTTAAATATTAAGCTTAGCTTACTCAGATCCATATAATCACCTTCTCGTAAACTTATTAGTATATTTTCTTAGTAAATTTTCATTTTAATTATGCAATAAATATATCAAAAGACTAGCATCTTAGCTTTGTCAATGCTAGTCTTAAGTCTCATATAAATTATAGCATCTTTTTTAAATATTGTCCCGTATAAGAGGATTTATTTTGAACTATTTCCTCTGGTGTTCCTGTACATAAAATAGTTCCTCCTTTTTCTCCTCCTTCAGGACCCAAATCAATGATGTAGTCTGAACACTTAATAACATCTAAGTTATGTTCTATGACCACTACAGTATTTCCTGTATCCACAATCCTCTGAAGGATATCAACAAGTCTACTTACATCATCTATATGAAGACCTGTTGTAGGTTCATCTAATATATACAACGTCTTCCCAGTACTTCTTTTAGACAACTCATAGGCTAGCTTTATCCTTTGGGCCTCTCCTCCAGATAACTGAGTTGATGGCTGACCTAGTCTAACATAGCCTAATCCTACATCAAAAAGCGTTTGAATCTTATTCTTGATTCTAGGAATATTTTCAAAGAACGTTAATGCCTCTTCTACAGTCATATTTAAAATATCGTCTATATTCTTACCCTTATACTTTACCTCAAGAGTTTCTCTATTATATCTTTTTCCCTTACAAACCTCACAAGGCACATACACGTCAGATAAAAATTGCATTTCTATTTTTATTATTCCATCACCACTACAAGCTTCACATCTTCCACCTTTAACATTGAAGCTAAATCTACCGGGTTTATATCCTCTCATTTTTGCTTCAGAAGTATTTGAGAATACTTCTCTTATAATATCGAATACCCCAGTGTAGGTTGCTGGATTTGAACGTGGAGTTCTACCTATAGGACTTTGATCTATATTTATAATTTTATCTATATTTTCTACTCCCAGAATATCTTTATGCATTCCTGGATTATTCTTTGATCTATTAATTATTTTATTCAACCCTTTAAATAATATCTCATTAATAAGGGTACTTTTTCCTGAACCTGAGACTCCAGTAACGCAAGTAAGAGTTCCTAGTGGAAATGTTACATTTATATCCTTAAGGTTATTTTCCTTTGCTCCTTTTACTTCTATGTTGTTTCCATTGCCTTCTCTTCTAGAAGATGGAATATCTATCTTTTTCTTACCGCTTAGATACTGACCAGTTATTGATCTTTCGCATTTAATTATTTCTTCCATAGTTCCTGCAGCAACTATTTCACCGCCATGCTCTCCAGCTCCTGGCCCTATATCAACAATGAAATCTGCTTCATTCATAGTGTCTTCATCATGTTCTACTACAACAAGTGTATTTCCCAAATCTCTTAAGTGTTTTAATGCAGCAATAAGTTTGTCGTTATCCCTTTGATGAAGCCCTATACTAGGTTCATCAAGTATATACAGTACTCCTACTAGACTTGATCCTATTTGAGTAGCAAGCCTAATTCTTTGAGCTTCTCCTCCTGAAAGAGTTCCTGAATTTCTACCTAAATTTAAATAATCAAGCCCTACATCAATTAGAAACTTTAGTCTACTTCTAATTTCTTTTAATATTTGATCACTAATTATTTTGTCTTTTTCAGATAAGTCTACTTGCTCTAAAAACTCCAATTCATCTTTTATAGACATTCTACAGAATTCAAAAATGTTTTTATCACCGACAGCTACGGATAAAGCTTCCGGCCTAAGTCTCGCTCCTTTACACTTAGGGCATGGGTTATCGCTCATATAGTTTTCAACTTCACCTTTTATATAATCAGAATTCGTTTCTAGATACCTTCTTTTTAAATTATTGATTACTCCTTCAAAGGCATGGTTAAATTCCATAGCACGATCTTCTTTAGTATAGTTAACCTTTATCTTTTCACCTTTAAGTCCATATAATAATATTTCCACCACTTCAGGTTTTAACTTTTCTATTGGTGTATCAAGCTTAAATTTATATTCCTTTGAAAGTGCTTTTAATATACTAAAAGTCCAGGAATCTTCCTTTAAACTTCCACTTCCCCAAGGTACAATAGCACCATCTAAAATACTCTTGCTTTTATCTGGTATAACCAAACTTTCATCTATTTCCATTAACGTGCCAAGTCCATCGCATCTATCACATTTTCCGAAAGGAGAGTTAAAAGAAAACATCCTTGGAGCAAGTTCTCCAATGCTTATACCACAATCAACACAGGCAAAGTTCTCACTAAACAACATGTCATCTTCTCCAATTATATTTACGATAACTATGCCTTCTGATAGCTTAAGAGCAGTTTCCAGAGAATCTGCTAACCTACTTTTAATTTCTTCCTTTACTACTAATCTATCTATTACTGCCTCAATGTTATGCCTTTTATTCTTTTCAAGTTTTACTTCTTCTTCTTGTAAATCAATAGTCTCTCCATCAATTCTGGCTCTTACAAAGCCGTTTTTTCTTATATTTTCAAGAACCTTTACATGTTCACCTTTTCTGCCTCTTATTATTGGTGCTAAAATTTGTATCTTGGTTCTTTCTGGCATCGAAAGAATCTTGTCTACCATTTGATCTACAGTCTGTTGAGTTATCTTCTTTCCACACTTTGGACAGTGAGGAGTCCCTATTCTTGCATACAATAGTCTCAAATAATCATATATTTCTGTAATAGTTCCAACTGTTGATCTAGGATTTTTACTTGTGGTTTTTTGGTCTATTGCAATTGCAGGTGATAAACCTTCTATATACTCTACATCTGGTTTATTCATTTGACCAAGAAACTGTCTAGCATATGCAGATAATGACTCCACATATCGTCTCTGTCCTTCTGCATATAGAGTATCAAAAGCTAGAGAAGATTTTCCTGAACCAGACAACCCAGTAAATACCACTAGTTTCTCTCTAGGTATTTTTAGGTCTACATTCTTTAAGTTATGAACCTTAGCACCTTTTATTAATATGCTATCTCTCATTAGTTTTATCTTCACTCCTTAGTTTTCCATTAATAATTAAAATCAGTAGATAATTTCTATCAAAAAATTATTTTATAATAAATATTGCAAATTTACAATAAGCATTCTACAGCAATTACCTAGCTCTTTTTTTGTTTTTTGAGTTTAAATATAATATCACGAAGATGTGCAGCTTGTTCAAACTGTAAATCCTTAGACGCTTGTTTCATTTCCTTTTCATATTTTGCTATAAGGGCATCTATATTTTCTTTGTTTGCCTCTATCGCTTCCTCTAGACTATCATATTTCTCCTTTTCTTCTGAAACCTTTGTAGCCTCTATTACTTCCCTGATTTCCTTCTTAACCGTAGTTGGGGTAATGTCATAGTCTTCATTATATTTCATCTGTATCTTTCTTCTTCTGTTTGTTTCTGTTATAGCCTTATTCATAGAGTCCGTTATTCTATCCGCATACATAATGACTTTACTTTCAGAGTTTCTTGCTGCTCTACCTATAGTCTGTATAAGAGATCTCTCTGACCTTAAAAATCCCTCTTTGTCTGCATCAAGTATAGTAACTAAAGCTACTTCTGGAATATCTAGTCCTTCTCTCAAGAGATTTATACCAACTAAAACATCAAAAACTCCTTTTCTTAAATCTCTAATTATCTTCATTCTCTCTATAGTATTTATGTCAGAGTGTAGATAGGTAGTTTTTATTCCCATATCTTTTAGGTAGTCTGTTAGGTCTTCTGCCATCTTTTTAGTAAGGGTAGTAACTAAAGTTCTAAACCCTTTATCTATAGTTTGCTTAATGCTAGAATACAAATCATCTATTTGACCCTTAATAGGTTTAACTATAATTTCTGGATCTAATAAACCTGTTGGTCTAATTATCTGCTCAGCTACATTGGTTGAATGATTTAATTCATAATCTGCAGGTGTAGCACTAACAAAAACAGTTTGACTTAGCTTACCTTCAAACTCTACAAACTTTAGAGGCCTGTTATCAAAAGCAGAAGGAAGTCTAAATCCATACTCCACCAGAGATTCCTTTCTAGACCTATCCCCTGAATACATAGCCTTTACTTGAGGCAAAGTAACGTGACTTTCGTCTATAAAAAGCAAGTAATCATCTGGAAAATAGTCAATAAGAGTTTGTGGTGGGGTACCTTTTGCTCTACCATCAAGAATTCTTGAGTAATTTTCAATTCCACTGCAATATCCAACTTCTCTCATCATTTCTATATCAAAGTTCGTTCTCTGCTTTAGCCTTTGAGCTTCCAAGAGCTTATCCTGTGACGTTAACTCCTTAAGTCTTTCTTCTAATTCCACTTCTATTTTTTCTATAGCTTTTTCAAGTCTTTCCCTTGAAGTTGCAAAGTGGGAAGCCGGGAATACAGATACATGAGTTCTCGTTCCTAGTAAATCTCCAGTCAATACGTCAAATTCTCTTATTCTATCTATTTCATCTCCAAAAAATTCAACTCTAATTCCCTTATTAGTTGAAGATGCAGGAAATATATCTAACACATCTCCCTTTACCCTAAAGGTACCTCTTACAAAATTAATTTCATTTCTTTCATACTGTATTTCTATAAGTTTTTTTAAAACCTCATCTCTATCCTTAATCATCCCTTGCCTTAAAGACAAAGTAAGATTTTTATATTCTTCAGGATTACCGAGACCATATATACATGAAACAGATGCTACAACAATAACGTCTTTTCTCTCAAGTAATGCTGATGTAGCAGAGTGTCTTAATTTATCTATTTCATCGTTTATGGATGCATCTTTTTCTATATAGGTATCTGTCTGAGCAACATAAGCTTCTGGCTGGTAGTAATCGTAATAAGATACGAAATACTCAACACAGTTTTCAGGGAAAAATTCCCTGAACTCAGAGCAAAGCTGTGCTGCTAAAGTTTTATTATGAGCTAATATTAGTGTTGGTTTTTGAACCTTTTCAATAATATTAGCCATTGTAAAAGTTTTACCAGAACCTGTTACTCCAAGGAGAGTTTGAAACTTTTCTCCCTTTAATATATTATTTGCTATACTCTCTATAGCTTGAGGTTGATCTCCTTTTGGCTTAAACTTAGAATGTATTTTGAAAACTTCCATTTTCACTCATCCTTATCCTTATTTTTTATTTTATCTAGTACTTCTCCAAATTTCGTTTCATCAAGCCTTACTACCATGCTGTCTCTTGGAACCCCTTTGGGAACAAAGACTATTCCCAGTCTCTTATTGCTGTTCATCCTATTGTAGCTTACTTGTTCAAATTTACCTGTAACCTTTTTTACCTTAAACCATATAAAATTTGAACAGTCTCTTATAGTCTCTGCTATTTTATCTTCACTGTCAATTTTTTCATTATTAATTTCTACTAATAAGTCTCCGCTTTTTATTCCCATTTCCTTAGCTGGTGAATTTGGTGCCACATCTAGCACCATTATCCCTTCATCGCTACTAATGTATTTAGGAATACCTTTTAGCTCTAAATATCGCTGAATAATAATAATACCTTCATGAGCTGCTGGTGCAAATATAAGAACTAAAAATTTAAAGAATAGATTGTAGACAGCAAGCTGTGCTAATCCAAATAACACTAAGCTATATATTATTATTATAAGTCCAGATATTAGAGTCTTTTGTCTTCTATTTTTAGTAAAGGTTATACTATTATAGCCAATCATGCCATAGAAAGGAATAAGAGCAACTACTGCAGTCTTTAAAATATTCATAGGGATTGAACTATTAACTATAGGCCACCAGTTTGGCAAAGGTACTTGCCAAGATGCTGATATAGCTGAAGTATTATGAAGCATAAAAAATACTGCAACTGGAAGGGCCCAATATCTCTGCAGAGCAAACCCTCCTATTATTTTATCCTCTCTGCTAGTAAACACAGGAATATAGCCTGTTTCTCCATCAATCATTATGAGGATTCCTTCTACAAAATGTAGTATAGCTACCATTGTCATCAGTGATGTCACATCTATCCTTAAAAAATCCAAATTAGGTATGTTGAATGTTGTTCCAATTAAAATTAATATAACACTGGCAAGCCCTAATGCCGCTCCTGAATATGCGAAACATATGAATCTGGGATTAAAAAACATAAATACAATGGAAACTAAAAATATCAAATCCACTGCTGAACTCTCATCAAATACAACTCCCATATATGACATTATAATACTTGCCAATGTACCTGCAAATATACCTATTACAATCTGTGATATTGTAAGTTCAAAGGGAGAATTTATTCTTTCTCCAAGTATCATTTTCTGCATTACAGTTGTTTTTTTATTTCTTCTATAAAGTATAAATGCCAGAATAATTAACAATGTAACCAAATAAGGTTCTGTTAACGCATAGGCTACAGACTTTAAAGTATATATTAAAATATTCATTAAAATAACTTCCCCTCTCCGTGAAGTGAAATTAAGTTAGACAGAAAAACCTATCTAACTTAAAACCTAAAATAATTATAACTATATTTATTTCAATAATTAAAAGTTGAAATATGTTTTTAGCATTACTTGCTTTAAAGTTATTATTTCACTTTATCTTTAGCTATTTCTAGAGCCTTGCTAAACTGTGGATCTGTATTCCTATCGTAAGCTTTTTGTCTTAAATCATCAGGATATTCTACTTCTACATCAGGCTTAATTCCAGTATGATGAATATTTTCTCCATTTGGAGTGTAATATTTTGAGACCGTAACCTTTAGAGCTGTGCCATCTCCTGTATCCAGTATCGTTTGAACAACACCCTTTCCAAAAGTCTTTTTACCAACTAAGGTACCAATCTTATAATCTCTAACAGCTCCAGAGAATATCTCTGACGCACTGGCAGTCCCTTCATTTGTAAGAACTGTAAGAGGTACCCCAATAGCATCTCCACCCTTAGATTTATACTCTTTCTTGTTTTTATATTTATCTATTGTTGAAACTATAACCTTATCTTTTGGCACAAAATTAGAAACCATATCTACACACTCGTCAAGTAACCCACCAGGATTTCCTCTTAGATCAACTATTAATGATTTCATTCCTTTTCCTTGAAGCTCTTTAAGTTTACTTGTAAAGTTCTTAGCTGTATTCTCATCAAACATTGAAACCTGTATCATTCCTATATTATCATTTAACATTTCACCCTTAACGGTAACAAGGTTTATTTTCTTTCTTTTCAATTTTACATCAAAGTTTCCCTTACTTTCTCTATACAGAGTTAAAGTAACTTCCGTTCCTTCTTTACCTTTCATTAGAGATACTGCCTTTTCAAGCTCCTTACCAGTTACATCAGTGCCATTAACCTTTTCTATTATATCTTTAGGTAATATACCTGCTGCTTTTGATGGTGAATCTTCGAAAACATCTACTATTACAATGTTATCTTCCTTTGCTTGAACTTGAAGGCCAACTCCACTATAGTTTCCTTCAGTTTGAGTATTAAAATCTTCAAATTCTTTTTTGTTCATGAATACAGTATAGGGATCATTTAATGCTGAAGTCATTCCCTTAACAGCACCTTCTGCTAAAACTGCATCATCTATTTTACCATCATAGTACTTATAAAGCTCATTTCTTACTTCAAACAGCTTTTGAAACTTAGATATAGCTGCACTTTCATTCCTGGATATATAGATTCGCGTCCCCAGTAAAGTAATAGTATTAGTGATCAGCACAATTGCTAGTGTCCACGATAACCATTTCTTTTTATTGCCCAATTTATCCACCTCTTCGCTTTAACCTTCTACTGTTATAGTATTTATATAAATCTTAAATAATTATAACATTAAAAAAAATAAATTTGTAAAACTATTTAAAAATTTTATAAAATGAGCATGCAGTTTATAACTGCATGCTTTAAAATACAATATACTCTATAGTATGTAGATAACACTGTGTTATCTTATATGAAAATAAATTTCTTATACCTTGAGAATTATCTTCTAAACCGCTAGGAATTTTCTTATTGACAGAATACTTCCTAAGGAACCTATAACAATACCTGCAAGTATAAACAGGCCTAATACGCTAGTTAAAATATATTGGGGATCAATTAGTTGGATTACCATTAAACCTGTTGAGGCTTTAACATAGGCAATTCTATAAGCATAGTACAATAATAGATCTGCTACTATACCACCAACTACCCCTATAATTATTCCTTCAATTATAAAAGGCCATCTTATAAACCAGTCTGTAGCACCTATATATTTCATTATACCTATTTCTCTTCTTCTAGAATACACAGTAATTTTAATAGTGTTTCCTATTAAGAACAATGAAACTCCAATTAAAATTATGAATATAACAGTTCCTACCCATTTAATTGTTTTAGTGATAGCTATAAGCTTATCTATAATTTCTCTGCCATCCTTTATACTTTCTATTCCTTCCATACCCTTAACATTAGTTACAACCTGCGAAACTATCTCAGGACTCTGAACTTTAATTATATATGAATTTGGCATTGGATTATCTTTGTCAAGCCCTTCTACTAAACTCTTATTTTGCTCCCCAAGTTGGTCTTTAAATTTCTCCATCGCTTGAGCTTTACTCTCGTACTGTACATCAACTACTCCATTTACTTCCTTTATTTTTTTCTCTAGATCTCTTTGTTGAGTCATAGTTATATTATCTTTTAAGAATATCTTTGCCTCTACTCTAGATTCAACTTCTAATATTCCCTGTTTAACGTTTAGTATGCTAAGCAAGAATATACCAAATATAAAAAGTGTTGCTGCAACTGTAGCAGCAGATGCACTACTAACTGTTTTGTTTCTCTTTAAACTTTTTAAAGAATCAACTATAAAAAATTTAATTGTACTAATCCTCATATCCGTAAGTCCCCCTTTGCTCATCTCTTACCACAATTCCTTTTTCAATAGCAATAACTCTTTTTTTCATTACGTCTACTATATCCTTAGCGTGAGTTGCCATTAAAATTGTTGTGCCTGCATGATTTATATCATTTAGTGTTTCCATAATGTCCATTGCAGTATCTGGATCTAGATTTCCAGTAGGTTCATCCGCTATTAATATAGATGGATTATTTACAATAGCTCTTGCTAGTGACACCCTTTGCTGCTCTCCTCCAGATAACTCATGTGGAAAAGCCTTATATTTATTAGCCAACCCTACTAAAGAGAGCACTACAGGAACTTTTTTTCTTATCTCTCTTAATGGTGCCTCTACTACCCTCATAGCAAAAGCAACATTCTCATATACATTTAAAGTTGGAATTAATCTAAAATCTTGAAAAACTACGCCTAACTTTCTTCTGTAATATGGTATTTCTTTTCTCTTAATATCTGTTATATCCATATTATTTACTATTATATTTCCGCTAGTAGCTTGTACCTCTTTAAGTAGCATTTTTATAAATGTAGATTTACCAGCTCCACTTGGTCCAACTAAAAATACAAACTCTCCATTTTCAATATTTACATTAATATTCGATAGCGCAAATATATTATTATTGTATACTTTACTTACATTTTTAAACTCTATCATCTAAATCTCTCCTTGTATATACATAAGTTTCCAAGTTTTTTACATTACTATATTTATTATAACATAATAAGACATGAAATTAAAAAACAATTCTACTAATTAATTTATTATTAACAAACTAAAGTATGCAAAGATAATATAAAATTAATCCGCATACTTTATTTACGAAATATTATTTGTTTTTTAGGGGGTATAAATTATTTTATGCCTCACTAATGATATCTTTAAACCCTTCTCCCAAGACCTCATGAGAATCACTTACTGAAATAAACGCCTTAGTATCTATTTCCTTTATATATTGTTTCAACCTTATAAGTTCCTTTCTCCCAAGAACTGCATATAAAATATACGTATCCTTTTTTGAATAGCCCCCTTGACCATGAAGTATTGTGCATCCCCTATCTAGTTCTTTAATAATAAATTTACTAATTAGTTCATTTTGAGAACTGATAATCATTACTTGTTTCGACACATTTAGTCCTTCTATAACTCTATCTACTACAACTCCGTTCATAATCACACATAAAAGTGAATATAAACCTGCCTCAATACCAAATGCCAATGCTGCCAATAGCGTTACTATAAAATCCACTAAAAGAAGTGACTTTCCCATATCTATATGCCAAAATCTATTTAATATCTTAGCTATAATATCAGTACCACCTGTAGATGCATTTTGATTAAATACTATGCCTAGTCCTATCCCCCCCATTAAGGTACCAAATATAGCTGCAAGGAATAAATCCGTAGTTACTACAAGGCTCGGGGATATTAACTTATCGATAACCCAAAGGAAAGCTGATAGACTTAAGCTTGAATATATGGTTTTGGAAGCAAATTGACTTCCAATAACTATGAATCCGATTGTTTGTAATATTATGTCCATAATCAAAGTAAGCAACCCTATGTTAAACCTCGGTAAAAAATTATTAATTATTATCGCTATTCCAGTAACTCCCCCTGCTGCAATTTTATTAGGTGCTAAAAACAATTCTATACTTAAGGCAACAAGCAACACTCCCAGGGTTATTAAACTATATTCTTTTACATTTTTCATAAATCTCTTAACTCCTATTTTAGTAGTATGTTCTGTAATAATTGCTAAATACGAAAAATATTTAATAAAATCACATTTTACTAAGAATAGTTATTCCCTATTTTAAATTTTATATTAAAAAAAGTAAGAGGATATAGATTCCTATATCCTCTTTTGCTTAAGTTTTCTATTTAAGAGTTAACCCTTTTTTAACTGCCTTAACTATATCATCTGCTGTTAATCCATAAGCCTTTAATAACTCTGCTGGCTTTCCACTTTCACCAAAGGTATCTTTTATGCCTACTCTTATTACAGGTGTAGGTAGGTTCTCACTTAACACTTCACATACTGCAGATCCAAGTCCTCCAATAGTACTATGTTCCTCTGCAGTTATTACAACTCCAGTTTCTCTTGCTGCATTTATTATTAATTCTTTGTCTATCGGTTTTATAGTATGTATATTTATAACTTTGACCTTTATTCCCTCTTCAGAAAGAGTATTATAAGCTTCAAGTGCTGCATCTACCATTATTCCCGTTGCAACTATAGTAGCTTCTTTTCCTTCTCTCAAAGTTATTCCTTTGCCCAATTCAAATTTATACTCTGGATTGTTATTTATTACAGGCACTCCTGATCTACCTAGTCTTACATAGCAAGGTCCTTTATGCTCTGTTATAGCTTTAATTACCTCTTCTGTTTCAACAGCATCACTTGGGCTTATTACTGTCATATTTGGTATGCTTCTCATTAGGGCTATGTCTTCAACAGATTGGTGTGAAGCACCATCTTCACCTACTGTAATACCTGCATGAGTAGCACATATTTTTACGTTTAGGTTAGGGTAACATATAGAATTTCTTATTTGTTCAAAAGCTCTTCCTGCTGCAAACATAGCAAATGTACTTACAAAAGGTATTTTATCACAAGTTGATATACCAGCAGCTACCGCCATCATATTAGCTTCAGCTATTCCCATATTTATAAATCTCTCAGGACAAACTTTTTTAAAATCAGCAGTTTTAGTTGATTTAGATAAGTCTGCATCAAATACAACTACCTTTTCATTTTCCTGTCCCAACTTTGCTAATGCCTTTCCGTAAGCTTCTCTTGTTGCTATCTTATTAGACATTATTCCTCACCTCCGATTTCATCTAAAGCTTTTTCGCACTGCTCTTTGCTTGGTGCATTTCCATGCCAACCTGCTTCGTTTTCCATAAAGGATACACCCTTACCCTTTACAGTTTTACAAACTATCATTGTTGGCTTATCTTTAACTGATTTTGCTTCTTCAATAGCATTGATTAATTGTTCAAAGCTATGTCCATCAACTTCTATTACATTCCATCTGAAAGCTCTAAACTTATCAGTTATAGGTTCTGCTGACATAACTTCTGCACAAGGTCCATCTATTTGTAGTCCATTATAATCAACAAAAGCTGTTAAGTTATCTAGCTTATAGTGAGCTGCTGACATAGCTGCTTCCCAAACCTGACCTTCTTCTAGCTCTCCATCACCTAATAATGTATATACTCTATAGTCCTTTTTATCTAACTTTCCAGCTAAGGCCATACCAACAGCTGCGGATATTCCCTGTCCTAATGAACCTGTTGACATATCTACACCTGGAACCTCATTCATATTAGGATGCCCTTGCAATATAGAACCAATTTTTCTAAGTGTTTTTAATTCTTCAACATCAAAGTATCCTCTTCTAGCTAAAGTACTATATAATACAGGTGCTGCGTGTCCTTTGGAAAGAACAAATCTATCTCTATTTAAATCTCTAGCCTTCTCTGGATTTACATTCATCTGGTTAAAATAAAGGGTAGTTAAAATTTCTACCGCTGATAAAGAACCACCGGGATGACCGGAACCTGATTCTGTCAACATCTTTATGATGTCTTTTCTGATAACCTTAGCTGTTTGCTTAAGTTCTTCTATATTTTTCTTCACAATCTCAACCTCCTAGTAAGCTTGCACTTAATAATTTCTTTTTCTATTTTATCATAAAAATCTATTTTTATATATAAAAAAATAAGGGTTTAAAAAACCCTTATTTAAACTACTGCAATCCTACACTTATTAAAAGTGCTTCATCTACCTTTGTCATATCTGTATCTGTCATATGACCTATCTTCTCTTTTAGTCTTCTTTTATCTAAAGTTCTTATCTGTTCAAGCAAAACTACTGAATCCTTATTAAGCCCATAATCCTCAGATGAAATCTCTACGTGAGTTGGTAGTTTCGCCTTATTTATCTGAGAGGTAATAGCTGCTACAATTACGGTAGGACTGTATTTATTACCAATATCATTTTGAATAATGATAACTGGCCTAATTCCGCCCTGTTCCGAACCCACTACGGGGCTTAAATCAGCATAGAATATATCTCCTCTTTTCACTACTGTTGTCATCTGGCAAATCACTCTCCGAAAGCTTCGCTTCATATTCTTTAAATTCTTTCATGTCATTTGCAAAGCCCATTTCTGCAAACTCAAGATTAAGCTGCGCCATTTCTTTATATCCTTTTTCCATTTGCTCTATAATATTTAACCTTTTTTTCTCTTTAATATATAATATGATAGCTTCCCTAATAAATTCACTTCTTTTTTTGCAATCTTCTTGAAGTGCCTTGTTAAATTCATTGTATAGTGTTTCTGAGAGGTTTACTACTAATCTCTTTGAATTTGACATATGAAAATTAATACCTCCTATTAACTTAAGCGAAAGTTATGTACACATCATTATAGTCATAAAATCGTAACTATGTCAAAGAAATTATACGCAATTTCATCACTTTTCTACTTGTAATGTCAGCATATAATCCCTAATTTTTACACATATGTTATTGTATATGTATACTTACATTAATCTCATTAAATATGTACCTCGCTAACCCATTAATAGGTATAATATACCTTAATAATATTATGTATTTTTTATCATATGTAGGCCTATTTGCTAATGCCTTTTGTATTATCTATATGTTTTGATGAATATGGCAATATACTAGTATATTATACAAAGTATTCATTTTATATACACTAAATCTAACACTTTAAGTTAAGAATTAAGATTGAATATAATTGATGTTAACTATTCACAATGGAGTTTGTCCTTTATCTTTAAATCCTAATTCTTAACTCTAAAATACTACTACACGTAGTTTCTAACCTTAACTACTTGGCCTTCCTTAATGTATACTCTCGGAACTCTTTTGCTTACCATACAAATTACCTCATAGTTGATAGTCCCAAGCATCGGTGCTATATCATCTGCATCAAACTTTATATTTCCATCAGTGCCTAACAATATAACTTCATCTCCTACGTTTACTCCTTCTATATCTGTTATATCAATCATACACTGGTCCATGCATATATTACCAACTACTGGCGCAAACTTTCCATTAATTATAACCTTTGCCTTACCAGACATCATTCTTGTATAACCATCTGCATATCCTACAGGAAGTGTTGCTATTACACTTTTTCTTGTAGTCCTAAACTTTCTTCCATAGCCTATATACTCATCCTTATCTAGAGTTTTTATATGCATTATATTTGCTTTCCATGTTAAAGCCGGTTTTATACTTAATATATCCTTATTAACCTCACTAGAAGGATAGTACCCATATAGTATTATTCCTGGTCTTGTTCCATCATAATGAGTATCTGGCAATTCCATTATTGCAGCACTATTGGCTATATCTCTCATATTTATCTTAATATTTCTTTCCTTTATCTTCTCACAGAACCAATTATATTTGCTAAACTGCATTTTCGAATATTCTTTATCAGTCTCATCTGCTGTACAGAAATGGGAAAACAATCCTTCTACCTCTATATTCGGCAAATTGCTAATTTTATGTATTTCCTCAATACTTTCTTCACAAGGTAAAAATCCTATTCTACCCATACCGGTATCTACAGCAATATGAATTTTTACTATTTTATTTTTGCTCTTTCCAGCCTCGGATAAACTAAGAGCATAATCATATGAAGATACCGTTGGTTCCAAATTGTATTCCAACAATTCTTCAGTTAAGGTGCCAGGAGTAAGTCCTAAAATCATTATAGGACAATTAATACCTGATTTTCTTAATTCTACCGCCTCACTTATTACCGCTACGGCAAGTCTTGTAGCACCATTTTCTAGAACTACAGGTGCTATATCAATAGCTCCATGTCCATAAGCATCAGCCTTAACTACCGCAATTAATTCTTTACTTTTGGCTAACTTTCTAATTTGCTGTATATTATAGGCTATGTTGTCTAAGCTAATTTCAGCCCATACCGGTCTAAAATTATTAAACATAAAACATCCCCCCCAAAATTATATTAAGCACTAATTTCATTATCTACTAATTAGCCCCTAACATTAATTATACAACATTTTTAATAATATTATAATTGCAAATATTAAGATTTTTGATTTAACACGCAAAATAAAGTGGCACGAACCCATTAGTAAGCCCCTGCCAACCTGTATCTCAACTATTTACATCAAATAATTCTTGTTGTAATTCTGTATTTGCTTTAAAATTACTATACTCAATGTTAACCTTCTCTCTATCCTTAGAGTCTAGTATTCTTAAATACTTAGGTGAGTTGTCTTTAAGATCTATATATAACTCTGATTTACTAATGTTTTTATTGTTACCTGGAATATCCAAATGTATGACTTGATATTCTTCATTATTTATCTTTTTAAAGGAATTTTTCAGTGTTTCATTTGTGTATATCATGCCTATATATTCACCAATAAAACTTAGCTTGAATAAACTATCAAAATCTCTATCTGTATTATAGTTTAATCCATTTTGTAAATCCTTTATAAATATTTTGTTATCTTTATATATTAGGATTCTGCTTTTTTCTAGCTCAAACCTATATCCATACTTTTTATCGTAAAATTGTTTCCCACCATAATTTATAACTTGTTTATCATTCTGTATTTTCATGGTTATGTCGCAAGTATAGCTGTCCAAGTTTTTCAAATAATCAATTGCTTTCTCTGTATCTCTATTATTTCTATTACAACCTAAAGAAAGTATTAAGAAAGCAAAGGACATAAGGGATAATATTATTAGTGTACCTTTTTTCATAGAATTCCTCCTGGAAATGGATTTTCTCAAGTATCATCTCACTATAAATACTATTCTCTTATGTCTCTTTATATTCTCATGGTTGTAAAATTTTAGCCTTTGAACCTAATTGGCAAACTTTTTAAATACCACCGGCATATTTTCTAAAATATCACTAGCACTTACACAGAACATTTTTTTTGAAAGTTCTTCTCCACAATAACCATGTATGAAAGCAGATATATAAGCAGCCTTCATAGGTTTATAACCTTGACCTATTAAGGATGCTATCATTCCTGTAAGACAATCTCCCATGCCCCCTGATGCCATAGCACTATTTCCAGTAGGATTAATTACTGTTATTTTACCATCAGTAATTATACTATTGTATCCTTTTAAGAGTACAATAACATCATTTTCTTGTGCAAACTTCTTGGCAATCTCTAGCCTATTTTCCTTTATGTAATCTATAGAAAGTCCTGTTAGTCTTGCCATTTCCCCTAAATGAGGAGTTATTAAAATATTACATTTTTTATCTTTTAAAATATCTACTCTATCCTCCAGAACATTTAAACCATCAGCATCTATAACGATGGATTTTTCAGAACTACTTATAACTTGTTTTACTAAACTTAAGGTAGTTTCATCCTTTCCCATACCTGGTCCTATAGCAATAACATCGCTTTTTCCTATTAATTCTTGTACTTTCATTTTTTCGCTAATAGAAATTGTCATAGCCTCTGTGAGTTTAGAACTTAGCGTAGATTGAATTTCTTCTCTACAGCATAATGTTACTAACCCAGCTCCACTTCGAACAGCTCCCTGTGTGCATATATAAGCGGCTCCTGTGTAGCCCTTTGATCCAGCAACAACTAGTATTCTTCCATAATCACCCTTATAGGAGTATCTATCTCTTATCTTTATATTGCTTCTTATCATATGTTCATCCATAATAAATTCATTGTTATGAAATTTATTAACAGCTATATCAGGAATGCCAATATCCTCTATTACTATGTTTCCAGTTAGTTCATCTGTTCCGTAGCTTAAAAATCCTTGTTTATATAGTTGGAAAGACACGGTTATATTTGCTCTAATACAGTTTCCAAGAAGCTTGCCTGTGTTGGTATCAAAGCCTGATGGCACGTCAATGGCTACAACATGGTTACTGTTCTCATTAATTATAGAGATAACAGAGTCAAATATACCTTCAACATTTCTAGAAAGTCCTGTGCCAAATATTGCATCTACAGTCACTTCACTTCTCTGCACTGAATCCCTTAGTTCATTAATATCCTCGATATTGTCAACTTTAACTATGTTAACTCCTATTTTTTTTAATATATCATAGTTAGTTTTACAATCTGAAGTCATTCCACTCTTTCCGCCCACTAAAAACACTTCTACTTTTTTATTTAAAATATGAAGATGCCTTGCTACTGCAAAACCGTCACCTCCATTGTTTCCTTTAGCACAAACAATAGAAAAGGAACTAAACTTATTTAAATCTAGATTGTTAATAACCTTTAATGCTGCATTTTCCATTAAGACAATACCTGGTATCTTCAATTCATTTATACAATAGTTATCTATATTCCTCATTATTTCTGCAGTTGCAATCTTCAAGTTTATCAACCTCCATCACTGCGTACGCTATAGCATTATCCACTCCATGAGATATACTTAAATGAATTTTATAGTTCCCATACTTTTGTGCTATCATCTTAGCTTTACCCTTTAGCACTACAATAGGCTTACCTGCAGCAGTTCTATCTATTTCTATGTCCTTAAATTCAAATCCACTAAATCCTGTTCCTAATGCTTTAGAAACAGCTTCCTTTGCTGCAAATCTTCCTGCTACAAATTCTGGTCTTAGATTTCTACTCTTTAGATATTCAACTTCATTCTTGCTAAACATTTTATCCATAAAGTTGGAATGTTTATCCATGGCATCTTTAATTCTCCTGATTTCAACTATATCAACCCCAACACCTGAAATCAAAATATCACCCCCACACTTAATATAATAAGGCAAAATTTTCAATTTTTAAAGTTAAATTTAATATTTAAAAGAAAAAAAGAGGACTTTCCCTCTTTTTAAAACTATCTACTCCTACAATAGCTTAATATGCTATACATCTTATTTCCTTATCAAAATCAATGATATATTCATCAATATATTCTCCTAATACATCAATTAAGTGTATTGGTGATACTGTATTGTCATACAATAATTTTAATAAATTATGTACTTTATGTCTATCAGGACTTATATTTTGTACAACATCTCTTTCTATATTAATTAATTTTCCGTCTACCATATCTTGTCTTTCAACTTCTATTCCATATGACTGTACCTCTACGGCATCTATTTCACATGAAATAAGAATACTTCCTTTTAGCAGTCTGTAGAAATAGTTATACTTTATTTTTTCTACACTTTCAGTTCTAACTAAATTTTCTACCACCATATTTTTTTCCCCCCATAATTAACTTCAGAAATATCTTAACATATTAAATAAAAGAAATATGTCATTTCATGTGAAGATTAATTACAACTTATCTCTTTTATATGACATCAAAAAGCCTGTAGTCCCACATCTATAACCATGTATATTACTTTACTTCAATTATCTTCCTTTTAAACAATGCTTGTTTGTCGAAATTCTATGCTTCCTGACTATTTCTTTTTGAATTAGTATACCTAATAGATTCTGCTAGGATATGTTCTTCAATTGCAAGATATCTGCAGATATCTTCTAATATTAGGATACTTGCTACAACTATAGAGCAATCATCATTCTTGCAATGTTTTAAATTATACAATTTTACATAGTTATTTAACGTCTCTTTTTTGCACTTTATGTCACAATATATACTATTTAATGTATTATATAGTATATCATAAGAAAGTATTAAAAAGTCTTTTTTAGACTTTTGATTACCATTTACTACATATTTTACTATTTTGTTTAAAAAGTTTTCTTTGTAGTATTCCTCCATATGTTTTGTGTAACTGTTACCAATATAACTTCCTATAATGTAACTATCTATTAGAGCAATCTCTCCTTCCGTATTAAATATTATTGCTAATTCTACGCTTTTTTTCCCCTCTCTTCCTATTTCATCAGTTAGCTTCTTTACTCTTTGATTGAAGGAACTTGTAAACTTTGAGTCCAGTATAAAATACTCTAGTTCACGACTAGAACACTCGTATATAAAGTCGGAAAAATTTTTATAGATTTTTTTCATATAATCTTTGCTTCTCAAAATATCACCTTCTAGAATATCTTTTTAAATTTTGTAATGAATTACTACTAAGAAACCATAACTTTTTATTGTTGTAAACTGATAAACATATATTCAATATTTTTACTCATGTTATATAAAAATATACTAAAACTTTTTTCCCTTGGGCTTCACTTTTCCTTCTCTATCAAAAGCCAATGTAGCATTTAATTCTCCCCCCATGATTATCATTACTGATAAAAAAAATAACCAGGTTAAAAGTATAATTACAGCACCTATGCTTCCGTAAACTTTAGAATAGTTTCCAAAATTATTTACATAATAGGCAAACCCTACAGATACCCCAACCAATCCTATGGCAGAAAAAACCGCTCCTGGCATAACTTCTTTCCATGTCAATCTTCTGCTGGGAGTATAATGGTATAATGCTGCAAATATAAATATTGTGGTTAGAAACATGACAGTATATCTTACTATATTCCAGAATCTCTGAAACATAAAAGAATACCCGAACTGTTTTGCTAAATATACTCCTAAAATTTGTCCAAATACAAGTAATATCATTGTTAGTATTACTATGAAAGTTACCCCAAAAGTGCACATAATTGCTATAAACTGAACTTTAAACACCGATCTATCCTCAGATTCATCATATGCCTTATTAAGGCCTTTAATAACCGCATTAAATCCACTGGATGCACTCCAAATTGTTGCTAGCAAACTCAAAGACAGCAAATGGCTGTTTCTACCATCAACTACTTCTACCACAGTATTATGCACCAATTCTAATACGTTAGTAGGTAAAATTTTATTTAATCCCACTAACACCTCACCACTACTAATAGGACTATATCCTACTAACGTCATAAGAAATGTCAGGAATGGAAAGAATGAGAAAATTAAACTATATGCAAGTTGAGATGCTAAAGCTAAAACATCATCATCATTAAACCTAAAAGTTAAATTTTTAATATCCTTAACGATACGTTCAATCATAATTTTCTTCCTCTCTAAGTTTTTTCCACATTAAATCTAGCTATCTTTATTATTTTAAAAATAAAGCTTTTTAATGTAATATATGTTCTAAATCACACAGATATATATCTGATTATTTAACTTATAAAAATAGAAGATGCCATATCTTAAGGTTTAAGATATGGCATCTTCTATTTTAGCTAAAATTATATTAAACTATTTTTTATTTGAAGTATCTATTTAATAATCCTAAAAATGCGGAACCGTGTCTTGCTTCATCTTTACACATTTCATGTACTGTGTCATGAATAGCATCTAAGTTTAATTTCTTAGCTAAAGTAGCTAAATCTTTCTTTCCTTGAGTTGCTCCATGCTCTGCTTCTACTCTCATTTCAAGATTTTTCTTTGTATCTGCTACAACTACTTCTCCTAATAATTCAGCAAACTTTGCTGCATGCTCTGCTTCTTCAAAAGCTATTCTTTTATAAGCTTCTGCTACTTCTGGATAACCTTCTCTATCAGCCTGTCTGCTCATAGCTAAATACATTCCAACTTCTGTACATTCTCCAGTGAAGTTTGCTCTTAAGCCTTCTATTACTTCAGGATCAACATCCTTTGCTATTCCTATTCTATGCTCATCAGCCCAAGTGAATTGACCTTCAACTTTTTCAGCAAATTTATCACTTGAAACTCCACATTGTGGGCATTTCTCTGGTGCTGCCTCTCCTTCATGAATATATCCACATACTGTACAAACAAATTTTTTCATAATAATAATCCTCCCATCAAATTTTAACTCTTCATAATTTTATCTTCTTGACAATTAATATTATATAATACTAATTATTGTTTTGCAAGTACTTTTTCATATATTTTGGTAAATTTTTTTATCCAATAAAAATGCCACTGAGATAATATTCAGTAATCTATAATTAATTTCCTTGCATTATTAACCACTGCAATATTTTGCAATATAAAAAGTACTAGTTTTTACTAGTGCTTTTTATATTATTCAAATACATTCTAGAATATCCTATACATTTTTTAATTTACTAAATATTAATGAGTATTCTTTTAACGTCTTGGGAAAACCCATAAACCTCTGCATTATTCTTTATACCTCTATTTTATTTCTTTCATCAATCAACTTATCATCTGTGTCATTTATATCAATCTTGTCTTGCCTTAAATTCTTGTATAAAAGAATCAAATTCATATGATCTGTATCCTTGGAACTGTACTTACCAATTTTAAAAGCAAACTGCACCGAAAATCCAATACTGCCCGCAGTTATCAAAGTTCCTATTCCAACAGGCCCTCCTAAAATGTATCCAATGATTAAAACCGTTCCCTCTATAGCCCCCCTTATCATCCAAACAGGTTTGTTGATCTTCTTTACAAGCCCTTCCATTAATCCATCCCTTGGGCCCGCTCCCAGACCAACTCTTAGATAAAAATAGGTTGCCCATCCTATTACAAAAATGCCCATAAACAACATAAACATCTGTCCTATTATGTTATCTGGTGTACTAAAAACCTTAAACTTCTCTATCAGGTCAATAAATAACCCTATAAATATCATATTTAGCACACTAGCTAGCCCTGGTATAACACCAAGAAAATATGAAATTAGAAGAATTACAAAACCAGTTAATTCAGATACCTGACCCAGCGTAAGTGAGCTATGTTGTACTATCCCCATATGAAATACATCCCATGGACTCATTCCTAGTTTCGAGTATAAGGTTAACAATATTCCTATAGAATATAGTAGTAACCCAAACATTAGAGAAGGCATCTTCTTTATTAAATCAATAATTAACTTTTTCTTTTTATCATTCATAAACCCCTCACACCCCTAGTTAGTTTATTATATACAACCATCTCCCTAAATTTTATCACTATATTAACTAATTTCCAATATGGTTTCTTTACACTCCATTTGTAGCTTCAATCTCTTACCTACCTTTATTTATTATCGCCACTATGCTTTTTCATATAAACAAAAGAGAGAAAGTCAGTTTTTTCACCTGATTTTCTCTCTATTTCTCTATTTAAATTGGTCAGTGTACAAGGATATATACAGTTTGGCATAATTAAGATTGTTTTAAAATATAGTTAACAGCTAATATACTCTATATTATTTATATGAATAATATATTTGTTCAATTTAATCGTGATAAGTATAACTATGATCAATATAAATCATATCATCTATATATAATGCGTTTATCCAAGCACTTGCTAGTCCATATCCATCAACAGCCTGGGCATATCCGTAATATGCAGGATAATTATTATATTTTACAGTAGAATATCCGTATACTGTCACGGTGTGAGGTCCATATGTTTCGGTACTGCTTCCTTCAGTCCAACCATCTTGAAGATCCGCAAGATAAGGGTTATTGCTGCTAATAAGACTTTTAGCTATGCTAGGGTCAAAAGAATAGTATTCAGTTGCTCCGTTAACAGCTTGAGGATATTGACCATCTCCATTATATTCTATAGTACAATTAACCTTTTGATCTTTTACTATATATTTTTGTAAGCCATACGTTGCATCTTTATAAAATGTTCCAAAATATGTTCCATCAGTCAGTGGTTTTTTCTCTGTTGGATATTGTGTACTAGGCAAATTAGTACACATATACTCTGAAGCCATAAATTTTTTTACAAGCACGTTGTAATCTGTAAAAAGATCCATATCGTTAACAAAAGAAGAATTATAATGTTCATCATAATACCTAAGTAGTATTACTGCAGCAGTTGGAGTGCAAGCGTTTGCAAAGGTAATTTTATGATTATATAGTGGACGACTGCCATCTGCTTTTTTTATATTGTAATATGTAGTAGTTGTTGCTCCTGAATAACCTAGCGCTAAATCCGAAGTTTCTGGGATATCGTTCACCACACTATTAGACTTTCTAACTTTACCTTTTTTCTTGAAAATATCATATTTTTTTAAATCATTCAAATTACCTAAACTTTTTTTAGTTTTAGAGTCAATAACTTGTCCATTAATACTTTCCTCTAAATAAGATAAAGGACCATTATATAAATGTTTTTTGTTTCTATCATTTATATAATCATTTGTACCTTCCTTTGAAAATTCAGTAATACTGTAATCAGATAAGTCAACTATTAAATACCCACCTGCATCAGAAGAAAAATATAATGCTTGTACAGTATCGCTTAAATTATATAATTCAATAGGATTACTTAAGGTGCCTTTACTAACTTGATTGTTAAAAAACTTTTGCGCATATTTTTTAACGTTAGAATAGTCCTTATTTACTGATGATTGAGTTTGAGATGTTGTCTCAGAGGTTTGGGCAGCTAGTATACTACTAGTAGGTACTTGAGTAAATAGCATAGTTAAACTGAGAATAGTAAGTAATTTTAATTTTTTCATCACTTTTATCACCTTTCTTTTTTAAATTTATTTTTAGTATTGTAAAAAAGCATAATGTTTCAATAAAGATTGCCTTAAAACATGCACATATTCACTTAGAATTTAATAAAAATTGACCCAAACTCACAAAATTAAATTGAAATTTTCTGATTTTTTACAATTTATATTTACAGATTATATCACTATATTACATTTATTTAAACGCCTTGAAATAAATGTATAAAACTAAACTTTAATCCATGTAAATAAAAGGCTAATATTCATATATTATCTATTAATGGTATAAAATATGTTATAATATTTATGTTGGTATAACTTTATACCAAACGTAAATATTGTTTAGCAGAGGTGATTGGATTGAAAAAATTAGTATTATTTATTGTTATTACAATATTAGAAATTGGTAATTTTTGTTTTGTACATGCTGAGAATAGTTATAATGTGATTAGAATAAGTGGAGCCGATAGGTATGAAACCTCATTGAATGTAGCTAATAATTTTTTTGACATTGGTTCCAAAAATATAATTATAGCAAATGGAGAAAACTTTGCTGATGCTTTAGCAGGAACTATACTTTCAAAAAAATTAGATGCTCCTATTTTACTAGTTAATAAAAATTTTTTAGAAGATAAAAATTTTTTAAATTATACAGCAGTTTATTCAGGGGTAAGTGGAGGAGAAGCAATTTCTCCTAATGTATATATATTAGGAGGAACCGGTTCAATAAGTAACGATTACGAAAGAATAAGTGCAAGTAACCTAAAGACTATAAGATTAAGCGGAACAGATAGATTTAGTACAAACAGTGCGATTGTAAATTCTGTTAGTGTAGAAAAGGGTACTCCTGTTATTATAGTTAACGGTTACCAATTTTTTGATAATTTAAGTGTTTCAAGTATATCAGGTATAAAAGGTTATCCAATGATTATGAGCACTGGAGATAAACTTAATGATGCTGCAGCAGAAGTAATAAGAAATATTGAACCATCTCAGGTATTTATAATAGGAGGACATGGTTCAATAAGTGATGTTGTAGTTAATGATATAAAAAACTGTGTAAAGAATTTAGACGACAGCAACATAACAAGAATAAGTGGAGCAGATAGATATGAAACATCATTAAATATATGTAAATACTTTAACATAAATAGTGCTACAGCAGTGATTGTAAGTGGTGAAGACTTTTCGGATGCTCTAAATGGAAGTGCATTAGCCGCAAAGCTTAATGCTCCTATTATACTCACAGATGGAAAAGATATTTCTACTCAAAAAAGATACTTAGATACTACCAGCTATAAAAAAATATTTCTAGTTGGAGGAAAAAATTCAATAACTGAGGACGTAGAAAATAAATTAAGTGGATTAGCTAGTAACACTGTAGTCACTTTTTCTGATGAAAATCTAGAAGCTGCAATAAGAAAAAGTATAAATAAAGCAAATGGGGATCTCTATATTAATGATGTTAAAAACATTACGAGTCTATCCACTGATGGGTATTCAATAAACGATCTAAGCGGAATTGAAAAGTTAACTAACTTAAGAGTATTAGGGATAGTGGGTAATAATATTACAAATATAGAACCATTAAAAAACTTAAATAATCTAGAGAGTCTTTACCTATCAAATGAAGCTGAACTAGCAGATATAAGTGCACTAGGACATCTAGGTAAGTTGAGCAATCTTACCCTTCTTATACCTAATTTAAAGGATATAAGTGTGTTAAAAATCCTAAGTAATTTAAAATCTTTATCTATCTGTGATAGTAATTTAACAGATATAAGTGAATTAAAAGATTGCAAAAATTTAATTTTCCTTTCATTAATGGATAATGAAATAAATAATATAAATGCATTATCAGAACTTAATAAACTAAAAACACTTCAGTTATATAATAATCAAATAACTAGTATTAGTGCTCTTAAAAGTTTAACAAATTTGAATTGTATTAATTTAGCAGACAATCAAATAACAAATATAAGTGATCTTAAAGATTTAACAAACTTAACCAAACTTTATTTAGGCGAGAATAAAATAACAAATATAGATGATCTCAAAAACTTAATTAATTTAAGTAAACTTGATTTAAGTTTTAATCAAATAACTGATATAAGAACTCTCGAAAATTTAACAAATTTGAATGAGCTCCATTTAAATAAAAATAAAATAAAAAATATATCTCCATTGAAACAATTAATAAATTTACATCTATTGTTTATAGAAAATAATAAAACGAGTGATTCTGACATTAAGCAATTAGAAAAAGCATTACCAAACTGTCGTATATGTAAATAAGTTAATACAGTTTTAAATAAGAACTCCACAAAAAAGTGGTAGTTATCATGATAACTGCCACTTTAATTGTGTAACGAATATCCCTGGTTATACTAGGGGTTGAAAAGAACTTATAGCTATGAGTAGCAAAAAGAAACCTCCTTTGTTAATCTCAAATTAGGTTCGCCAACCAGAATGAAAACAAAGAAGGTCATTCAAATAGATACATAAAGTTTATCACATAGCAAACGGAATTATAAATACCATATAGTTTTCGCCCCCAAGTGCAGGAGACAGATTATATATGGAAAGATGAAAACAGATATAAGAAAAATACTTAGAAAACTATGTGAGCATAAGGGAGTAGAAATAATAGAAGTAACCGCATGTCCTAATCATATACACATGTTGGTTAGCATTCCACCCAAAATAGGTGTTGCACAATTTATGGGATATTTAAAAGGTAAAAGTTCGCTTATGATATTTGATAGGAATGCAAGTTTAAAATATAAGTAGGAATAGTACAAAATATATCCCCTATAAGCATAGAAAAGAGTTTTGTAGAGATCTTAAAGAAGTCTATACTGCATCAACAGAACAATTTGCTTTAACAGCCCTAGATAACATGAGGGATAAATGGGGAGATTTATATTCGATATCAATAAATTCATGGCAAAATAATTAGGCGGAGCTCTCTACTCTCTTTAAGTACCTTGGGGAAATACGAGAGATGATTTATACAACAAATGCTATGGAAAGTTTTAACCGACAACTAAGAAAATTAACAAAATCTAAAAGCATCTTTCCTTCTGATGATTTACTTTTAAAGATGTTGTATTTAGCTAAACAAGATATAGCTAAGAAATGGACTCAAAATTTAAGAGGATCGTGACAAATACTAGCGCAGCTATCTATTCACTTTGAAAATAGATTTGATGAAAGTATGATATAGCTTGTACAATATCTACTGGCTAGTGGGGAGGTATCTCACTTTTTCAAAATAAAGCTTATACACTTAAAGTTTAGTAAAAATAAAAGAGGAAAAACTTAAAAGATTTATCCTCTCTAACATAAAAAACATATCCATATTCAAAAATCTTTAATAGAGTTTACATGAATTTATTGACAGACTTCTAGGATTTGTCATGACCTTCGGTTTGTATTTTTTATTTATTTTATTCTTTATACGCTGCTACACACTTCGCTTTTGTAGGTGCTGGGTACATCTCATGGCAGCAAAAGGCCTCGTGCAAGTATTCAAGGATTTTTCCTTCATTACTCTCACGAGGCTCAACCAAACTTTATTATTTTTAACTATACTTTTTTATTCTTAATCAAACTTTATTATACTTAGACAGTTGTAAAATTCTATGACACTTGTTACTTATAATTAGTGACAATATTAATTGTAACTGACAATAACTGTCGTCTACTAAAATAAATTATTCAACAGTAACTGACTTCGCAAGATTTCTTGGCTTATCTACGTCACAACCCTTTTGTATAGCCATATAATAAGCTAATAATTGTAACGGTACTACTGAAAGTACTGGTAAAAGTACCTCTTGAACTTCTGGTATATATATTGCTGATTCCACAGCCTTTTCTACATCAGTATTGCCCTCTACAGCTAGACCTAATACCTTAGCTCCTCTTGTTGTTACTTCCTTAATGTTGCTTACCATTTTTTCATATAGGCTCTTCTGCGTAGCTAATGCAACCACTATAGTTCCTGGCTCAATTAATGCTATAGTACCGTGCTTTAGTTCTCCTCCAGCGTATGCTTCAGAGTGAATATAGGATATTTCCTTAAGCTTTAATGAACCTTCCATTGCTACGGCATAATCAAGTCCTCTACCTAGGAAGAACATATCCTTATGCATATAAGTGTTTGCAGCAAACTTCTGAAGAACTTCCTTATGATTTAATGTTTCCTCTACTTTTTCTGGTAAAGTAAGCATATCATTTTTAATGCTTTCTATTTCCTCTGTTGTAAGTGTATTTCTATTTTGAGCAAAGAATAAACCTATCATATACATAGTAATAAGCTGAGTAGTATACGCTTTAGTAGATGCAACTGCTATTTCTGGTCCTGCCCAAGTGTATAAAACATCATCAGCTTCCCTTGAAACTGAGCTTCCAACTACGTTAGTAACAGCTATAACTCTTGCTCCTTGTGCTCTTGCTTCTCTTAAAGCAGCTAAAGTATCAGCAGTTTCACCTGATTGACTTACTACAATCATTAAAGTTCTATCATTTATTATTGGATTTCTATATCTAAACTCTGATGCTATATCAACCTCTACTGGTATTCTAGCTAATCTCTCAATTACATATTTTCCAACAATACCTGCATGATATGCTGTTCCGCATGCAACAATATATACTTTATCAATATTTTCTATCTGTTCTTTTGTGATTTTAATATCATCTAAAGTTACTGGTTTGCCAGGCATAATTCTTGAAGTCATAGTGTCCTTTATTACCTTTGGCTGCTCGTGGATTTCCTTTATCATAAAGTGCTCGAATCCACCTTTTTCAGCTGCATCAGCATTCCATGTTACATGGTGAAGTTCTTTATTTATTTTTTCACCCTCTGCTGAGTAAATTTCTACACCTGTCTCTGTTAACACTACAAATTCTTTATCATTTAAATAATAAACGTCTCTTGTTTGGTTTAAAATAGCAGGAACATCAGAAGCAATAAAATTCTCCTCTGCCCCAACTCCTACGATAAGAGGGCTGTCTTTTCTAACAGCTACAATCTTATCTGGTTCATAAGTTGATACAACCCCTAATGCATAGCTTCCTTCCATTTTTGAAACAGCTTTCATAACAGCATCTAAAAGATTGCCATCATAAAAATAGTCTACAAGATTTGGTATAACCTCTGTATCTGTTTCTGAGTAAAATTTATATCCCTTTGATATAAGCCATTCTCTTAAATGCATATAGTTTTCTATGATTCCGTTGTGAACAACACTTATTGTCTCTTTTTCATTTGTATGAGGATGGGAATTTCTATCTGATGGTTCTCCATGAGTAGCCCATCTTGTATGGCCTATTCCTATTAAGCCTTGTACAGGTTCCTGCTCTAGCTTGCCCTCTAAGTTAGCAAGTCTACCCTTACACTTACTTACATTCATATTTCCAGCTTCGTCTATTATAGCTACTCCCGCTGAATCATATCCTCTGTATTCAAGCTTGCTTAACCCCTCTACTAAGATTGGTGCTGCTTGTCTTTTTCCAACATAACCAACTATTCCACACATTATTAAATTACCTGCCTTTCAACTTTTAAGTTTTAGGCTTTTAGACACCTCATTAATTTTGTAACAAAAATTACTTTTTGCTTTTATTAATGTTTCTCGGTAGTGTCATACCGCAGGGCATCCGCCGAACACTCGATACTCCCTGTCCTCGTCAACTCAAGTGAGACTCTAAATCTATGACTTAGCTAGTGGAACCTACACACTGTGCAAGTGACGCTTCAAGTCTATCCTTCACTTAAGTTCTGGCGCTTATACTTCCAATTTTAAAAGCCTCATTATATTATATAGTATATATAAAAATTTGGTCAACATAAATATTAATGTTTTCAAAAATTTAACCAAATACCATCCCCTAATAACTTAATATAAAATATACCCCTAGAGGAACATATTTCTCTAGAGGTATACTTTATTTAAATATTTGCCTTTTTTTCTATAAGCTCTGCTAACCCATGAGCCATTTCATCTAACTCACTTTGTACTTCTCCTTCTAGCATAACTCTAACTAACGGCTCTGTACCAGAAGGTCTTATAAGCACTCTTCCACAGCCATTTAATCTTTCTTCAATTTTTCTTATTTTAGCTGATATTTCTTCATCTTCATTGTGTATATTCTTCTTATCATTAGGCACCTTAGCATTAACTAATATTTGTGGAAGTTCCTTCATCATAGATGCTAAATCAGATAAAGTTTTGCCGCTCTTTTTAACTATAGCTGATAATTGAAGCCCTGTTATTAAGCCATCTCCTGTAGTATTATAGTCAAGCATTATTACGTGACCTGATTGCTCTCCACCTAACTTATACCCTTCCTTAACCATTTCTTCAAGGACATATCTATCTCCAACCTTTGTCTTTACAGTGCCTATATTTTCTTTATTTAAAGCTATATCTAGTCCTAAGTTACTCATTACAGTTACAACTACAACATCCTTATCTAGTTTACCTTGCTCTTTAAGATACTTTCCGATAATAGCCATTAAAAAGTCACCATTTATTAGGTTTCCCTTTTCATCTACAGCTAAGCATCTGTCAGCATCTCCATCAAAGGCTAATCCTAAATCACAGCCTTTTTCTACTACATATTCCATTAATCTTTCTGGATGGGTGGAACCGCAGTTTTTATTTATGTTTATTCCATCTGGCTCATTATTTATAACATATACTTCTGCTCCCAGTTCCTTAAATGCCTTTACTGCAGTTATATAGGCTGCTCCGTTTGCACAATCTAGTGCAACCTTTAGTCCTTTTAGATTAGTATCAATAGTCCCTTTAGCAAACTCTACATAATCTCCAACAGCTTCCCCTTCTTCTTCTATCTTTCTACCTATTTGGTCCCCTGTTGGAAGAGGAACTCCTTCGAAATTACTCTCTATTACACTTTGTATTGTATCTTCCAGTTCGTCAGATAACTTATAACCCTGATTATTAAAAAACTTTATTCCATTATACTCTACTGGGTTGTGAGATGCTGATATAACAACACCAGCGTCAGCTTCATATTTTCTAGTTAAATAAGATACTGCAGGAGTTGGCACAATACCAACACAGATAGCTTCTGCACCAACTGATAATATCCCTGAGACTAATGCAGCTTCAAGCATATCTCCAGATATTCTCGTATCCATTCCTACAAGTATTTTAGGCTTGTGGGTTCCTTCTGTTAAAACATGTGCTCCTGCTCTTCCTAATCTATAAGCCAATTCCGCTGTTAACTCTTTATTTGCTATACCTCTAACTCCATCAGTACCAAACATTCTATGCATAAAAAATACCTCTCTTTTTCTTCTAAAATAAATAGGCTAATGTTATTATATGTACATTAATCAAAAATAGTTAGTTAGTACAATTTTCTTAGCTTGTACCAACTCCTCTACAACATTATATTATAACTTACATATAGTTACAATATAATCTAAATACCTTCATAATCTATTTAAGTTTTTATGACTAAAATAGGTGAAAATAAAAAAGGATGCCTCATTTAATCTCTGAGACATCCTCTAAATTCAATACTATTTTACGTATTCTAAACCTTTTTCAATAGCCTTCTTATTTGATTCAAAGAACTTTTCTTTTCCGTGAGCCTTTAATGAATCTAATAATGCTTCTATTGTAACTATTTCTGTCTTCTTAACTAATGCTCCTAGTAAAACCATGTTTGCTATTGTTTTACTTCCGATCTCTTGAGCTATAGTTTGAGCAGGAATTGCTATAACAGTTACATCTGTTCTTTCTGGCATTCTATCAACCAAATCTGAATCTATTACGATAACTCCACCAGGTGCTACCATATCCTCAAATTTGTCTAAAGAAGGTCTGTTCATTACAACTATACTGTCAGCCTTTGTAACTATAGGTGAACCTATAGCTTCATCAGTTAATATTACTGAACAGTTTGCTGTACCTCCTCTCATTTCAGGACCATAAGATGGTAACCATGAAACGTTTAAATTAGCATCCATTCCTGCATAAGCAAGGAACTTACCCATTGATAATATACCTTGTCCACCGAAACCAGCAAAAACTATTTGTTGTGATGCCATTTATTTCACCTCCTCAGTTTTATCCTTCTTAATTCCAAGAGGATAGTATGGAATCATGTTGTCTTTTAACCATTGCATTGATTCTTTAGGTGATAATCCCCAGTTAGTTGGGCATATTGATAATACTTCTATCATTGAGAAGCCTTTTCCGTCTAACTGATTTTGGAAAGCTTTCTTTATAGCTTTTTTAGCTTTCATTATATTAGGAACTGTATCAACAGATACTCTCTCTACATAGCAAGCGCCATCTAAAGTTGAAATCATCTCAGAAACTCTTATTGGATGACCTTCTCTGCTTGTGTCTCTTCCATATGGTGATGTTTCGGTCTTTTGACCTGGTAATGTAGTTGGAGCCATTTGTCCACCAGTCATACCATAAATACAGTTATTTACGAATATAGAAGTTATGTTTTCTCCTCTTGCAGCTGCGTGAACTATTTCAGCAGTACCGATAGCAGCAAGGTCTCCATCTCCCTGATATGTGAATACAACTTTATCAGAGTTTGTTCTCTTTATTCCTGTACCAACTGCTGGTGCTCTTCCGTGTGCAGCTTCAAACATATCGCATGCAAAATACTTGTATGCTAAAACTGAACATCCAACTGGAGCTACTCCTATAGTTTTATCTAAAATACCAAGCTCATCAATAACCTCTGCAACTAGCTTGTGAATTACTCCGTGAGTACATCCTGGGCAATAATGCGTAGGAACATCTAATAATGCTTTTGGATTTTCATATACTATTGTCATTATTTTGTACCTCCTACTATAGTTCTAACTTTATCTAAAATATCTGTTGGTTCTGGAATCATACCACCAGATCTTCCGTAGAAGTCAACTGGCTTTCTTCCGTTTGCAACTAATCTTACATCTTCAACCATTTGTCCACAGCTCATCTCTACTGCTAAGTAGCCATGCTTAGTGTTGTCCATAGTTTTTTCAAATGCTTCAACTGGGAAAGGCCATAAAGTTATAGGTCTTACTAGTCCTAATTTTATTCCTTCTTTCTCAGCCATTTTGATTACGTTCTTACATATTCTTGATGTAGTTCCGTATGCAACTAATATTAAGTCACAGTCTGAATTACAGTTGAATATTTCATATTTAGCTTCATTTTTCTTTATAGCAGCATACTTCTCTTGAAGGTGAATGTTATGCTCTTCTAAAGCTTCTGGCTCTAGGTATAATGAGTTTATAACATTATGTTCTTTTCTTCCATTTAAGCCATTAGCTGCCCAAACTTTTTCTGGAAGCTCTCTAGCTGCTTTTTCTTTGAATTCAACTGGCTCCATCATTTGGCCAAGCATTCCATCTCCCATTACCATACAAGGAGTTCTGTACATATCAGCAACATCAAAAGCATCTTGTATTAAGTCAACCATTTCTTGGATTGAAGCTGGAGCAAATACAGGCATATTAAAGTCTCCGTGCGCTCCTCCTTTTGTAGCTTGGAAATAATCTGACTGAGCTGGTTGAATACTTCCAAGACCAGGGCCTCCTCTAACTATGTTTATAATAACACATGGTAACTCTGCTCCTGCTATATATGATATACCTTCTGCTTTTAAGCTTATTCCAGGTGAACTTGATGAAGTCATAACTCTAAGTCCAGTTCCAGCTGCTCCATAAACCATGTTTATAGCAGAAACTTCACTTTCAGCTTGAATAAATGTTCTTCCTATCTTAGGCATCTTCTTTGCCATGTAAGCTGCAACTTCTGTTTGTGGGGTAATAGGATAACCAAAGAATGCTTTACAATTAGCTCTAATTGCTGCTTCTCCAATGGCTTCGTTACCCTTCATTAATACTTTCTCTCCCATTAAAGATCCCTCCTTTTATTTTTGAACTGTAATTACACAATCTGGACATATTTTTGCACATGATGCACATGATATACATTGATCCATCTTATCTTCTGTAACAGTTGCTGGATGATATCCTTTAACATTAAGCTTTTCTGAAAAGCTTATTATCTTCTTTGGACAGACTTCTAAACAGTGTCCGCAACCTTTACATCTTTCTTCTCTGAAAGTAACCTTTTGCATTAAAATTCCCTCCCTATGCTTGATAATTTGAAAGATATTTCTGCAATTATCTTAAAGTCTTTTGATTCTAGACTATAAAATGACCTGAGTTTTTCAACTCCATTTATATAAATTTTATTGCTAGCATGTTTAAAATCAATTTATAATACCTTGTTACAATTATCTCCAAGGTGGTTTCATATAGATATCTATCGGTAATAATTCACCTTGTACTTTTCCTCTAACTTCATCCTCAAAGTCTTTTCTACATGCTGTATAGCTATGTGGTATATTAAGTTTTTCTGCTAACGCAGCTACTTCTTTGTCTCCTCTTAATATATCCTCAACTGTAGTTTCATAAGACATATTAGTATTTGATATTAAATGTGTAACCTTTAGTCTTGAAACCCACTCTATAGTTCTTAAATACTCTTCTGTATCTTTTTCATTAGAAGTTAGTGGCCTATTGTTATTTACTACAAAGTACATATCATAAGGCTCTTCTCTAAGGTATCTATTATATTGTCCTAGTACTACGGCTCCCTGGTCGTCTCCACCTATATCCATAACTACTTCATAACTCTTATCATTGAATACTGCTAATACTTCTGCAGGCACTACTGCTAATTCTGCATTAGACAGATTTGGGTCTGATGATATTACTCTTACACCATTCTCTTCAAGATGTTTTCTTACATCTCTTGAGCAGAAGTAAGGATTAACTATATCAATATCAACGATTGCTACTTTTTTACCTTCTTTTGCAAGTTTTAATGCATAATTTATAGATATTTCAGTCTTACCACTTCCAAAATGTCCTGTGAAAATTCTAATTCTACTCATAATATCACCTCTTTATATAAAAGGACAACAAACTTTAGATCAAAGCATCAGTAAACGTATTCACAGCAGTTATAGACAACCCTCATGAAATAAAGTTACTTTGACTTCAAAGTCTATTTTCTCATATTGTGCTAATTAACAAGTCTCAATTCATTTATTAAACTATATATGAATTTTTTATGTTAAAACCTTTTCTTTATGACTTGTTCTTCATCACAAAAACATTATATCATAAAGTAATAAACTTTACTAATTCATTTTTTGCCAAATTTCTTTTTAAAATTCACTATATTGGCTGAATACCTGTAATTTTTCTGCTTCTTTTATATATTTAACTAAAAAAATAAGATAAACCTAATAAATTCACTTAACTTTAGAGATATAAGATAGCATATACCTCTAAAGTTAAGTATATAATCTATTTATTTATACTTATTTGTATTCTCCTGCCTTTTCTTCTCCTTTTAACACTCTAAGTGCTCCTTCAGCTAAAGCTAAAAGTTCATCTTCTCCTGGATAAATTACAACAGGTGCTATAAATGAAGTCATTTCTTTTAATGCTTCTGTAACAGCCTTACTATATGCAATACCTCCAGTTAAAACTATAGCATCTACCTTTCCACTTAACACTGCAGCACACTTACCTATTTCTTTAGCTATTTGGAATATAAAAGCATCAAAAATTAATTTGTACTTCTCATCTCCGCTTAAAGCTTTGTCTTCAACTACTCTAAAGTCGTTTGTATCAAGGTAAGCTACAGTACCACCTTTACCATTAATTTTTTTCTTTATTTCATCAATTGTATATTTGCCACTATAGCAAATCTTAACTAAATCTCCTACTGGTAATCCCCCTGATCTTTCAGGTGAGAATGGTCCTTCTCCATCTAATGCATTGTTTACATCTACAACTTTTCCATTTTTATGAGCTCCAACAGATACTCCTCCACCCATATGTGTAACTATTAGGTTTAAACCATCATATGCCTTTCCACTTTCTTTAGCATATCTCTTAGCTACAGCCTTTTGGTTTAACGCATGGAATATACTCTTTCTCTCTATTTCAGGTATACCAGATATTCTTGCAACATCATCTAATTCATCAACAACAACAGGATCTACAATGAAAGCAGGAATATTTAAAGAAGTTGCTATTTCATTAGCTATTATACCTCCTAAATTTGATGCGTGTTGTCCTTGAACTCCAACTTTTAAATCTTCAAGCATAGCATCATTAACAGCATAAGTACCACTTACTATTGGCTTTAATAATCCGCCTCTTCCTACTACTGCACTTAATGTATTTATATCAAAATTTTTCTCTTGTAAAACCTTTAATATAACATCTTTTCTAAACTGGAATTGATCAAAAATAGTAGCATATTTTCCTATTTCTTCTGAAGAGTGTCTTAATGTCTCCTCTAGAATTTGTTTCTCATCTTCGTATACACCAATTTTTGTTGAAGTTGATCCTGGATTTATTATTAATAATTTATATGACATTACTTCTTCCTCCTTAGGTTTTAATATATTATTAAAATCTCTTTATACAATAAACTCAATAATCTATTATTTATTCTTGCTTAATTGGTTAGCAACTAACGCAGCTAAAGCTATGGCATTCATTTTTGTTTCATGACTGTCACTTCTTGAAGTAAGTACAACAGGAGCTGATGTTCCAACTAATAAAGCACCACTCTTGCAAGCAGTTGTATAAGTTAGTGTTTTATACATTATGTTTCCTGATTCAATATTTGGCATTAATAATATATCAGCTTTACCTGCCACTGGTCCTGTAACTCCTTTATGTGCTGCAGCCTCTTCTGATAAAGCATTATCTAATGCTAGTGGTCCATCAATAATACATCCTTTTATCTGTCCTCTATCATTCATTTTTGAAAGAATTGAAGCGTCCATTGTAGCTGGCATATTAGGATTTACAACTTCTACAGCGCATACTGGAGCTACTCTTGGCTTTTCAAGTCCAAGTGAATGTGCAACTGTTACTGAGTTTTTAACTATATCTATTTTATCTTTAAGTTCAGGATACATATTAAAAGCAGCATCTGTTATTAATATTAACCTATCGTAACCTGGTATTTCAAAAACACCTACGTGGGACATAAGCATACCTGTTCTTAATCCTATTTCTTTATTTAAAACAGCTCTTAGGAAATTTGCAGTATCTATAAGTCCTTTCATTAACATATCTGCCTTGCCTGTTGAAACTAATTCAACAGCTTTCATTGCTGCTTTTCTCATGTCTGTTTCTTCAACTATTTCAAACTTGCTTAAATCCATTCCTATTTCTGCTGCCACTTGCTCAATTTTTGTCTTGTCTCCAACTAGTATAGCATCTGCTATTCCTTGTTCTTTTGCATCCATTACTGCTTCAAGAACTGGTTTATCTTGAGCTACTGCTACTGCTATCTTCTTTGTTTTTAAACTTTTTACTTTTTCTAAAACCTCTTGAAAATTTTTAATCATTTATTAACACCTCTTCTTTATATAAATAATGCTTGTCTATCTAAATGTTCTCATGAAATCGATTTATCTAATATATATTTTAACAGATTTATTTCAAAAAAGTTCTTTTCAGAAAATTTAATATAATGGTTTGTAATCTTGCATTATATTCTCTGCAACTTTTAATCCATCTACTGCTGCAGATACTATTCCACCGGCAAATCCAGCACCTTCTCCAGCAGGATACAATCCTTCAATAGAAATGCTCTTTAATTTTTCATTCCTTAGTATTCTAACTGGAGCTGAAGTTCTTGTTTCAATTCCTGTAACTATTGCATCATTATTTGCAAATCCCCTGATTTTTCTATCAAAATTTACAAAACCTTCCTTTAACGATTCAGTTACATAGGATGGAAGACAATCTTTTAATTCTTTAAACTCATACCCTGGCTTATAGCTAGGCTTTATATTACCTAACTTAGTGGATACTCTATCTTGTAGAAAATCTCCTACTAACTGAACAGGTGCTTTATACTCTCCTCCTCCTACTAAGTAAGCTAGTCTTTCATAATGTCTTTGAAACTCCATACCTTTAAGTGGGCTAGTTCCCTCAAAATCCTTATCTCCAACAGTAACTACAATAGCAGAGTTAGCATTTTCCTTGTCTCTTTTATAGTGACTCATGCCGTTAGTTACTAACATTTTCTCCTCTGAAGCTGCAGCTACTACCTCTCCGCCTGGACACATACAAAAACTATAAACTCCTCTTTTTTCTTTGGTGTTATAGGTCAATCTATAGTCTGCAGCTTTAAGTCTTGGATGCTCCGCGTATTTTCCATACTGACTCTCGTTTATCATTGCTTGGGAGTGTTCTACCCTTACCCCTATAGAAAAAGCTTTTGCCTCCATAAAAACTCCGCTTTTATATAGCATTTCATAAGTATCTCTGGAACTGTGGCCTATTGCTAATATCAAGTTGTCACAAGGAATCTCCTCTCCATTTACTATAATTGCTGAAATTGCCTTATCCTTAACTATTAAGCTTTCTAACTTACTATTAAACCTTATCTCTCCACCAAGTTCAATAATCTTATTTCTTATATTTTTTACAACTATCTTTAAAATATCCGTTCCTACATGCGGTTTTCCACTATATAAAATTTCCTTTGGTGCTCCAGCGTTAACAAGCTCCCTTAATACAAAATCACATCTTATATCTTTTATTCTAGTAGTTAGTTTTCCATCTGAAAAAGTACCTGCACCACCTTCTCCAAATTGCACATTAGATTCTAAATTTAATTCTCCTGTACTCCAAAACTTCTCTATTGATTTTGTCCTATCCTCAACTCTTTCCCCTCTTTCTATTATCAGAGGTCTATATCCCTTTTGAGCCATGAAAAGACCTGCAAACATTCCTGCAGGCCCCATTCCAATAATAACAGGTCTATGATTCATCTTTTTTGTTCCAAGCTTTAGTTCTTCATTATACTCTTCTTCTATACTTACATCCTTATCATTGGCTCTAGCTACAAGCTTATCTTCATTTTCACAAAACATTTCAACAGTATAGTTAAATTTTATACTATCTTTTTTTCTGGCATCTATGGATTCCTTAAGTATCTTAAAATCCTTTATCTCATTTATCGATATTCTTGCCTTTTTAGCTGCTCTTTTTTTTAATCCTTCTATGTCTTCATCTATGCTCATTGTTATGTTACTTACTCTGACTGACATTTTTATCCTCCAATACATTTGATTTTATTATTACCTTAACCTCTGTGGGGTTTTGTGAAACTCTAGTTATTCCTTCTGGAAGAGTTACAGTAACAGGTAATTTGTACTCTCCTTCAGTTAGGTTACTGCAATCTACAAAACAGCCTATAGACTCAGGCTTTAAGGTATTTAAAATATTTTCTTCTCCTGAAATTGTTATAGTTGCCTTATTAGCACCTAAACTTACATTATAGTTATTCCCAACATTCTTCGTTTGTATATCTAAGTTAAACTCTTTTTGTGCAATTTTATTGTACTGAACCTTAAGTTTAATTGAGCCATTACTATTTACAAGTATCACATCCTTAGGAATTTTTATTTTAGCTTCTATAGTATCTTTACCATTTAATTTATTTAAATCAACGTCTTCTATGTCTAAACTAGTTATACCTGATAGCACTTTCTCATCTCCAGCTATATCGACTTTATCCGGCATCGCTGCTATAGATTTTATTCCTTGAATATTTTGTAAGTTAGGCTGTGTCTTAATATTAACTGGAACACTTTTTATCTTTTTTACAGGAACTATAACCTGAACTGAACTTGGCTCTATCTGTACATTTTTAATCGCTCCAGATTCTCCTTCTGCTTCTAGTGATACTAGTGCATTTACATCTTTTGCTACATCTTTTACATTGCACCTAGCCACTACACTAGTTATAGAACTTAACTCTTTGGATGCTCCGCTGATTTCAGCCTCCTTTATACTTAAAGTAGGCTGAAGAGCATAAAATCCATCTTTAACTTTTCCCTCTAACAATACTTTTATTTGAACTATCTTTTCCTTTAAATCATCCAAATCGATACTAATCCATAAATTTTCGCCATTAAGTATTCTTATATTTTCAGGACTCTTCTTAACCTGAACTGGAACTTTATTTTCTCCTTTTTTCAATACATAGGACCTTAGATCTGACTCTAACCTAAAATCTTCGGCCTTAACGGAATACAGTTCTGACGCATTTCCTTTTATACTTAAAGATATATTTAGGTCATTTTCTCCCACAGCTACTAACTTTGATTCTGCCAATACATCCCTATTAGTTATTTTCACAGGAACTAGAATTTTTCGTTCCCTAATAGGATTTTCAACATTGAATATATATAACCATAAAACAAAAGATGCTATAACACAACATACTTTGATAATTACTTGCTGCTGTTTATTTTTTTCTTCCATGCTCTCACCTGCTCCCTAAAGGTCAACTTTGTACTCTGCCTTTTTCTAATTATTCTTATAAGAATATCTTTAAGCTTTTCCTTCGTATAGTTTCTTGTAAGAACACCATTTACTGCAAGGGAAATAGTTCCAGTTTCTTCAGATACAACTATAATTAATGCATCTGAGTTCTCTGAAATACCAATAGCCGCTCTGTGTCTAGTACCAAGTTTTTTGCTGATTCCTTGATTGCTAGTTAAGGGTAAAAAACAACCTGCAGATACAATTCTATCATTTCTTATGATAGTAGCCCCATCATGCAATGGTGTGTTAACCACAAAAATATTCTCTAGCAATGCAGATGAAACCTCAGCATCTAGCATTGTGCCTGTATTTACTATATCCCCCAAGCCTGTAAGTTGTTCAATAATTATTAGGGAGCCTGTTTTCTCATTAGATAAATTTTCTACAGCATTGACAATTTCAGTTACTACTCTTTCCATAGTTTCTTCATCTTCTAATAGATGTTTATCATTAAAAGCAGTTCTTCCTAAATGCTCAAGTGCTCTACGAATTTCTGGCTGAAATATAATAATAAAAGAAAGCACTCCGATTGTTATTGTTTTGGTTAAGATCCAATTAAGCATAGTTAAGTTAAAAAAACTACTTACTGGAATAAGGAAAATTATAAGTATAATTCCTTTCAAAAGTTGTTCTGCTCTTGTTTCCTTTATGAGAACATATCCCTTATAAAAAATATATGAAACCACTAATATATCCATTATCGATGATATGCTAATATTTTTAATAGAACTAACTACTATATCTAAAATCTCCACCCACTTCACCATCCTAATAAATAATCCTATTATCAATTATACACTATTTACTAATCTTTATATCAATTCCTATTCTATTTTTATAAAATATTAAAAATTATTATACTATGTATTTTTTTAAAATTCATGGGTATAATACCATTAGCCTAAGTTTTTTTATAAAACGCGGGGAAACCAAATTTTTGGGGTGAATCGTATTTTACGTAGGTTATGCCTTTACCGAACCCGTCAGCTAACCCCGTTGGTAATAAGGAGAGGATTTATTTGAAAAGAATGACCTATTGTATAACGTTCTTGTTCTTGTTGCTAGCTTTATATTGTACTAAGGCTAGTGCCTATGACTCTAACAATATTGACACAACTTTATTTAATCAAGAAGATGAAGTGGTTCAAGTTTTCAGCTATTTGGATAAAAAAATATACATTACCCAAAATGATATTCACTTGATGGCTAAAGTAGTATACGCTGAAAGCAATTGTGAGCCCTTTGAAGGCAAGGTGGCAGTAGCCTCTGTAATTCTAAACCGACTAAAATATCCAGAGTTTCCAAAAACCGTAGAGGACGTAGTTAAACAGAAGGGTGCCTTTTCCTGTGTAAGAAACGGAAAAATCGAGGTAACTCCTGATGAAAGTAGTTATAAGGCAGTGTTTCAAGCATTAAAAGGTGAAGACCCAACAGAAAGGGCAGTTTTCTTCTATAATCCTAAAATAGCAACCTCTAAATGGATGAAGAATATTAACAAAAAAAATGTAAAAACTATTGGAAATCATGTTTTCTTTGTGGTCAATTAGACATATAAGCCTTTAGCTAATATTAGCTAAGCACATATAAAAAACCATACGATGGTGACCTCTGTATGGTTTTTTCATTTATTTATTTTAACGAGTCTAAGTAGGAAACAGCATTTAGCGCAGCAACTTGACCTTGACCTGCAGCTCTCATATACTGATAAGGTTTCCCTGTACAATCTCCTGCAGCAAAACACCCACTAAGATTTGTTTGCATATTCAAATCTACTTTAATATGATCATTCTCTACTAATAATCCTGGTACAAGTTGATTTGGCGCTACGCTATCCTTTAGTACAAAAACTCCGTCTGTGATTATTTCTCTTTCTTTTAAGACAACCTTTGTAACTCTATCTTTTCCTTGTATTTCTATCGGTCTGTCACTAACTACTTCAATGTTTCCCCTTTTTAAATCGTATGTACCTCTATACATAGGTACGTAATAGACCTTTTCAGCTAATTCACTTACATAGTTAGTTTCTTCTTCAGCTTCTTTATTATATCCTATTATAGTCACTATTTTTCCCTTATAAAGAGGGGCATCACAGGTAGCACAATAGCCAACTCCCTTACCTAAAAACTCCTCTTCTCCCCTTAGTGGTTTCGTATATTCTATTCCTGTAGCTAAAATTACAGTTCTTGCTTCATACATTTTTTCATTAACTGCTAACCCGTAATAGTCTCCCATAGCATATATTGCATTTATTCTTTCATAAGTTATTTTTATTCCCATAGCATCAATATGTTTCTTAAACTGTTTTTTCATTTCCGCACCTGTTATTCCGTAAAATCCCAAATAATTATCTACCTTTGGTGCTTTTATTACCTTGTTGCTTAGCTCTTTGCTTCCAAATACAATTATTCTCTTATTTCTTATCTTTCCGTTTATGGCAGCTGATAAACCTGCTGGTCCACTACCAACTACTGCTATATCATATCTATTATCCACTGTGTTCACTCCCTATAATATAAATACTTATTAATATTTTACTTTCGATTTGTTTATTTAATACATATATAAAATGACAAATTAACCCAAGATTAATTTGTCATTTCAAATTCAATTAAATATGATTTTCTATTACTCCTTTTATAGCATCCTTCGGTCTAAATCCTACTAGTGTATCAGCTATAGATCCATTTTTAAATACCATAATTGTAGGTATACTAGCGATCTTATACTTTGAGGATGTTTCAGGATTTTCATCTACATTTAACTTAAAGAACTTAGCCTTTTCTCCTAACTCTCCAGCAATTTCATCAATTACAGGTCCGAGCATCTTACAAGGACCACACCATGGTGCCCAAAAATCTACAACTACAGGCACATTTGAACTTTCAATTATCTCTGAAAAATTTATATCTTTTATTTCTCCTATCATTTCCATACCTCCAATATACCCTCAAGGGGTATCTTTTATATGATAATTTTATAATACTTTTTTTATACAGTCAATAGTTTATAATATTTGAGTCTATAAAATATTTTAAAGTTACTATTTATTTTTTCTATTGATACGCTTATTTATGTGTTCAATTCTATTAATAAATTAAACTGTTTATTACAGAATTATTATAGATTGACTGTGGATAATTCTGTAATAACTTTTCTGCATAAACTTTTGCTGTAGCTGCATCTTTATCTTTGTATATAAGAGCTAAAGTATATAATACAGTTTCCTCATATTCTCCACCAGAAAATGCTTTATCATATTCAGAGTAGTATTTTATAGTATTTTCAGCATCTCCAGACAAATGAAAAGTAGTGCCAAGCATATAAACTATATGAGGGTATAAATAGTGCTGTCCACCTAGTTCATAACATCTTGTAAAATATACCTTTGCATTGACATAATCCTCGCTATTCATGTAGCTATATGCTTTGTCATAAAAGTATTCTACACCTTCTGTTTTTAATAATTCATTAGCACTAGATAAAAGTGTTTTTTCTGTGTCGCTAATATTCTTGTCTCTCCATTTTATGTTTTCATCATATACAGCATCAAAGTTCTTACTTTCAATATCACCTTTAATCTTGTCGTAAGGGAAAACCTCATTTTGTACATTACTTTTCTTATCTTCCTTGATTTCTGGCTTAGCAGCGCCTGACTTTTTTTCCTTTACAATTTCTTTATTAGTAGTGCCAGTTTCTTTTTTATGGGACTCACTAGAACTATTTACTTTAAAATTTAATAAAGTTCTAAGCCCAGATTTATAGCCGTCTTTACTAAAATTAATAAATACTATTGTTCCCAAAAGTAACACAACTAGACATATTACACCTATCAATATCAATGCCAGTTTTTTTGGTACATATTCTTTGTTTAACACACCATAACTCTTTAGTTTTTTTCTCGTATCTTTAGCTATTACATTAGTCCTATCTAAGGTTAAAACTTTCTCAACATGTTCTAATGCTTTGTTATATAGCCCTTTTTTCATATAGCATAATGCTAGGTGGTTGTTAACATTAATAAGGTTATAATCGCTCTCTAAACATTTCTTTAAAAGAACTAATGCTTCTTGAATTTTCAACTCCCTTATAAGTTCTAATGCAACCCCATAAAATTTCAGTCTTTCTTTATCCTTTTTTGTATCCTCTAAATATTTTTCAGATATTCCATCTTTATTAATCTGTTTATTCATTTTCCAAAGCTTTTGTGCCTCTTCTAAATCCCCTTTTAGATAGCACAATAGACCTTTTAGATTTATAGCTGCTGCATTTTTAATATCTATGGATATACTTTCTTCACATAACTCTATAGCCTTATCTATATAACCGTTATTATATTTTTCTAGCGCCTTAATGTATATTTTTCTAGATTTATTCATACATTATTCCCCTTAGAACTTACTAATTTGTTTTATTAATTATATAAATTGTCTTTCCTGTTGAGTCTTTTACCTCCATCTGTTTATTTAAACTTACGTCAAAGGAACTTATTGACCAATTTTCAACATGTGACTTATTATAACTGTCATCATCATATACATTGACCTTTAAGCTTAGGTTTGATTCTAATTTCTTTATTTCCATTACCTGTTGTTTATCACTAGATGTTTCTAATACTAAAGATGTCTTACCTGTAACTACATTAATTAGATATAAATTCCCACCCTTTGATACGGTTCCGTGAGCATCTCCAATTACTACAAATAGATTCTCATCATCTGCCCATTCTATATATCTAGGTGAAATCTTATCATTGTTTAAAATTTCAAAACTATATGTGTTGCCTTCCTTATCCTTTACAAACAACTTACCTACGCCTTCTTCAATAGCTTCAGGTCCTTTTCCTTCTATGCATGCACTATAACTTTTATTGTTAGATTTCTTCCAAGGTGTACCAAACCTTGGTTCTTCACTTTTAGATAACAACCCCTTGCTAAACTTTGGAATATTAACACTTTGAGTGCTAACAAATTTCGCCTCTTTTTTATCTTCTTTTTTATCTTCTTTTGCGGATGTATTATTCTGATTGTCGTTATCCTTTGGACTCTGATTTTGTGTAGTTGTTTGATTATTGTCTGAAGTATTTTTATTTTGTGAGTTTGAACAAGCTGTTAAAGCTAATAGCAAAACAATTGACATTGAACAAAGTGTATATATTCTTTTCTTATTTTTTAATATTGACATTGTAATTCCTCCTTAAAAATGAACTTAAATATACTTTGGTTAAAATTTTGTTTTTATATCTACTATTATATACTAAAATTTCTTTTTACGGTTTAAATTTTGATATAAATAAAACCTGAACTGAAAATTAATTCCGTTCAGGTTTTATACTTATCACTTTTTCTTATATTTTAATTTTCCATAATTAACTTTTTCGCATTTAGTATAGATGATGCACTCATAGAGAATTCATCTAAACCATATTCTACTAATGTAGGGATAGCCTTTTCATCACCAGCCATCTCGCCACACATTCCACACCATTTTCCTTCCTTGTGAGCTGCTTCTATAGTCATTTTTATTAGTTTCAACACTGCTGGATGCATTGGATTATACAAGTAGGATATCTTTTCATTCATTCTATCTGCCGCCAATGTGTACTGTATTAAGTCGTTTGTTCCTATACTAAAGAAATCTACATATTTAGCAAGTTCATCAGCATTAACAGCTGCTGCTGGTATCTCTACCATTATACCTGTTTCTAGATTCTCATTAAATTCTTTTCCTTCTGTTCTTAGCTCATCCATACATTCTTCGAGAATTTCTTTTGATTTAAGGAATTCTTCTAAAGAAGATATCATTGGAAACATTATTTTTAAATTACCAAAAGCTGAAGCCCTAAGTAATGCTCTTAACTGAATTTTAAATATATCTGTTCTATCAAGACAAAGTCTTATAGCTCTATAACCTAAAAATGGGTTCATTTCCTCTGGCAATGGCAAATATGGAAGCTTCTTATCTCCACCAATATCAAGCGTTCTGATAACTACAGGTCTTCCTTCCATTTTTTCAACAGCATATTTATAGGACTCAAACTGTTCTTCTTCTCCTGGCATATCATCTCTATCCATGTATAAAAATTCAGTTCTAAATAATCCTATTCCGTCTCCACCATTTGCTAATACCTGATGAACGTCTTCTGGCTTACCTATGTTCCCTGCAACTTCTACACGTTTTCCTGCCTTAGTAACAGTTTTAACATCTATTAGCTTTTTAAGTTCTTCTCTTTCTTTTTTATAAGCTTCCTTTTTAGCCTCATAGGCCTTTACTGTTTCAGCATCTGGGTTAACTATAGCAATTCCCTCTACTCCGTCTACTATAACAGTATCACCATCTTTAACTGCTGAAGTTATGTCTTGTAGTCCTACAACTGCAGGTATCTCTAAAGTTCTAGCCATAATAGCACTGTGGGAAGTCCTTCCACCAATGTTAGTTAGGAAAGCTATAACTTTACTTCTATCTAATTGTGCTGTATCTGAAGGTGTTAAGTCATGAGCAACTACCACTGTGTTATCTTTATACTCTGATATTCCAACAGCTTTTCCTGCTAGATTGGCAAGTATTCTACTGCCAACATCTTTTATATCAGCGCCTCTCTCTCTCATGTATTCATCTTCCATAGCTGCAAATATTCCAGCATACATATTTAAAACATCCTCAAGAGCCTTTTCTGCATTTACTTTGCTGCTTTCTATACCCATTAGTACTGCTCCTGCAAATTCTGGATCTTCTAAAAGCATCATATGACTTTCAAAAACCGCAGCTTTATCTGCCCCAAGCTCTTTTTCTGCCTTTTCTTTTATTTGTTGCAACTGTTCTTTTGAGGCTTTTAAAGCTCTCTCAAACCTATCCTTTTCTCCTTGTATATCTTCTATTCTTCGTTCTTCTACTTTTACCTCAGTATCTTCCTTTATTAGTACTGTACCGATTGCATATCCTTTTGAAGCTGCTATACCTTTTATCATTACTTATCCTCCTCAAATATAAATCGTTCATAAAATATATCTCAAACCTATAGTCCATTTTTATTCTGACAAAGATATATTTAAAGCAAATTTTATGCCAATAAACTGTTAATCTAATTAATTTATATTTTCTGTCTATAATTATATTGTGTAACCTTGTATTTTTCTAATCAAAAAATATATAACCTGTTTTTAAAGTGATTATTACGACAAAATGTTTGAAAATACGACTAAATTCTTGATAAAAATTATCAAAGAACCTTTGTTTATAATTCCAATGAGATTTAGCACCCAGCATTAAATACTAGACTTATAGCAGATTTTAAGATATTATAATAATTGATAATTTTTATCAACATTTTAAGCATATTTGATATTTTTTATCAGAACGAGGTGAATTATGTATAAAAGTAGTGTAACAGTCCCTATTCCTAATGGAATACATACAAGAATTGCTGCAGTAATAGTTCATAAAGCTACTGAATTAAAAAATAAATATGGAATAAGTCTCTATATAAGAAACTTATCTGCAAAGGAGCCTTTAGCTATAAGTATGTTAGCTTTAATCTCGCTAAAGATAAGAGAAGGTGAAATAATTGAAGTTTCCTCAAGAGAAGATTCTTCAAATGCACAAAAAGCTGTGTTGGAACTCTGTGATTTTATAACTAATAGATTGAATACTAACAATTCAGTTTTATCTAAAATTGATGATATAATCGAAGAGAATACAATAGCCTACGAACAAATTGTTAAAAATATTCCTGTGGGAATACTAGTTATTGATAACAATGGCTACATTACGGCAATGAATGATTATTCCTTAAGGATTATAGACAGAGAATCAAAGGAAGTCATAGGTCATCATGTAAAAGAAATCATCCCAACTTCAGATCTTCCTAATATAGTATTATCAATGGAACGAAAAGTTGGAGAAACTCAATATATCAATAACCGTCTTGTAATTACTAATAGATCACCTATATTTTCTAATAATAAAGTTATTGGTGCTTTAGGCGTGTTTCAAGACATATCGGAGCTTAGTGGCATAAAAGAACTTAACGAGAAATTTAAAAAAATACTAGAAATATCCCATGATTTAATATGTTTTGTTGACGAAAGAAGAATTATAAGTTATGTAAATCCATCCTATGAAAAGCACTTTCATATTAAAAGTTCTGATATTGTTGGAAAGGACTTACTAGAAATTTCTCCAACAGGTCTTAGAATGAAGGTTTTTAATACAAAAAAATCTATAGATAACTCAGTTCATCGTAAGGATAACATAAACATAATATCTTCAGTTGCTCCTATATTCATTGATAAAACCTTTAAAGGAGTTATTTCTATCTCTAAAACTGTAAACGAGCTAAAGGATCTAGTGAAAAAACTTGAAACCTCAGAAGAAGAATTAAATTATTATAAAGAAGAATTAAATAGACATACAAAATTAAGTAATTCCTTTTCTTCCATTATAGGTTACAGTAGTTCTCTTAAAGATTGTACTATTACAGCCCAAAAAGCTTCTCAATCAACATCTACTGTATTAATTAGAGGAGAAAGTGGTACTGGGAAAGAACTTATAGCTAAGGCTATTCATAATAATAGTGATAGAAAGGATAAAGCTTTTGTTAGGGTAAACTGTGCTGCAATCCCTGAAAACCTGCTTGAAAGTGAATTATTCGGCTATGAAAAAGGTGCCTTTACTGGTGCTGTAAAGAATAAACCTGGAAAGTTCAATATAGCAAATGGTGGTACTATCTTTCTTGACGAAATAGGCGATATGCCTGTTTCTATGCAAGTAAAACTCCTAAGGGTTCTACAAGAAAAAGAATTCGAAAGTATCGGTGGACTTGTTACTCAGACTGTTGATGTCAGAGTGATAGCTGCAACAAATAGAAATTTAGAGGAAATGATAAAGGAAAATACATTTAGGGAAGACCTTTATTATAGATTAAATGTTATAAACATCATGCTCCCACCATTAAGAAACAGAAAAGAAGATATAAACCTTCTGGTAGAACACTTTATAGAAAAAATGAACAATAAATTAGGTAAAAACATTATAGGTATAGATAATAAATCTCTTCTATACCTTCAAGATTACCACTGGCCAGGTAATATCCGAGAACTTGAAAATATTATTGAAAGAGCCATTAATATGTGTGAAGGTGTTAAAATTACTGAAATAGATTTGCCTTTCTACATTAAAAATGAAGCTTCATCTAGTGAAAGCCTTATAAATCTTAACAATGGTGAGCTTCAACCTTTAGAACAATATGAAAAAGAAATAATAGCTTTAGCTATGAAAAAATATAAAAGCTATAATAAGGCCGGCAAAGCTCTAGGTATTACTCATAGAACTGTATCACTAAAGTGTAAAAAGTATGGTATTGATATAAATCAATCTTAAACTTATCCACATTTCTTATTAAAAATAATCCCCATCAGTTAAAAACTAATGGGGATTATTTTTATAAATATTTAATCATGTATCTATTTAAACAGTATCCATATACTACTTTATCAATTCTTGAAATTCCTTTGAATTTTTAACTGGATTAAAGTCTGTTTCCTCACTAGCTAGTTTCTTTATTTCTGGAGCCATATCAATGGCAGTTTTTAAGTACTTTACAGTGTTTTCTATATCTCCTCGTCTTCCATATATGCTAGCCTTACCATAGTAGCTCCATATATAATCTTCAACCTCTAAAGCTTTATCATACCACTTTAGCGAATCATCATAGTAACCATAAAGTTCATAAGCTAATGCCTTATTAAATCTTGCATATCCAAAGTCAGGCCTAATCTCTAATGACTTATCTATGTTTTTCATTCCGTCATTAAAATTGTTGTTATAGCACTGCGCTATACCTTTAATATTATAAGCTTTGTAAAAACTGCTGTCTTCACCTATCATTTGATCAGCCAATTTTATAGTTTCTTGATATTTTTTTTCACCAAAAGCTTTGTAGCTTTGCTGATACATATCTTCTAATTTCTTACTTTTTTCTTCTTTAAGTTTTTTTGCCTCATCTGTCTCAGTACTGTCTTTCTTAGGGTCTTCTATAAATGATTCTACATTATTGTTATTACTTGATCCGTTATCTATTTTCTCTATTATACTTTTATTACTACTCCTGTTATCTACTGCAGCTTTGTATGCTATCCCCGCTACAATTAAGCTTAAGACAAGAAACATTATCATTTTTGTTCTTAATGAAATTCCATCAAATAATTTATTATTTGGCTTATCTCCTTTAAACCTCATATCTTTTTCTCTCCTATATTCTATTTATTTAGTATATAGATAATTTTATATGAGATTCTATAGAAAGTAAAACTTAAAAAATATAACTTTATTTTTTCTATGGTAATTCTAAAAGTTAAATAGTTCTTATATAGTCTTCCACCATATGTAGGAATACAGTAATTGCTAATAAGTCTGCACTTCCTCCCGGACTTATGTTTCTCTCTATGAACTCAGCATCTAAAAGTTGTATAGCCTTTTTTCCTTCTATAGTTTTCATTCCACCTAAGCTTATGATGTCCCTTGCCTTTTTGTGTATATCTTGAAGCACATCTAGCGAATGTCTATGAAGTATGTTTGTATCTTCACTATATTGCATTATTCCAATTAGAGTATGTACTAACCTATCATTTTTATTCAAGTCACTATTTAATTTATAAAATTCTAAAGAAAAGTCAAATATTACAGGAAGCCCTTTTTCTATCTCGCCTCTAATTCCTTTAATACCATGTTCTAAAAACAGCTTTTCTCCATGTGATAAAGAGTCTTTTAATAAATGTTTCTCTCTTAATATAGGTTCTAGCTCTCTCTCTACAATTCCCTCTGTCATATCTTTTATAATCTGTCTAATATCTAGAAATCTTTTTTTGTCTCTAATGGCTATACCTACTGCAGCACAGCATATTCCCATAAGAAATAACATTCCCTTATGAGTATTTACTCCCTTGGTTTTTTTGTACATGTCTCTTTCCGCCATTATACCGATTTTTCTCAGCTGAAAAAATACATCATTAGGGTGATTTTTCTTAAGTCCTTCTTCTACACATAAAATTAAGTACTTTATCAATGCAGAAGTGCTATCAATAAAGGTGTAATAATCCATATCCTTATGGGCACCGTTAGATATACATGAAACAAGCCCTGGTGACGGGTAACAAGCTACCTCATACATCATGGCCTTAACTGCTAAGCTACCAATATCAAAGGATATATCATTTATAGTATATCTATTATCCATATGTTTCTCCAAAATTATATTTTAATATTTATATCTATCATACCTTAAAATCCATCATACACATTATCTATATTTTTATAGAATAGATAAATCACAAAATTGTTGATATTTTAACCTCATAAAGTTTTCAATTTCATCAATACTGTGTTTTCTTGACCTGACACAGTTCTGCGCTGGGCTGCAACAAAGATAGCACTTTCTTTCAGATATTCCCAATTCTCTTCTGCTCAAGCTATTCCCATTTTCATCATATACATCTATATCAACACATCTTCCTAAAAGATGATTTTCTTCTATTTCTACAGTCTTGTTTTTTGCATTATTACAGCTTTCATTAAGGACCATAGTTACTATTGGTCCCTCTGCAGTTATTTCAAAATTCTTATACAAAATAAAATTTTTAAACACAGCAATAATTAAAGCACTAATTTCTTTTAATATACCAAAAGATATATAATTGTTTTTATTCGTTCCTGGATAATTAACCCTAATCACAATCAAAGTACCCTTATATTTCCCAATTAGCGATTGCTGCCTATATACTCTTTCTTCTCTTTCTGATAATATATCTTCCGGACTATATTTTCTTATATAGCGAATATCTATTCTTTTATCCAATTCATCTTCTTCTGTACAAAGCTTACATATAGCTTCTGTTAACCCTAGTTCTTCTTCATTAAAAATTACTACATCTTCTTTCATAAACTTAATGAGGAGAATTACTAATCTTTATTCTCTCACTTATCTCCTTTCCTAATTGGGAGTTTAAGAAATTCCAGGTTACCTCAGGAACTAATTCTCTAACCTTATCCATTTTATTGTTTCTTATAAGCTCCCTTACCTTTGAGGCACTTATAAATTCTTCATCGTTCTTTTTTCTTTTTAATTCTATAACTTCTACACCATACTTAGGCATTATATCCTTTAAGGTCTGGTTATAGGAATTAGTTACATTGCAATATGGCTCTTCACCTACAAACCTCTTATCTATATTAAATCTACTACAGAAATACTTTCCAAAAATGTTGCAATCCACATTTTGATAGGCTCTCATTCTATCATCTTCTTTTCTTATGAAATAATTAGGGAAAGTGGCAGAGGATATAATATACTCTCCTCCTGGTACTACAGTAACATTTGTCAAATCCTTTACTCCTTCTTTCACAATAGAATACCTATGCTTAAATGGAAATATTGATCTGTCTTCCTCTACAATGAATACCAATACTTCTTCACATCTCTTGGCAGCCTCTTCTATTATATATCTATGTCCCTTGGTAAAAGGATTGCAATTCATAACTAAAGCTCCTTTTAAGCTCTGTGGATTTATGCTATATCTATCTATCATTTTATTTAAGGACTTATTTATATCGTAAATGCCATATTCTAGAAGGGCAGCTTCCTCTACTTCATATATCAATTTAAAATTTAAAGCTGTAAATATTTTTATTTTATCAGGTTTTGTAAAGACAAAGTTATGATATATTCCTTCTTCAAAGGCTTTATCAATAAGATGGGAAATAAGAGAAGAAGTCACATTTTCTCCTCTTAAGTCTTCCGATATAGCAAAACATTTGAAAATATTCTTTTCCTTAGAACAGGTAGCCTTAATAGTTTCATTCCCATCTCTTAAAACCACAGTATAATCCACATCTTTGTCTAAAGTTAACTGGAACTGTTCTAGGAATCTGTACACCTCATTTTTTTCTTTTTCATTTTTTAAATTTATACTTTGAAGTTTAAAATCGTACATTATAATAGCTCCTTTTGATTAGATTATATGTTGTTTACAGCTAACCTGTATGCGAAAGTTAATATAAGGCTAAACTATATCTCAAATCTTTTATTCTAATGGCTTTTTCACCACATCAATTACAGTTCCATCTCTATATTCAACTACAGCCACAATTTCCTCTGAAGTTTGTATCTCCTCTGGTTTCCCTGTCATGGTTTCTGCTAATTGTTTTAAATCTTCTATAGTCATAACTGGCAGATTTGTTTTCTTTAGCTCTTCTATTAGATCCTCTCTTGCAGGATTTACAGCTATGCCTCTTTCAGTAACAACTACATCTATACTTTCTCCCGGTGTTGTTACCGTGGTTACTCTATCTTTTATAATTGGAAGTCTTCCCTTTATTAAATTTGTAACAACTATTGAAAGCTTTGATCCTGCTGCTGTATCACTATGTCCTCCTGAACCGCCCATTATTACTCCACTAGAGCCTGTAGTTACATTTACATTAAAGTCTGTATCTATTTCTGTAGCTCCTAGTATCATAACATCTAGATTGTTTACTACTGCTCCCTTGTTATGAGGATTTCCATACATAGATCCAGACATACCTTGATGTTTAGGATTATTTCTATAGGATTCAACTGCTTTTAAATCAAAGCATTGAACATCGAACAGGCTTCTAAATAATCCTTCCTCTAACATATCTACTATGTATCCAGTTATTCCACCTGCTGCAAAACTTCCTACAACATCTTTCTTCTTCATTATTTCTTTCAATTCTACAGCTACTGCAAGGGAGGTTCCTCCCGCTCCTGTTTGAAAAGACATTCCATCCTTTACTAAGCCAGAAGCTTCTATAACCTTAGCTGCCATCTTAGCAATTTTAAGTCCTACAGGGTCCTTTGTTACCTTTGTAGTACCAGATACAATTCCAGCTGGATTTCCTATGGAATCTACTTTTACTACGTAATCTACATAAATCTGGCTTATTTCTATCGGTGACGCAGGATATGGTACTAAGTTATCTGTAATCGCTACTACCTTATCTGCATACTCTGCGTCTGATACTGCATAACCTAGTGATCCACAAGCAGCATCTCCATAAACTCCATTTATGTTTCCATATGTATCTGCTGTTGGTGCCCCTATAAATGCAACATCTATATGTAAGTCTCCACTCTCTATGGCTCTTGGTCTTCCTCCATGAGTCATCATAACTGCTGGATTTTTAAGTTCTCCTCTTGATACAGCTTCTGCAACAGGTCCAGAAATGTAGTTTGCTATTATTCCAGTAACTACGCCATTTTTAATATGCTCTACTAAAGGCTCATGTACTGGAAAGATGGAGCTTGCAGCTATTTTTATATCTTTAATTCCTCTTTTTGAAATTGCATACACTACATTGTTAAGTACGAAATCACCGTTTCTTAGGTGATGATGAAAAGATATAGTCATTCCATCCTTTAATTCTAATCTATCTAAAGCTTCATCAATACTGTTAAGAACTTTTTCTTCTCCAGGCTTCACAGTACTTACTTTAACTCCAACCTTTTCTTTCACTCCATAATTTGAAAAGGCTCCTTCAAAATGTTTAACACTTCCATAACCCTCTATATAATCAGGAATATCTCTTCCTAGTATATTTTTCATTTTAATCCCTCACTTTTTAATCGTATGCTTATATAAGGCCTAATACCTTAGCTAGTTCTACTGTTGTTATTGCTCTATTTATAATAGGTGCGTCTACCATTTTTCCGTCTAATGAAAATACGCCTAAGCCCTTTTCCTTTGCCTCATCCCTAGCCTGTAGTATCCTAAGTGCATGATTAATTTCCTGTTCTGTTGGTGCAAGCACAGAATGTATAGTATCAATCTGTCTAGGATTAATGGCTGCCTTACCTGTAAATCCTAAACTTTTAGCCTTTAACGTATCTTTTGAAAGACCTTCATAATCATTTGTATCGGTGAAAGGTGTATCTATTGCATGAACTCTAGCAGCCCTACATGCTGTGGATACTCTATTTCTAGCATAGAAAATTTCTTCTCCTTCTTTAGTTCTCTTAATTCCAAAGTCAGAGGTCAAATCTTCCCCTCCTAGAAGTACTGCAACTACTCTTTTTGAAGAATTTATTATACTATAAACATTTTCTAATCCATAAGCAGTTTCAACAATTGGTATGAGCTTAATGCTGCTCTTTTCAAATCCTTCTTCGCTCTCTATCCTGTCTAGCATCTTATCTATTTGCTGGAGTTGTTCTTCTGTAGCTTTTGGAATCATTAAACTATCTGGTTTAACTCTAGCTATAACATCTATATCCTTAATACCATATTCTGTGTCAAGAGGGTTAACTCTTACAACCAATTCTACTTGAGAATAGTCTATAAATTTTATAGCCTCTCTAACCAATATTCTTGCACTATCTTTTTCAGTTAAACTTACTGCATCTTCTAAGTCAAGTATTACTGAATCTGCTCCAAGTATTGGTGCATTCTGAAGCATTCCTGGATTATTTCCAGGCATAAAAAGCATTGTTCTTCTTAATGTTTTCATATTCATTTCCCCTTCTTAGTGAAAATTAAATGTAGTTTTACGGAGATATTTATAAATATATACCTTTACCTTAATATAGTAAGTTTATTTTAAAATTACTCCACTGCTCTCTCTACAGCAGTTTGTACTCTAGCTCTTATTGTGTAGTCTAAAGCTCCCTTATCCTGAGCTTTTATAACTACATCTTCTAGACCTAATTCATCTATTTTATTTAATATTACTGACTTTATTTGATTGCCAAATTGCTTCATAACTATGCTTTCTAGCTCCAATTCTATTCCACTGTTCTCATTTGGCATAATCATTATTAATATATCATTTGATTCAAGGGTTCCAGCCTTTGCTACCTTATTTATTTTCATCTTAATCCTCCTGACATTAAAAGCAAAATAGTGACTATTTAGTTGATTTAAGATATTCCCTCTGTCCTTGTTCATACAGATTGTTTCCATCGGAATCTATTACCACAACCACCGGTAGGTCTTCTACCTCAAGTTTTCTTATTGCCTCAGAACCTAAATCCTCATAGGCAATAATTTCAGCTTTTTTAATAGACTTACCCATTAGCGCTGCAGCTCCACCTATGGCTGCAAAATAAACTGCTTTATTCTTTACCATTGAATCTACTACTTCTTTTGATCTTAATCCTTTTCCAATCATACCTCTTAATCCAATATCTAGAAGTCGTGGTGTATATGAATCCATTCTATAACTTGTCGTTGGACCTGCTGAACCTATTGGTTGACCTGGTTTTGCCGGAGATGGTCCTACATAGTATATAATTTCATCTTTAATGTTTAAGGGTAAACTTTCTCCCTTATCTAAAAGTTCTACGAGCCTCTTATGAGCTGCATCTCTAGCAGTATATATGGTTCCTGAAATTAAAACACTATCCCCAGCTTTTAAATCTTTAACTTTATCCTCAGTTAAAGGAGTAGTTATTCTTTTTTCCATACTATCTTCCTCCACAATTCTTAGTTAAGAGTTATAACTATATTATAGTTTTTTCTTCTAACTTCTAACTGTTATAGTTCTATTTCTGCATGTCTTGTAACATGGCAATTAATATTTACCGCTACAGGTAATCCTGCTATATGAGTTGGATATGTTTCTATATTTACTGCAAGTGCAGTAGTCTTCCCACCAAAACCTTGTGGTCCTATACCTAAAGCATTTATTTCCTCTAAAAGTTCTTTTTCTAAATCAGAATAAAAGCTATTATTGTTTCTCTGTGCTAAAGGTCTTATTAATGCTTTTTTAGCTAAATTAGCAGCTTTGTCAAAGGTACCTCCTAATCCTACTCCAACAACAATTGGTGGACATGGATTTGGACCTGCTTCTTTTACTACTTTTAACACAAATTCCTTAACGCCTTTCAAACCATCTGCTGGTTTTAACATCTTAAGCTGACTCATGTTTTCAGAACCAAAGCCTTTAGGTGCTACAGTTATTTTTAGTTTATCTCCCGGAACTATATCGTAGTATATAACTGCCGGAGTGTTATCCTTAGTGTTAACTCTATCTAACGGATCCTTTACCACTGACTTTCTTAGGTAACCCTCTCCATAGCCTAGTCTTACACCTTCATTTATTGCTTCTTCTAAGCTTCCTCCTACTACATGGACATTCTGACCAATTTCTATAAAGACACAGGCCATACCCGTATCTTGGCACATAGGCATCTGTTCATTTTTAGCTATATCTACATTTGTAATTATCTTATCCAAGATTCCCTTTGCCATAGACCAACTTTCATTTTCGTATGCTTCTTTAAGTTTAGCTTTAACGTCCTCTGAAAGATAATAATTAGAGTCTATACATAATCCTTTTACAGCCTTTGTTATTTCAGATACATTTATCTCTCTCATTAACTTCCTCTCCTTTATTAAATAGATGAAAAGGCAGTTTAATAAAACCGCCTTCTCAATAACCAATTTAAGTTAACTACTATTTTCTTCTATTTATTAATGCAAGTACTCTATTCATTTCATTATTGACTATCATATAACCTTCGTCAACGCCCATTCCTGGTTTAGCAAGTACTTGTTTTGCTCCACAAGCCATTCCAATGTTTGTAGTTACTTCGGCAGATCTATTTGTTTCATTGCAAGTTCCACCACAATAAGCTCCTATTCCATGCTCTTTGCAATACATAATAGCCTCAGCAATATTGTTGACACCACCTAGGTCAGGAGTTTTAATCTGTACCATATGTCCAGCTTTATTATCTGTAAAGAACTTAACATCTTCAACAGTGTTGCACCACTCGTCTGCAACTAATTCTACTTGAATTCCTCTTCCGTCAATTTCTGCTCTTAAGTCTCTCATAGCTTCCATTTGCTTTTGTCTGTGTTCTACGTCCATAGGTCCTTCAATTCTTAAATGGAATGGTTTTGCAGCTTCCTCTAATGTTGCTATATAATCTGCCATAGCCTTTGTATCATAATTAAATGCAATACCAATTGTTCCATATACATCTATATGAAATACTGGGTTATATTCCTCAGTTGTTCTAAGTTTTAACACTCTGTCTCTTAGCCATTTAACATATTCTAATAGCTTTTCTCCACCAAGTCCTAATTTTTCTTCAACGTTATTTATAAGAGCATGAGGCATTACATCTGCGCCTTTAATAATCATCTTATCAGAATTATCGTATCTGTCATCTCCTGATTGAGTAAATATTGGAACTCTCTTTATTTCTGCTTCTGGGTTATATTCATTTCTTATAACCTCAGCCATAGTAATTTTTTGTGATTTTGCTACAGCATCTAAAATAGCTTGAGTTATTCCATATCTTATAGCAGTATGTAATCTTTCTCCATTAACTTGCATTGTATCGAATTCTTCTGCTAGAGCCTTAAATTCTGTTAATTCTCTGCCAATAAGTTTTGGAGCTATTTCTTTCTCTATCACTGGTATAAAATCTTTAGCTAAGAATAATGGATCTCTTCCGCCAGCTCCTGAATATTGAACAGCAGCACAGTCTCCGTATGCCACCTGACCATCTTCAAGTATTAACATTACAGATATAGCTTCTCCCGCTTGTCTAACCTTTGTAAAACCATCTGTTACAGCCTCTCCTACATACGTAAATCCATCATGTTTTGCGCCTTTTTTTATGGCTCTCTGGTCATCAAAGTAAAATCCTGTTTTTCCTTCTGAGCATATAACGTCAACAATTTTCATATTTTACACCTGTCTTTCTTTAATTGTTTCCTAATTACAAATTATTTATTAAATATTATATATTGACTACCGCATTTGATACGGTAGTCATATTTTCTTTTAATAATTGTATATTCTTTTATTAAGGTCTTCCGATAAGTTTTCCTTTACCAACAGCAAATATATCATCAATAGTCATCTGGAAACTAACTTCTCTTCCTTCAAACCTACCTCTTTCTTCTAGCTTCTTCATATTAAATTCCTTTAATTCATCAGTTAAAGGTACGTTACCGAAATTAAGGTATCTAACTGCACCATTGTTATCTCTTGCTGGCATCATTTTTCCTGCGTTATACTTACTTGGAGCAAATGGAATGTCTACTACTCCAGCCTCAAATCCTTTTACTGTTCCTATTGCTAAATCACCATTACCAAGTTCAAACAATTTATCCATCATGCATTTAGTTTCAGCTTTTATTATAGCAATCTCAGTTTCTAATTCCTTTGACATAGGAAGTCTTTGACCTTGTAACATATTTAAAGCCATCTTTGTTGCCTTTATTCCTGATGCATTTGCTTCTTTTGTTGGTATACCCATAGCCTCATGAGGTGTTTTTACTATAACCTTTGTAGCTCCAGCTAAAGCTGCTGTTGCTGCTCCAGAAGATATTACCCCAAATGCTTTTGATTCGTCTTGAGGAAATCCTCCCATCCATTGGTGGAAAACTGTAGTTATATATACATCCTTATATCCATACTGCTCTAAATATTCATTTACCTGCTCTTCTAAAGCTCTTATAGCTGCTACGTCCTGAACAAGATTTCCACATTGTCCGTATCCAACAGTTATATTTTTAACTCCTTGTTCTGCCGCAAGTAATGCTTCTATTATAGCTACCGTATTTGAAATACTTGGTGGAACTAATGTACCTGTCAAAGGACCGAAAGGTTCTCTATTTATTGATATACCTTGTTCTTCATAGAAACCTACAAGTCTATCACAGTACTGCCAGTCTAATAGAGTCTTTTCTATGGATACACTCTTAGCATATGGAATATTATAAGATATTCCACCACCCTCATTTGAAGTCCAGCCTGCTGCATGAATTATTTCTGAAAGTAGTCTAGCATCTGGTGTACCGTGTCTTGCTTGAAGTGGCAGATTAACAGACTCAAATACCTTTCTACATCCTTTTACTCCGTGGTTAACTCCTGGAAAACCATTTAATAGTGATCTTCCAGCAGCAATACTCTCTTTTATTCCTATTTCACATTCATCATACTTATTCTGTCTTGTATAACTATCTATAGTTGATGGAAGTAAATCTGCTTCACCTTCATCTTGAAGATGATTTAAAAGTTCTATATGCTCATCTATTAAAGCAACGCCTGCTCTCGGTTGAGCTAATGTTACTCCAGATTCTTTAGCTTTTCTTAACTTTGCTGGGAAACTCTTTTCTTCAGGTATACTTTTTAAATAATCTATAGCTTCTTGAAGGTCTACTTCACTGCCAGTAGGCCATTGAGCTAATACCTCTTTTCTCATGTTAAAAAATTCTTCATCTGTCCATTTTTTATTTTTAAGTTCCAATCGAATTACCTCCTAAACAACCTTCAATAAATATTTTTTCATGATTCTAACTGCCATATCTGAATTCTCTTCTGCTAACAATCCCATAGCTGACATTATATACGTTTTGTCCATTAAATATTCAGGATTTTGTGGCTTTAAATGTGTAGGATCGACTTTATCAAAGTTTCCTGCTTTTAATATCTCAGCAGGATGTTCACTATGAACCAATACCCCACCTGTTCCTATTAGATACTTAACCTCTAATAAGTCCTTGCCTTCCTGAGAGTATACTACTCCACACGGAGTATATAAGGTTTCAAGAACCCCAACATGTCTTTCTAATGCTAACTCAGTTGCAACTTTAGCCATCGCTTCGTCGAACTTTATTTCCTCTTCTGTGGTTGGAACCATTCTTATATTCTCTGATCTATATCTACAGTTTTCCTCAACATCTACTGTTTTATCATCAAGATATTTCTGAATTTTTCTTGTTGTGGCCGCTTCCCATAATGCAACAGCAGAGTACCTCATTCCTAAATCACCTTCAACTGTTCTCTTTGCAAAAGGTTCCTGAAGTCCTCTTAATGTTACTCCTGCCTTTGAAGGCTCACCATCTGCTAGTGAATGCACATCGGTAGTTGCTCCTCCAATGTCAACCACAATTAAATCGCCTAACCCTTCTTCCTTATCAGTTCCCTCACTTAAAACTCTAGCAGCTTTAAGTACTGCAGCTGGAGTTGGCATTAAAATTCCGCTTATATAGTTTTCAGCATTTTTCATGCCCTTAGCTTCTATTATTTTTTCCATAAATATTTTTCTTATTTCTTCTCTAGCAGGCTCAACATCTAAAACATTAAGCTTAGGCATTACATTGCTAGTTATTTTATAAAACATACCTGCATCTTTTAGTATTTTTTCTACATCATCTACTGCAACTTTATTTCCAGCTACAACTATTGGTACTTTCATTCCACTTTCCGCTAGCATCTTCGCATTATGGATTATACAATCTTTGTTTCCTCCATCCGTTCCTCCAGCTAAAAGGATAATATCTAGTTTTGAATTTCTAATTTCCTCTATTTCCTTTGATGTCAGATCATAACTATAAACATTTAATACTCTAGCTCCAGCTCCTAATGCAGCCCTTTTTGCTGCTTCAGCTGTAAGCTCTGGTACAAGTCCTATAGCAATCATTTTCAAACCACCTGCTGCAGAAGAACATGCTAACTTTTTAGTAAAATTGATTTCTTTACCCTTTAATTGATCCTCCAGTTTTTGAAAGGCGTTATCAAAGCCTACCATTATATCGTTTTCAATAGTAGTAATATCTTTAGCTGTAGCAATTATTTCTTCATTCTCTATATCTACGGCAGTAAGCTTAGTATAGGTGCTACCAAAATCTATGAGCAAGTAACTATCCAAATCCATCACTCCTGTTTTCCCCACAGAGGTTTATTTTTATTAACCTTCTATTTTCAAATCAACCTTTAAATCCTCTATTGTAATTTCTGGTGATGTTCCAGGTGCGTATACTCTGTTAAATCCCATCTCCTTGAACTTTTGGTGAACATCTTCCCATTTTTGTTTTCCTACAACTAAGTTTCCTCCTACATACATGAGAATTCCCTTAAGTCCGGCCTCATCACACTTTTCTCTTAATCCTCTACAATCTATTTCTCCATGTCCATATAATGAAGATACTAATATTGCATCTGCATTAGTTTCTATTGCTGCATTTATAAAATCTTCTTGTGGAGAAAGAACTCCTATATTAACAACATTAAATCCTGCCTGCGTAAAAGAATGTTCCAATATCTTATTCCCAACAGCGTGGCAGTCTGAACCGATTACACCTATAACTAAAGTTTTCATTATGAAACCCCCTGAAAATTACTTTTGATATTTTAATTCTATGATTTTTGACTTTAGAGCTTTTACTGAGCTGTCATCAAGGCTATATAAAAATCTCATTATTTCCTTATCACCTTTAATATTTTCCTTTACATCGTTGTATCTACCAGGTGACACTATTATTACATCAGAGTTATTTATAACTTTTACCAACTCACTTTTTTCACTAGTATTTGTATATTGAATATTTATATTGCCAAGTCCAGCTTTTTCTAGAGCACCTCTAGCTTTAAACATAAATTCTTGTGACATACACACAAATGCAAATCTAGTACTCTCTGGATACCTAGCAATTTTAACTATAGTTTCTAAATCTACATTGATAGCTACACCAATTACCTCCTTCTTAAAAGGCTTGGTTAACTCTACAACTTCGTTAACATGATTAAATGTAGCTATTATAACTTGAGATTTTTCTACAAGTTCTTTTGTTTTTTTATCTATGATTCTTATATCATCTAAGGTCAACGGAATTACACTCATATTTGTGCTATCCGTTAACTGCTTACTAAACATTCTTGATTGTTCAATATTACATTCAACATATAGTGCCGTTATTTTACTCATTAATTCTTTCTTTTCTTTTACTCTTTGAGTGACTATTTCTAAAAATTCATCTACATCCATTCCTATTTCAAGAGCTTCTTCTAGTCCAAGATCAACAAACTTAATTATCTTCTCTTTTATATTTTGAGCTTTCCATGGGTTTGCCTCTTCTGCTACAAAAGTTCCTCTTCCCTGGTAAGATTTTAAAACTCCCTCTTGCTCTAGTTCATTATAAGCTGTACTAATTGTATTTCTGCTTACTTTTAACTTTTCAGATAACTCTCTCTCAGTTGGCATTTTATTTCCAACCTTTAAGAACCCATTCTTTATTAAGTCCATGATTTGTTTTTTTACTTGCAAGTAAAGCGGAACGCCGCTCTCTTTATTTATTCTAATCTCTATAATAATCACCCCAAAGTTTATTGGATTAATGGACCAATCCATTTTATAATTTTATGATAGCACAGTATAGAATGGACATCAATAATTTTCTAACAAAATTCAAATTTAAGAAAATTTTGTTATGAATTCACATATGGTTATTACTTATTCTGTATATATTAATAATTATTCATAGTTTATATTTCAGCTATTGGCACTGAAAACATTTAACTATTGGACTTTTATAAATCCATTCCTTAATATGGCACTAATAAATATTCATTTTTTAAAAATTTAGTCATGAATAAAAAAGCAATAAAAGCTGCATTTTTTTACTGTAATATGCAGCTTTTATTGCTTTTTATCCACCATAGTATGTATTTAAAGATTTTACTATAGATTCAGCTATTATATTTTGATACTCATCAGTGGTAAGCTTCTGCTCCTCACCAGGATTAGATAAAAATCCACATTCAATTAATATACTAGGCATATCATCATTAACCCTCAAGACTTTATAGGAGTCTAATGCCGGCTTCTCTTGTCTATTATTATTTATATCTAAGTCTTTTTTAAAGTTTTCTTGGACTATTCTAGCAAGTCTTTGGCTATCCTTATTTCTGGAGTACCACACCTGTGCTCCGTAATATCTAGTCTCAGGAAATGCGTTTAAATGTATACTAATAAACATATCACAGTTAGAATCCTTTTTAATTTTAACTCTGTTATTCAAGTCTTCTAACTTCTTTTTTCTTATTCTACCTTCGTCTTCGTATAATCCTCTATCGTCCTCTCTAGTCATTACTACTTTATAACCTTGTTTTTCTAGCTTATCCCTAAGCCTAGTGCTAATTTTTAGATTAATATCTTTTTCCAAAATGCCACTTTTTATTCCAGAGGCTCCTCCATCTACACCACCGTGTCCCGGATCTATAAGTATAACCCTATCTTCTTCACTATTTATAAAATGGAACTTGTTTTTAGTTGTAGGCGTAGAATATTTTATGTTTGCATATAATACAGAAGTCATACCCAAGAAAATTACAAGTGTTATTAATATCAATTTTCTATTTCTATAGTTCAACCCATCCTCCTCCTTAATGATAACTTCCTATATATTTTATGCTTAATATGTGCTATTTAATTAATAATAATTTAATATAAAATAAAAAAAAGAGAGGTTATTACCTCTCTTTTCATTATCTCTTTGAGAATTGTGGAGCTCTTCTAGCTTTCTTAAGACCGTATTTCTTTCTTTCCTTCATTCTTGGATCTCTTGTTAAGAAACCAGCTTTCTTAAGTTCTGGCTTTAAGCTTTCATCTGCTTTTAAAAGAGCTCTTGATATACCGTGTCTTATAGCTCCTGCCTGACCAGTATATCCACCACCATGAACATTTACTAAAACGTCGAATTTCTCTTTAGTTTCAGTTAAAACTAATGGTTGGTTAACTATTACTCTTAAAGTTTCCAATCCAAAAAAGTTCTCTATATCTCTCTTATTTATTATTACTCTACCTTCTCCAGGTACAAGTCTTACTCTCGCAACAGATTTCTTTCTTCTTCCTGTTCCAAAATATTGCACTTTAGCCATTTTTTCTCCTCCTTCCAGCTTCCAATTAATATCTTAATTCTAATACTTCTGGTTTTTGAGCTTCATTATTGTGCTCAGCACCTCTGTATACTTTTAGCTTCTTAAGCATTTGTCTTCCTAATACTCCCTTTGGAAGCATTCTTCTAACAGCTTCACTGAATACAAACTCAGGCTTCTTTGCTATAGCTTCTCTATATGGAGTCTCTTTTAATCCACCTGGATATAATGAGTGGTGTCTTAACATTTTTTGATCTAATTTCTTACCAGTTAAAACAACCTTTTCTGCATTAATTATTATAACAAAATCTCCAGTATCTACGTGTGGTGTAAATGTAGGTTTGTTCTTTCCTCTTAAAATTGAAGCAACTTGACTTGCTACTCTTCCTAATGGCTTTCCAGCAGCATCAACAACATACCATTTTCTTTCAACTTCTTGTGTTTTTGCTATGTATGATTTCATCATTTTCCCTCCCTGAATTCTTCTATACAAAATACGTTTCTATATATAAAGATCCGGGGCTAGTGGATCTTTTATACTTTAGATACAAACACATAATATTATAATACAATCTGCCTGGCGTGTCAATATAATTCATTATATAAATAACTTCTAATAAAATACTTCTTCTAGACACAGTCCGCTAGCAGGGACAGATTTTCCGGCTTTAGTTCTATCCTTAGATTTAAGTATTTCTACTAAATACTTTGGCTCAAATCTACCTACTCCTACCTCTAGCAAGGTACCGACCATTATTCTTACCATGTTATATAAAAACCCATCACCTACAATAGTAAATTTAATAACATTCTCATCTTCTACTATGTTAACTTGACTTATTGTTCTAACAGAAGTTTTTACACTACTTCCACTTTTTTTAAAAGCAGAAAAATCATGTGTTCCTATAAAGTTCTTCGCTGCTTCTTTCATTTTATCTATATCTAAATCTCGGTGAAAATAATAGACATAGTTTCTTCCGATAGCAGGCCTTTGTTTTGCCAACATGACAGTATAAACATATCTCTTGCCTGTACTATCATACCTTGCATGAAAATCTAAATCAACTTCTTCAGATTTTATTATAACAATATCATCTGGTAAAAAACTATTTAAGGCTTTCTTAAATCTTTCAGAAGGAACTTTACTCTCAGTAAGAAAGTTACATACAAATCCTTTTGCATGAACTCCAGCATCAGTTCTACTAGAACCTATTACTTCAGAAAATACCCCTGTCACTCTTTCTACTGCCTCTTCAATTTTTTGCTGAATTGTAATTTCCTTGTTCTGTTTTTGCCATCCAGCATAATTAGATCCATCATACTCTATTACTAATTTTATATTTCTCATTATACCCACATCCTGCTCAATATAGATATAAACACTAAGCATAGCATAGCAGTAGATGCTATAAGATCCCTGCTAGTTAACTTTAATTGCTTCATTCTAGTTCTTCCTTCTCCCCCTCTATAACATCTTGCTTCCATAGCCATGGCTAATTCATCAGCTCTTCTAAAGGAACTAATAAAAAGTGGAACTAGTATAGGAATTAAGTTTTTAGCTCTTTGAATAAGGTTTCCAGATTCAAAATCTGCTCCTCTTGCCATTTGAGCTTTCATAATTTTATCAGTTTCATCCATTAAAGTTGGTATAAATCTAAGGGCAATAGTCATCATCATTGCTAATTCGTGAGCAGGTACTCCTACCTTTTTTAACGGATTTAAAAGCTTTTCAATTCCGTCGGTTAATTCAATTGGTGATGTGGTTAAAGTAAGCAAGGAGGTTCCTATTATTAAAAATACTAGTCTTAGAATCATGAATGCAGCTAAAATTAATCCCTCTTTATATATAGTTATAAACCTCCAGTGAAATAACGGAGGATTTGCTCCTTCTGTCATAAGTAGATTTAATATTGCAGTGATAAGTACTAGTATTAATATGGGCTTAAGTCCTTTATAAATATACCTAAATTGCACCTTGGAAATAACTATTACAACAAAGGTAAATAAAGTTATAAATATATAACCTTTAAAACTATTTACAATAAATAAATCAATTATATATATTAAAGATATTAAAATTTTAACTCTTGGATCTAATTTATGTACAAACGAATCACCTGGAACATATTGACCTATGGTAATATCTTTAATCATTTGCTAGCTCTCCTAACCTTTATTTAGTATTTTGAGTATTTCCAGTTTAGCCTGTTCCACAGTAAATATATCTTCAGGTATACTCATTCCTAAATTTTTAAGTCTTCTTACAAGATAGGTTACCTGTGGCACTGCAAGACCTACACTTTCTAATGTATCTATTTCCCTAAATACCTTAGCTGGTGGCCCATCTAGTATACACTGTCCTTTATGCATAACTAATATTCTATCAGCTAGTTTTGCTACGTCTTCCATACTATGTGAAACAAGAATTATAGTCATTTTATACTCATTATGCAGCTTCTTTATCTGTCCTAAAATATCATCTCTTCCTTTAGGATCCAGTCCTGCAGTAGGCTCATCTAATATTAAAACCTTTGGCTCCATAGCCACAACTCCAGCAATTGCTACTCTTCTCTTCTGACCACCACTTAATTCAAAAGGGGACTTGTCTTTATAACTCTCATAGTCTAAACCAACCATATTCATGGCTCTTTTTACTCTTTTATTTATCTCATCATCACTTAGCCCCAAATTTTTAGGACCGAAAGCAATGTCTTTTTCTATAGTTTCTTCAAATAATTGATATTCGGGATACTGAAAAACTAGACCTACCTTCTTTCTAATGGAACTTAGGTTAATCTTTTTTTCAGTAATATCTACATCTTCTATTATTATCTTGCCTGAATTAGGTTTTAAAAGACCATTTATGTGTTGGATAAGCGTAGACTTTCCTGAACCAGTATGACCGATTAAGGCAATAAATTCACCTGTATTAATATTGATAGTTACATTATCAAGTGCCTTTTTTTCAAAGGGAGAGCCTTTCATATATATATGAGTTAAATTCTCTATTTTAATCGACATAATTCATCCACCATCTCATCTATTGTTAATATATCTTTTCTTATATCAATTCCACTATTTTTAAGCTCATAAGCTAATTCTGTCATTTGAGGGACATCTAGTCCTATCTTTTGCATTTTACTTACATTTGGAAAAACAGACTTAGGATTGCCTTCCATTATAATCTTTCCTTCATCCATAACAATTATTCTATCTGCTTCAACAGCCTCTTCCATATAATGAGTAATTAATACTATAGTTATGCCATGTTTGCCATTAAGCTCTTTTATAGAACTTATAACTTCTTTTCTACCTGACGGATCAAGCATAGCAGTAGATTCATCAAATATTATGCACTCTGGTCTCATTGCTAATACTCCAGCTATAGCTACCCTTTGTTTCTGGCCTCCAGACAACAAATGAGGGGCATGCCTCCTGTAGTCCTGCATATTTACGCTTTTTAATGACTCATCAACTCTTTGTTTAATCTCAGTAGGCTCAACTCCTAAGTTTTCTGGACCAAAAGCTACATCTTCTTCAACTATAGTAGCAACAATTTGATTATCTGGATTCTGAAATACCATACCAGCTTTGTTTCTTATATCCCAGATATTTCTTTCATCTGATGTATCAAGTTTATCTACGTATACTTTTCCATCGTATGGAACCAGCAGTGCGTTCATATGCTTAGCTATAGTAGATTTACCCGATCCGTTTCTACCTAATATTACAAGAAATTCCCCTTTATTTACCTGTAGATTAACGCCATTTAAAGCTAATTTCCCATCATCTTTATCACTAGAAGCATATCTATAAATAACACCATTACACTCTATCATCTTATCCTCCATGGGAACACCTCTCAAACTTAATGAAGCATTAAAGAAACTTTTATAAATTATAGCAAAACGGGGATTAAGTTAGTTTACTTAATCCCCTGTATATTATACTAACTCTAGTATAACTAATTCAGCTCCGTCGCCTCTTCTTGGACCTACTTTATACATTCTAGTATATCCACCATTTCTTTCAGCATACTTAGGAGCTACATTATCAAATAAGTTTCTTACAACTTCCTCTTCTGTTACGAAAGAAAGCACCTGTCTTCTAGCATGAAGATCTCCTCTTTTTGCAAGAGTGATCATTTTCTCAGCTAAATTTTTAGTTTCCTTTGCTCTAGTCTCTGTTGTTTCGATTTTTCCATGCTTTAAGAAACTAGTAACAAGGTTTCTAAGCATTGCTCTTCTTTGGTCAGTTGGACGACCTAATTTACGATATCCTGCCATCTCTATACCTCCTTACCTTGACTTTTCTCTGAGTATATAAATATAATCCGATTTTACTCTTCGCTTTGCTTTAGAGACAATCCTAATGCCTCAAGCTTTTGCTCAACTTCTTCTAAGGACTTCTTACCAAGGTTTCTAACCTTCATCATATCATCCATTGTTCTTTCAGTTAATTCCTGCACTGTATTTATACCAGCTCTTTTTAAGCAGTTATAGCTTCTAACAGATAAGTCAAGTTCCTCAATTGTCATTTCTAGAACTTTTTCTTTCTTATCTTCTTCTTTTTCTACCATTATTTCTACATTGTTTGCATGATCTGTTAAAGTCATGAACAATTTGAAATGCTCAATTAGAATCTTTGCTGATAAACTTATAGCCTCATCTGGCATTATTGTACCATTAGTCCATACTTCAAGAGATAGCTTATCGTAGTCAGTAATCTGACCTACTCTTGTATTCTCTACAATAAAGTTAACTCTCTTAATAGGAGTATATATTGAGTCTACAGGAATAGTACCTATAGGCATATCTTCAGATTTGTTTTTAGTTTGGGAAACGTAACCTCTACCTCTATTAACTAAAATCTCCATATATAACTTCCCGTCATCATCAAGAGTCGCAATATGTAAGTCTTTGTTAATTATCTCTACATCTCCATCAGCTTTTATGTCTCCAGCAGTAACTTCACCTGGTCCTTGGGCATCTATAACGATAGTCTTAGAACCGTCTCCACTCATTTTTAAAGCTAGGCCTTTAATATTTAGAATTAACTCAGCAACATCTTCTTTTACTCCACGAACAGTTGAAAACTCATGAAGTACTCCATCAATTCTGATGTGGTTAGCGGCAACTCCTGGCAATGAGGAAAGAAGAATTCTTCTTAAAGCATTGCCTAGAGTAATACCATAACCTCTTTCTAATGGCTCTACAACAAATTTACCATAGGTGCCATCTTCACTTACTTCAACACATTCTATTTTTGGCTTTTCTATCTCTAACATGAATATAACCCTCCTTCTATTTATCTAATAATGTATTTTGAGGGCAACTGATTCTATATTAATTACTTACTATATAACTCAACTATTAATGTTTCGTTAACAGGAATATCTATATCTTCTCTTGAAGGCTCTCTTGTAACCTTTCCTTCAAACTCCGCAGTGCTTCCCTCTAACCAAGCTGGTACAGTCTTTGGATTCTCAGCGAAAACCTTGAACTTCTCTGATGCTCTACTCTTTTCACGAACAGTTATAACATCATTAGCTGATACTTGATATGAAGGAATATCTACTTTCTTTCCGTTAACTAAGAAATGTCCATGTGTTACTAGCTGTCTTGATTCACTTCTAGATCCACCAAAACCTAATCTGTAAACTACATTATCAAGTCTTAATTCAAGAAGCTTTAGTAGGTTTTCACCTGCTATTCCTCTCATTCTTTCAGCTCTTTCATAAGTCTTTCTAAATTGTCCTTCTAACAATCCGTACATCTTCTTAGCCTTTTGCTTTTCTCTTAATTGTAATCCATAGTTGGATAACTTCTTTCTACCCTGTCCGTGCTGTCCTGGCGCATAACCTCTTCTTGAGAATGAGCACTTATCTGTATAACATCTATCTCCCTTAAGGAATAGTTTTAAACCTTCTCTTCTGCAAATTCTACATGCAGGTCCAGTATATCTTGCCATATAAATTACACCTCCTACTACTAAACTCTTCTTCTTTTTGGTGGTCTACATCCGTTGTGTGGTATTGGAGTAACGTCCTTTATTAAAGTAACTTCTAAACCAGCAGCTTGTAATGATCTTATCGCTGCTTCTCTACCAGCTCCTGGTCCTTTTACGTAAACTTCAACACTCTTTAATCCATGTTCCATTGCTGCTTTTGATGCAGTTTCAGCTGCCATCTGTGCTGCAAATGGAGTGCTCTTTCTTGAACCTCTAAATCCTAAACCGCCTGCGCTAGCCCATGATAAAGCATTTCCAACAGCATCAGTAATTGTAACTATTGAGTTGTTGAAAGTTGATTTTATATGTGCACAACCGTGCTCAATATTTTTTCTCTCTTTTTTTCTTCTTGTCTTTTTACCTCTTGCTCCAGCTGCCATCATTTTCCCTCCTTATACTATTATTTCTTCTTCTTACCTGCTATTGTCTTCTTAGGACCTTTTCTCGTTCTAGCATTAGTTTTAGTCTTTTGTCCTCTTACTGGTAGACCTCTTCTGTGTCTAATTCCTCTATAACAACCAATTTCTATTAATCTCTTTATGTTAAGAGCGATTTCTCTTCTTAAGTCACCCTCAACCTTTATATTCTTGTTAACATAATCTCTTAATGTATTTACTTCATCTTCAGTTAAATCTCTAACTCTTGTTTCAGGATTAACTCCAGTCTCTTTAAGAATCTTTTGAGAAGTTGGTAATCCTATTCCATATATATAAGTTAGACCTATTTCAACTCTTTTTTCTTTTGGTAGGTCAATACCTGCTATTCTTGCCATTAAAATTTACACCTCCTGAGTATCTAATTGGTATGGAATAAATTACATGTATTAATTTTAAATTTATATAAAGTTTTAGGTTAATAGACATTATTTATCTATTACAGCCGCACCTAAAACGTTACTAACTTAAACTAAACAATAATCATTTTATTTAACTAGTTAATTAGCCTTGTTTTTGCTTATGCTTAGGATTTTCACAGATAACCATTACTCTTCCTTTTCTTCTAATGATCTTGCATTTTTCACAAATAGGCTTAACTGATGGTCTCACTTTCATAGCTAACCCTCCTTATTACTTTGCTCTCCAGGTTATTCTTCCACGAGTTAAATCGTATGGAGAAAGTTCTACTGTAACTTTATCACCTGGTAGAATTTTTATGAAATTCATTCTTAATTTACCTGATATGTGTGCTAGTATTTTATGTCCGCTTTCCAACTCTACTTCAAACATTGCGTTAGGTAATGCTTCAAGAACAGTACCCTGCATTTCAATAACGTCATCTTTTGACATAAGGTAATCAAACCTCCTTATTATTGTCGTAAGACTGCAAAATTTCCCTTATCATTGCATCAGTAACTTGTTTGCCTGATAATAATAAGTTTTTTATTTCATCAGCCATTACGCTAGTGAAACCTAGATGCTTTACTTTTTTCTTCTTCTGTCTATTTACAGTCCTGAGTACTCCATCAGCAACATGGACATACTCCTTATTTAATACACCTAGTATTATAAAAAACTTATCTTTATCTCTTCCTGCTTTTGAGTAAACTATTCTTCCTAAATAGTTATTACTGTCTAACAATATATTCACCTCTGCTAAACTAAGGTAAGTATTTCGGGACCATCATCCAAGATAGCGACAGTATTTTCATAATGAGCTGACAAACTTCCGTCTTCAGTTATAACTGTCCAATCATTAGATTCCACTCTTACATGATAATTTCCTATGTTAACCATAGGCTCTATTGCTAAAACCATGCCCCTACATAATTTCGGACCTCTTCCAGGTCTTCCAAAGTTAGGTACCTCAGGATCTTCATGCATATCCTTTCCTATACCATGGCCTACATAATCTCTGACAAGAGAGTATCCAAAACTCTCAGCGTATTTTTGAATCTCGGCAGAAATATCAGTTAGCTTATTACCAATAACTGCTTTTTTCACCCCTCTAAAGAAACTTTCTTTAGTTACATCAATTAATTGCTGAGCTTTGTCAGAAATCTTTCCAACTGCAAAAGTTCGTGCTGCATCTCCGTGATAACCATTGAGTACGGCTCCACAATCAATACTAATTATATCGCCTTCTTGTAAAATTACTTTATTAGATGGAATTCCATGAACTACTTCTTTGTTAACAGAAGCACATATCGAAGCGGGAAAACCGTAATATCCCTTGAAGGACGGTTTTGCTCCTTGCTTTGTAATATACTCCTCTGCAATTATATCCAATTCTGCAGTCGTTATTCCAGGTCTTATTACCTCTTCAAGTCTTAACAGGGTATTAGCAACAATTTTTCCAGCTTCCCTCATATACTCAATTTCTTTATCATTCTTAATTATAATCATTTTAAACCGCTCCCAAAACATTAGAAATATCTTGGAAAACTTCCTTAATATCTCCTGTTCCATCTACACGAGAGAGTTTATTCTGATTATCAAAATACTGAATTAGCGGTTGAGTTTGATTATCGTAAACATCTAATCTTTCTTTAACTGTTTCTTCAGTATCATCCTTTCTCTGTATCAAGCTGCTACCACAAGCATCACACTTGCCTTCATTTTTTGAAGGATTAAACTTAATATGATAACTAGCTCCACAAGTAGGACAAACTCTTCTTCCTGTCATTCTTTCTAATATAAATTCTCTAGGAACGTCTATTAGAAGAGCAGTGTCAATTTTTTGTCCATTGGAATTTAAGAATGAGTCTAGGGCTTCAGCCTGTTTTGTTGTTCTTGGAAAGCCATCTAATAAGAATCCAATCTTACAATCATCCATACTCAATCTATCTTCAACTATACGTATAGTAACATCATCAGGCACCAATTGTCCGTTATCCATATAACCTTTAGCCTCAATTCCAAGAGGAGTTTTTTCTGAAATGTTTTTTCTGAAAATATCTCCTGTTGATATGTGAGGTATTGAGTATTCATCACTAATCAATTTAGCCTGTGTTCCTTTTCCAGCTCCTGGAGGACCTAGTAAAATTATTTTCACCTACATCATCTCCAAATATCTTTATTACTTCAAGAATCCTTGATAATGACGCATTACTAATTGCGACTCAATTTGTCTTAAAGTATCTAGGGCAGCGCCCACTATAATTAATAGACCCGTACCACCAAAGTATATTCCTTTAAAGTTTGTATAAGATTCAGCTACTATTGGAGTTATAGCTATTATTCCTGCAAAAGCTCCTCCAAGTATTGCTATCCTGGTAAGAACTTTTCCGATATAATTAGCTGTTGGTTCTCCCGGCCTGATTCCTGGTATAAATCCAGAAGACTTATACATGTTTTCAGCCATTTCTTCTGGTTTAAATGTAACCTCAGTGTAAAACCAAGTAAAGAAAATAGTTAAAATAAAGTAAGTTAAGGCATATTGCCAGCTGCTTTCTTTAAATAAACTAAACTTACTCATTGTTATAAACTTATAAAAGGCAGAATCTGGCCAAAACTGTCCTATAGTCATCGGAAACTGCATTACAGATATTGCAAATATTATTCCAATAACTGAAGCTCCGTTTACATTAATAGGAATATGAGTTGATTGACCCTTGTAGAGTCTACCACCAGCAGTTTTTCCGGCATACTGTACGGGAATTCTTCGTTCTGCTAAACTCATAATTACAACTGCTATAAATAATAGAGCTACTGCTATAACAAATATTATAACTTCAATAAAGTTAACAGTTTCTGCTTTCTGAAGTCCAACAACTTGATATATAGTAGTAGGAAATCTTGAAATAATATTTACAAATATTAAAAGAGAAATACCATTTCCGATTCCTTTTTCTGTAATTTTGTCACCAAACCACATTAGAAAAGTAGAAGCCGTGGTTAACGTAAGTATTATTAAAAATACATTAAACTTATTTGAAGGATCTTGAAGTGCATTAGCCCTAGTTATGATAGCATACGTACTAAATGCCTGAACTATTCCCAACGGTACTGCAGCATATCTAGTATACTGTTGTATCTTCTTTCTTCCATCTTCGCCTTCCTTAGAAAGTTGTTCTAAGCGAGGGACTGCAATTGTCAACAACTGCATTATGATGGAAGAGTTGATAAATGGAACTACTCCCATGGCAAATATGCTAAATCTACTAAATGCACCACCGGATATCAAATCGTAAAAACCAAACAGCGATCCACTCTTAGTTAAATCTGCAAGCTTTGCAGTGTCAATTCCAGGAACAGGAATGAAGTTTCCCATCCTGAAAATTGCTACCATAAATAATGTGAATAATAGTCTCTTTCGAAGTTCAGGAACTTTCCAGGCGTTACGTAAGGTTGATAGCACCTATATCACCTCAACTTTTCCTCCTGCTGCTTCTATTTTCTCAGCAGCAGCTTTTGTGAATTTTGCTGCTCTAACTGTTAGCTTCTTCTGTAATTCACCGTTTCCTAATACTTTTACTCCATTTTTAGCTTTTTTAACTATTCCTTTTTCTAGTAATAGTTCAGGTGTAATTTCTGTGCCATCTTCAAATATATTTAATCTATCGATATTGATTTCAGAATATTCTTTTGCAAATATATTAGTGAAACCTCTCTTTGGAAGTCTTCTGTATAGTGGCATCTGACCTCCTTCAAATCCTGGTCTTACTCCACCACCACTTCTAGCCTTCTGTCCTTTTTCACCTTTACCAGCGTTTCTTCCTAATCCTGATCCAGTACCTCTACCTACTCTCTTAGGAGCTTTTCTTGAACCAGCAGCTGGTTTTAATTCATGAAGTTTCATTCTATCTACACCTCCTCTGTATTATACCTCTTCTACGCATAAAAGATAGCTAACTTTATTTATCATACCTCTAATTTGAGGAGTCTCCTCATGTTCTACAGTCTTGCCGATTTTCTTTAATCCAAGAGCATTGACAGTAGCAATATGATCATCTCTTCTACCTATTAAACTCTTTTTTAAAGTTATTTTAAGTTTAGCCAAGGCCATTCCCCCCCCTTAACCTAAAATCTCTTCAACAGTTTTACCTCTAAGTTTAGCTATATGTTCAGCTGTTCTTAGTCTTGATAAACCGTTTAGTGTTGCGTTAACCATGTTTCTTGGGTTGTTAGATCCTAATGACTTAGCTCTAACATCCTTTAAGCCAGCAAGTTCAAGTACCGCTCTAGCAGGACCACCCGCTATAACTCCTGTACCTTCTGAAGCTGTCATTATAAGTACTTTACCAGTTCCGAATTCACCTGATATGTTGTGAGGTACTGTTGTACCAACTATTGGAACTTCAATTAAATTCTTTTTAGCATCTTCAATTGCTTTTCTGATTGCTTCTGGTATTTCTATAGACTTACCAGTACCTACGCCTACGTGTCCGTTCTCATCACCAACAACAACAAGCGCGCTGAATCTAAAGTTTCTACCACCTTTAACAACCTTAGCAACTCTGTTTATGAATACAACTTTTTCTTTAAGATTTAAAGTGCTAGGATCGATTCTCATTTATTTCCCTCCTTCTCTAGAACTGTAAGCCAGCTTCTCTTGCTCCTTCTGCAAGGTTCTGTACTCTACCGTGATATACGTATCCACCTCTATCAAAAACTACCTCTGTAATTCCTTTTTCAAGAGCTCTTTTAGCTACTATTTCACCAACAACTTTAGCTGCCTCTTTATTGCTTCCAACACCGTTGAAATCTTTATCTAGAGTAGAAGCAGATACTAAAGTGATTCCGTTTATATCATCTATAATTTGTGCATATATGTTCTTTTCACTTCTATAAACCGCAAGTCTTGGTCTTTCAGTTGTTCCAAAAATCTTTTTACGAACTCTTAAATGACGTCTTACTCTTGATTTTTTTCTGTCGTCCTTATTAAACATAAAGCTCACTCCTTTCTATTACTTCTTACCAGTCTTACCTTCCTTACGTCTTATAACTTCGTTATCATACTTAATTCCTTTTCCTTTGTAAGGCTCAGGCTTTCTCCAAGTTCTTATATCTGCTGCAACTGCACCAACTAGTTCCTTGTCAATACCTCTAACAACAACCTTAGTAGCAGCAGGTGTTTCAAATGTTATTCCTTCAACTTGATCTATTTCAACTGGATGTGAATATCCAAGGTTCATAACTAATTTCTTTCCTTGTAACTGAGCTCTGTAACCAACACCAACTAAATCTAATGTTTTTACAAATCCTTCAGTTACTCCGATAACCATGTTATTTATTAATGCTCTTGTTAATCCATGAAGAGCTCTTTTTTCCTTTTGATCATTGTCTCTTGTAACTACTACAGAGTTATCTTCAATAGCTATATTAATCTTCTCACTCATAGCTTTAACAAGCTGGCCTTTTGGTCCTTTTACTGTAACAACGTTGTCTGGTGTTACAGTAACAGTTACGCCACCTGGTATAGCTATAGGAAGTTTTCCTATTCTTGACATGATTACACCTCCTGTATTCCTCGTAAGTCTGCAATAAATATCTCTCATTGCACCTTCCGTATTATTCGATTACCAAATGTAGCAAAGAACTTCTCCGCCTACACCAAGTTTTCTTGCTTCTCTATCTGTAACAATTCCTTTTGAAGTTGAAACAACTGCAACTCCAAGTCCGTTAAGAACCTTAGGAATTTCTTCTTTTCTACAATAAACTCTTAATCCTGGCTTTGATATTCTCTTAAGTCCAGTTATAACTCTTTCTTTGTTTTGACCATACTTCATTTGAAGTCTTAACATGTTTACAGAACCATCAGTATATTCCTCTACATTTTTTATATATCCTTCTTGAAGCATTATATCTAAAACAGCCTTCTTTATAGTTGAAGAAGGTACTTCCACTATTTCATGTCTAACTATGTTTGCGTTTCTTATACGAGTAAGTAAATCTGCGATAGGATCAGTCATTACCATTTATTGTGCCTCCTTTCATCAATAACTAAGTTACCAACTTGCTTTTCTGCATCCAGGTATTTCACCTTTATAAGCAAGTTCTCTAAAACAAATACGGCATATACCAAACTTTCTTAATACAGAATGTGGTCTTCCACATATTCTGCATCTTGTGTAAGCTCTAGTTGAATATTTAGGCTCTTTCTTCCACTTTTCTATTAAAGCTTTACGTGCCACGTTTTTCCCTCCTTATTTTTGAGCAAATGGCATTCCAAGGAATCTTAGTAATTCTCTTGCTTCTTCGTCAGTCTTAGCAGTTGTAACGAAGATTATATCCATACCTCTTACTTTGTCTATTTTATCATATTCTATTTCAGGGAACATTAACTGTTCTTTAACTCCTAATGAATAGTTTCCTCTTCCATCGAAAGCCTTATCTGAAACTCCAGAGAAATCTCTTACTCTTGGAAGTGCAACGTTCATTAATTTATCAGCAAACTCATACATCTTTTGCTTTCTTAATGTAACTTTACATCCTATTGGCATGTTTTCTCTTATTTTAAAGTTAGCTATAGATTTTTTAGCTCTAGTAAGTATTGGCTTTTGGCCTGTAATGATTGTTAAATCACTTACTGCTGCTTCTAGAACCTTTGGATTATCTTTAGCTTCTCCAACACCCATGTTTACAACAACTTTCTCAAGTTTTGGTACTTCCATAATGTTCTTATATTCAAATTTATTCATTAAAGCTGGAATTACTTCTTTTTCGTACTTTTCCTGTAATCTTACGCTCATTTTTAGCCCTCCTTTCAAAGATTAGAATGTTTCTCCGCACTTTTTGCAAACTCTAACTTTAGTTCCGTCTTCTAGTAACTTATGACTTATTCTTGTAACTGATTTGCACTTGTCACAATATAACATAACTTTTGAACTATAAACTGCAGCTTCTTTTTGTATTATACCGCCCTGCATATTTGCTCTATTAGGTTTTTGGTGTTTTGTTACTAGGTTTACACCTTTAACAAGTACTTTTCCAGTCTTAGGCATTACAGCTAAAACCTCACCAATTTTACCTTTATCTTTTCCAGATATAACCATAACTGTGTCTTTTTTTCTAACATGTATCTTGCTTGTTGCCATTATAGCCACCTCCTTATTCTATAGAACTTCAGGTGCTAATGATAATATTTTTGTGAAATCCTTATCTCTTAGCTCTCTTGCAACTGGTCCAAAGATACGAGTTCCTTTTGGCTGTTTATCATCTTTTATTATAACAGCAGCATTCTCATCAAATCTTATATATGATCCATCTGCTCTTCTTAATCCTTTAACAGATCTTACGATAACTGCCTTAACAACGTCTCCTTTTTTAACAACACCGCCTGGTGTTGCACTTTTAACGCTAGCAACTATTATATCTCCAATATTTCCCCATTTTCTTCTGGAACCACCTAATACTCTTATACACATAATTTCCTTAGCACCGGAATTATCTGCAACTTTCAACAATGTTTGTTGCTGAATCATTGAAAATACCCTCCTTTCAGCATCATAAACTATTTAGCTTTTTCTACTATTTCTACAAGTCTCCATCTCTTGTCTTTTGACAATGGTCTTGTTTCCATTATTAAAACTCTATCATTAATCTTTGCATTGTTATTTTCATCATGAGCTTTGAATTTAGTAGTTCTGTTAACTGTTTTACCATATAAAGGATGACGAACTTTAGTTTCTACAGCAACCACTATAGTCTTTTCCATCTTATCAGAAACTACTCTTCCGATTCTTGTCTTTCTATTTCCTCTTTCCACAGGACAAACCTCCTTTCAGCCTACTGTTCAAACGCCCTTAGTTCTTCTTCTCTAAGGATGGTTTTAATTTGGGCTATAGATTTTTTTACTTCTCTTATTCTCATTGGGTTTTCTAACTGACCTGTAGCTAACTGAAATCTTAAGTTAAATAACTCAGCCTTAAGATCATCAAGTTTTGCATGCAAATCTTGAGGGCCATTTTGTCTAAGTTCTCTTAATTCTTTAGCCTTCATTTATTTCACCACCCACTTCTTCAAAATCTCTTCTAGTTACAAATTTAGTCTTAACTGGTAACTTATGTGAAGCAAGTCTCATAGCTTCTCTTGCAACTGTTTCATTAACTCCTGATAATTCAAATAATACTCTACCAGGCTTAATAACTGCTACCCAGTACTCTGGTGAACCTTTACCGGAACCCATACGAGTTTCAGCTGGCTTTTCTGTAACTGGTTTATCCGGGAAAATCTTTATCCAAAGCTTTCCTCCTCTTTTGATATATCTATTAATAGCTATTCTGGCAGATTCTATTTGATTACTTGTAATCCATCCACATTCAGTAGCCTGTATAGCGTAATCTCCATATGCTATAAAGTTACCTCTTGTAGCTTTGCCTTTCATTCTACCACGCTGTACCTTACGATGTTTTACTCTTTTAGGCATTAACATGTCATATTCCTCCTTCCTTATGCGTTAGCTTCTTCCTTACTTTCAGCAACCTTTTTAGTAGGAAGTACTTCTCCTTTATATACCCAAACCTTTACGCCTATTTTTCCGTATGTTGTATCTGCTTCTGCAAATCCATAGTCTATATCAGCTCTAAGTGTTTGTAGTGGAATTGTGCCTTCATGATATGACTCAGTTCTTGCAATTTCTGCTCCGCCAAGTCTTCCTGAACATGCAGTCTTAACTCCCTTTACACCTGTTTTCATTGCTCTTTGTATTGTTTGTTTCATAGCTCTTCTGAATGAAATTCTCTTTTCAAGTTGTTGAGCTATGTTCTCAGCCATAAGTTGAGCGTCTCCCTCAGCAGACTTTATTTCAACTATATTTATTAGAACATTTTTATCGCCAACCATTTTCTTAATTTCAGCTTTTAAAGCATCAATTCCTTGGCCGCCTTTTCCTATAATCATACCTGGCTTAGCAGTATGTATGTTTAATTTAATTCTTTTTGCTGCTCTTTCGATTTGAATTCTTGAAACACCAGCTGAAGCAGTTCTTTGTTTAACAAATTCTCTAACTTTATTGTCTTCTACTAAATTATTAGCAAAATCCTTACTACCTGCATACCACTTAGCATCCCAATCTTTGATTACGCCAACTCTTAAGCCGTGTGGATGTACTTTCTGTCCCATCTGTTTCCCTCCTTTTTAAGCTCTTTCTCTAACTACTAGAGTTATGTGGCTAGTTCTTTTCTTTATTCTAAACGCTCTACCTTGAGCATGTGGTCTAAATCTCTTTAATGTTGGACCTTGACCTACATATGCTTCCGCAACATATAAGTTGTTTATATCTAAATTTAAATTATTTTCCGCATTTGCAACAGCTGATTTTAAAACCTTATTAATAACCTCTGCTGCATCCTTTGGAGTATATTGTAGTATGGCAAAAGCCTCGTTTACATTCTTACCTCTTATTAAATCAAGAACAATACCTATTTTCATTGAGGACATTCTTATATATTTAGCTATAGCTTTAGCTTCCATCGTATGTTACCTCCTTTCCGCATTATCTTACACGAGATGATTTTTCGTTTTTATCAACGTGTCCTTTATATGTTCTAGTTAGTGCGAACTCACCTAACTTATGTCCCACCATATCCTCTGATATATATACAGGAACATGTTTTCTTCCGTCATGTACCGCAATAGTGTGACCTATCATTTGAGGGAATATAGTTGAACTTCTTGACCAAGTCTTTATAACTTTCTTTTCCCCTGCTTTATTCATTTCATTGATTTTATTTAATAGTCCTTCATGGACAAAAGGTCCTTTTTTAACTGATCTGCTCACTTAATTGGCCTCCCTTCATACAATGTGATTAATAGTTAGTGAAGAGAATATAAAATTCTCTTCTAAACTACTTATTTCTTCTCTTAATAATGAATCTATCTGAATATTTTTTATGTTTTCTTGTTTTGTATCCAAGTGCTGGTTTACCCCATGGAGTAAGTGGACCTGGGTGTCCTATAGGAGATTTACCTTCTCCACCACCGTGTGGGTGATCGTTAGGGTTCATTACAGATCCTCTAACTGTTGGTCTTACGCCCATATGTCTCTTTCTTCCAGCTTTACCTATGTTTATGATTTCGTGTGTTAAATTTGATACTGTTCCTATAGTTGCTCTGCACTCTATTCTAACGTATCTCATTTCTCCACTTGGAAGTCTTAATGTTGCATAGTTGCCATCTTTAGCCATAAGTTGAGCTGAACTTCCAGCTGCTCTTACAAGCTGACCTCCCTTTCCTGCTGATAATTCAACGTTATGAATTATTGTACCAACAGGTATATTCTTTATAGGAAGACAGTTACCAACTTTTATATCAGCATCTGCACCTGATACTATAACATCTCCTACTTTTAATCCAACTGGAGCTATTATGTATCTCTTTTCACCATCAGCATAAACTACAAGAGCGATATAAGCTGATCTGTTTGGATCATACTCTATTGTAGACACCTTTGCAGGTATGCTATCTTTGTTTCTCTTGAAGTCTATTATTCTATATTTTTGCTTTGCACCGCCACCGATGTGACGAACTGTTATCTTACCGTTTGCGTTTCTACCACCTGTTCTTTTCTTTGAAACAAGAAGAGATTTCTCAGGTACATTTGTAGTTATTTCTTCAAAAGTACTCATTGTCATTTGTCTTCTTGAAGGTGTGGTAGGGTTAAAACCTTTAACTGCCATTTCGGTATTCCCTCCTTTTTATAGCTTATCTGGTACTCAACCAATAAATGCTTTATTTAAATTACATGCCTTCAAAGAACTCAATAGCTTTACTTTCATCTGAAAGTTTAATTATTGCTTTTTTGTAATCTGGTCTTTTTCCAACATGTACTCCAACTCTCTTAGTCTTACCTAAGTATCTTGCAGTTTTTACATCTTCAACTTTTACTCCGAAAACTTCTTCTACTGCTCTTTTTATCATAGACTTATTAGCATGTATATCAACTATAAAGGTGTATTTCTTATCACTCATAGAAGCCATACTTTTTTCTGTTATAATAGGTCTTCTTATGATATCATAATTAGTTAGCTTCATTATACATACACCTCCTCAATTTTTGATACAGCATCCTTAGTTATTACAAGATTTTCGTATTTTAATAAATCATATACATTTAAGTTGTTTACAGGTAAAACTGCAACTCCCTCAATGTTTCTTGCTGATTTATATACATTTTCATTTGACTCAGCAGTTACTATTAATGTCTTTTTAGTGTTAAGAGCGCTTAACATTTTAACTATTTCTTTTGTCTTAGGAGCATCTAATTCAAGATTTTCTAATACAAAAATTTCGTTATCATTAACCTTGCTAGTTAAAGCAGATTTCATAGCTACTCTTCTCATTGATTTTGGAACTGACATTCTATAGCTTCTTGGTTTTACTGCGAAAACCATACCACCATGTATCCATTGTGGTGCTCTTATTGAACCCTGTCTTGCTCTACCAGTTCCTTTTTGTCTCCAAGGCTTAATTCCGCCTCCAGAAACTTCAGCTCTAGTTTTAGCTGATTGAGTTCCTTGTCTTTTATTTGCAAGTAAAGCAACAACTACTTGATGTAAAGCATATTGATTTACTTCAGCTCCGAACACGTTATCTGATAGTTGAACATCTCCAACTTTTTGACCTTCTTTGTTAAATAATCCTACTGTAAGCATTCTGCATCCTCCTTTCTACCAAAACTTAAGCCTTAACTGTATTTCTTATCACTACAAATCCTTTGTTAGGTCCTGGTACTCCACCTTTTATTAATATGATGTTTTTCTCAGGCATTACCTTAGCAACTTGTAGGTTTAATACTGTTGTATTCACATTACCCATATGTCCTGGTAACTTTTTGTTTTTAAATGTTCTTGATGGACTTGATGACGCTCCCATAGAACCAACTGCTCTATGGAATTTAGATCCGTGGGACATAGGTCCTCTGTGACCATTCCATCTCTTGATTGTACCTTGGAATCCCTTACCTTTAGATATTCCAGAAACATCAATTTTTTCTCCAGCTGCAAATACATCTGCTTTTATTTCTTGACCAACTTCATATGAAGTTATGTCTTCAAGTCTAAATTCTCTTACAAATCTCTTTAGTGAAACACCTGCTTTAGCAAAATGTCCCTTTCTTGGCTTGTTAACAAGCTTTTCTCTTATATCATCAAATCCTACCTGTATAGCATCATAACCATCTTTTTCAACAGTTTTCTTTTGAACAACTACACATGGGCCTGCTTCGATTACTGTAACAGGAATTATTTTTCCATTTTCATCGAATATTTGAGTCATACCAAGTTTTCTACCTAGTATAGCTTTTTTCATTATCTTGCACCTCCTCAACATATTAGCGGATCGACTTAACGATCATAATAGTTAGTAATAGTTATCTATTACAATTATAGTTTTATTTCAATATCAACACCTGCTGGTAAATCTAATCTCATTAGCGCATCAACAGTCTTTGGTGATGGGCTTATTATATCTATAAGTCTCTTGTGAGTTCTTATTTCGAACTGCTCTCTTGAATCTTTGTACTTGTGTACAGCTCTTAAGACTGTTATAACATCTTTCTCTGTTGGTAGAGGTACTGGACCTGCCACCTTTGCTCCAGTTGATTTTGCAGTCTCAACAATTTTCTCAGCTGATTGATCTAATATATTGTGATCAAAAGCTTTTAATCTAATTCTGATTTTTTGTTTTGCCATTACTATTTCCCTCCTTTTCATGCACGCTTTACTTCCTACGTACAACAGCGGATGTATTCTGTAAACTGTTCCGGGTGTTGCGTAATTTTTTTTTAAAGCACCCCAATAAACAAAACCACCGTCGCCTGGTTCAAGACCCTAGCATACTCAGCTAAGAATTACCCGGAAGCCCGGCAACCTCTTGCCTCATCGCTGTTACCATTTTACAACTTCTTAATTATACAATATATTTTTATTTTTGACAAGCATAAATTTTAATTAATAAATAATTAATTAATTGCCAATTATTTATTAATTAATTTTATAAAAAGGAAAGAGCGTCCTCTTTCCTTTTATATTTTAAAGGCCTTTAAAAATTAAAAACAACTTATGATTACTCTTCTATTTTAGAAACAACTCCTGAACCTACAGTTCTTCCGCCTTCTCTTATAGCAAATCTTAATCCTTCATCCATTGCTACTGGAGTGATTAATTCAACTTTCATGTCTATGTGGTCTCCAGGCATAACCATTTCCATTCCTTCTGGTAATTTGATTGATCCTGTAACGTCTGTTGTTCTGAAGTAGAACTGTGGTCTATATCCATCGAAGAATGGAGTGTGTCTTCCACCTTCTTCTTTTTTTAGTACGTATACTTGACCTACGAACTTCTTATGTGGATGTACTGAACCTGGTTTTGCTAATACTTGACCTCTTTCGATATCATCTCTTTGAACACCTCTTAATAATGCTCCGATGTTATCTCCTGCCATCGCTTGATCAAGAAGCTTTCTGAACATTTCTACTCCTGTACATACAGTTTTGCCCTTTTCTTCTTTTATTCCTACGATTTCTACTTCGTCTCCAACTTTTAATATTCCACTTTCAACTCTTCCAGTTGCAACTGTTCCTCTTCCTGTTATTGTGAATACATCTTCTACAGGCATTAAGAATGCTTTGTCAGTTGCTCTTTCTGGAGTTGGAATGTAGCTGTCTACTGCAGCCATTAAGTCCATTATTGGTTTTATTGCTTCTTCATCTGTTGGGTTTTCTAATGCTTTTAATGCTGATCCAGCTACGATTGGAGTATCATCTCCTGGGAAGTTGTACTCGCTTAATAATTCTCTAACTTCCATTTCTACTAATTCTAATAATTCTGCATCGTCTACCATGTCAGCTTTATTTAAGAATACTACTATGTAGTCAACACCAACTCTTGATGCTAGTAGTATGTGCTCTCTTGTTTGTGGCATTGGACCATCTGCTGCACTTACAACTAAGATAGCTCCATCCATCTGTGCTGCTCCTGTTATCATGTTCTTAACATAGTCAGCGTGTCCTGGACAATCAACGTGTGCATAGTGTCTGTTTTCTGTTTCATATTCAACGTGTGCTGTGTTGATTGTGATTCCTCTTTCTCTTTCTTCTGGTGCTTTATCTATTGCTGCATAATCAAATGCTTCTGCAAATCCCTTTTTTGATAATACTGTTGTTATTGCTGCTGTTAATGTTGTTTTACCGTGGTCTACGTGTCCTATTGTTCCTATGTTTACGTGTGGTTTGTTTCTTTCAAATTTTGCTTTTGACATTTTATTATTCCTCCTTAAATGTAGTAATCTATTTTATTAATTAAGCATTTCTGCTTCCTGCTACTTGCTCTTGTATACTCTTTGGTACTTCTTCATAGTGATCAAATACCATTGAGTAAACACCTCTACCTTGAGTTCTTGATCTTAATGTTGTAGCATAACCAAACATCTCTGAAAGTGGTACGAATGATCTAATAACTTGAGCACCAGCTCTAGCTTCCATTCCTTCAATTCTACCTCTTCTTGAGTTAATGTCACCCATTACATCACCCATATACTCTTCAGGCACTATAACCTCAACCTTCATCATAGGCTCTAGTAATACTGGCTCTGCTTTTGCCATTGCATTCTTAAATGCCATAGATCCAGCAATCTTAAATGCCATTTCTGATGAGTCAACATCGTGGTATGATCCATCAACTAATTTAATCTTAAAGTTGATAACAGGATATCCTGCGATTATACCGCTGTCCGCAGCCTCTTGTATTCCATTATCAATTGGTGAAATGTATTCCTTAGGAATAGCTCCTCCAACGATAGCATTTTCAAATGAATATTCTCCTTCTGTTGGAATCATTTCTATCCAACAGTGACCGTATTGACCACGTCCACCAGACTGTCTAACAAACTTACCTTCAGCTTTAATAGCTTTTCTGATTGTTTCTTTGTAAGCAACCTGTGGCTTACCAACGTTACACTCAACTTTAAATTCTCTTTGAAGTCTGTCAACAATTATTTCAAGGTGAAGCTCACCCATACCAGATATAATTGTTTGACCAGTTTCTTGGTTAGTAAATGTTTTAAATGTTGGATCCTCTTCAGCAAGTTTTGCTAAAGCAATACCCATCTTTTCTTGACCAGCTTTAGTTTTTGGCTCTATAGCAACATCTATAACTGGATCTGGGAATTCCATGCTCTCAAGTATAATCGGAGCTGATTCATCACAAAGTGTATTACCAGTAGTTGTTTCCTTTAATCCGATTATAGCTCCTAAATCACCTGCACGAAGTTCTTCAACCTCTTGTCTGTGATTAGCGTGCATTTTAACAATTCTTCCTATTCTCTCTTTTTTACCTTTTGTTGAGTTAAGTACATAAGTACCGCTCTTAACTACACCTGAGTATATTCTCGCGAATGCTAACTTACCAACGAATGGGTCAGTTGCAATCTTAAATGCTAATGCTGACATTGGAGCATTATCATCTGCTGGTCTTTCGTCTTCTGCACCAGTATCTGGGTTAGTTCCTTGTATAGCTGGGATATCTAATGGTGATGGCATGTATGCAACTACAGCATCGATCATTGGTTGAACACCCTTGTTCTTATATGATGATCCACATACTACTGGTACTATAGCGTTAGCTATAACACCTTTTCTAAGTCCTAATACTATTTCTTCTTCTGTGAACTCTTCGCCTTCAAGATATTTCATCATTAACTCTTCATCTTGTTCAGCTACTGCTTCAAGTAAAGCTGTTCTGTATTCTGCAGCCTTATCTTTTAATTCAGCTGGTATTTCAACTGAGTCCATAACTGTTCCTAAATCATCTTCGTATATTATAGCTTCATTTTTAACAAGATCTATAATTCCTTTAAATTGGTCTTCAGCTCCTACTGGAATCTGAATTGGAATTGCATTACAGTGTAATCTATCTCTTAATGTGTTAACACACATGTAGAAGTCAGCACCTGTAGAGTCCATTTTATTTACATATACCATTCTTGGTACTTTGTAATTGTCTGCCTGTCTCCATACAGTTTCAGTTTGCGGTTCAACTCCGCTCTTTGCGTCTAATACAGTAACTGATCCGTCAAGAACTCTTAATGATCTTTCAACCTCTACTGTAAAATCCACGTGTCCTGGTGTATCTATTATGTTTATCGCATAACCTTTCCATTGACAGAAAGTTGCTGCTGAAGTTATAGTTATTCCTCTTTCTTGCTCTTGAACCATCCAGTCCATTGTTGCAGCACCTTCGTGAACCTCACCTATTTTGTGAGTCTTTCCTGTGTAGAAAAGTATACGTTCAGTTGTCGTAGTTTTTCCAGCATCGATGTGAGCCATAATACCGATGTTACGGAATTTCTCTAATGGATATTCTCTTCCCACTTAAATTTCCTCCTTTTACGTATGAATTTTAAATTTGACAAAACTGTTTTGGTAACTCCAAAACAGTTTTGTGATATTAATATCTATAATGTGCAAAAGCCTTATTTGCTTCAGCCATTTTATGAGTATCTTCTCTTTTCTTAACAGCTGCACCTGTATTGTTAGCTGCATCCATTAATTCGTTAGCAAGTCTTTCTCTCATGTACTTCTCGCCTCTTTTTCTTGCAGCGATAAGCATCCATCTAATACCTAATGTCTGTCTTCTCTCTGGTCTAACTTCCATAGGTACTTGATATGTAGCACCACCTATTCTTCTTGCTTTTACTTCAAGAAGTGGCATTACATTATTCATTGCATCTTCAAAAACTTCTATTGGTTCTCTATCAGTTTTTGTACGAATTATTTCAAAAGCGTCGTAGCATATTTTTTGAGCTACTCCCTTTTTACCATCTTCCATTACACTGTTTATTAACTTTGTAACAACTTTGCTGTTGTACATTGGATCTGGTAACACATCTCTTTTAGCTATATGTCCTTTTCTTGGCACTTTTCTTCCCTCCTTAACAATTTTAACTTTTAAGTTCATCGGTACTCGGTTAAAATTTTCTATAACTTATAGTACATTTAACCGCAAAGTGCTTTGTACTTCTGCAAATTATCTATAAATCTATATATAAATGCTGAAGACGCAGCACTACTTTTCAACTTAATTTGACCAAATCTTATTTTTGTTTTGGTCTCTTAGCACCATATTTTGATCTTGATTGTAATCTGTTAGCTACTCCAGCTGAGTCTAATGCTCCTCTAACTATGTGGTATCTAACACCTGGAAGGTCTTTAACTCTTCCTCCTCTTATAAGAACAACGCTGTGCTCTTGTAAGTTGTGACCTACACCTGGAATGTACGCAGTTACTTCAAATCCATTTGTTAGTCTAACTCTAGCGATTTTTCTTAACGCTGAGTTTGGCTTCTTAGGCGTTGTAGTTTTTACTACTGTACAAACTCCTCTCTTTTGAGGACATTCCTTTAATGCTGGTGCTGTTGATTTTGTACCTATTGTCTTTCTGCCTTTTCTTACTAATTGGCTTATAGTTGGCATATCTACACCTCCTTTAAAGATATGAATTAAATTAGTATTAAACTAATTTAATAACTAAATTGTAACACTTTATTTATGTTAAATAATATCTGTAAGCTTCTTTATTAAGAAAACTAGTCGTTTAGCACTGCGGCTGTAGCCGCACCAACATCTATCCCGCAAAGTTTTCCTAATTCTTTCATCGTGTCTATATATAGTACACTTTGGGAATTCTCATCAACTAATACTTTTACCGACTGTATCAACTTATCATCAGCATCCTTAGCTATATAAACAGTTTTAGCAGCATTATTTTTAATAGCTTTTACTGTTTGTTTAACACCAACAACTTTGTTTCCCTCAAGTCTGCAAATCATAATCTCCGCTCCCCCTTACAGTGTTATAGAGACAAAGCTGAAACTTTGCCTCCATCAAAAACACACAGATGTATTTTATCACTTTAATACCAGTATGTCAACAAATTAAATGTTAAGCTTATGCTTCATTACTTAATAAATTCTCTTCATTTTCCTTTTCAGTGTTTATTCTTATTGATCTATACCTTGTCATTCCTGTACCTGCAGGTATAAGCTTACCAATAATTACATTTTCCTTTAATCCTAATAACGGATCAACTTTTCCTTTTATAGCGGCATCAGTTAAGACTCTTGTAGTTTCTTGGAAGGAAGCTGCTGATAAGAATGATTCTGTTGCTAACGCAGCTTTAGTTATACCAAGCAACGCAACTCTTCCCTCAGCTGGAACTCCTCCTTGAGCTTCTACTCTTGCATTTTCTTCCTCAAAATCAAATATATCTATCATAGTTCCAGGAAGTAATTCAGTATCTCCTGATTCCTCTATTTTAACTTTTCTTGTCATTTGTCTTACTACTACCTCAAGGTGTTTATCATTGATATCAACACCCTGTAATCTATATACCTTTTGAACTTCAGATAAAAGGTAGTTCTTAACTCCAAGAACTCCTTTGATTCTTAAAACATCATGTGGATTAATAGATCCCTCTGTAATTTCATCTCCGGCTTCTATAACGTCACCGTTAGATACCTTAAGTCTTGATCCAAATGGTATATCATAGGTAACTTCTTCTCCACCTGCTGTAATAACAGATACTATTCTCTTTTTCTTTGTTTCTTCCATTTTTACAGTACCAGAAACTTCACTTACTATAGCAAGACCCTTCGGTTTTCTAGCCTCGAATAATTCTTCAACTCTAGGAAGACCTTGAGTTATATCAGCTCCAGCAACTCCACCAGTATGGAAGGTTCTCATTGTAAGCTGAGTACCTGGCTCTCCTATACTTTGTGCTGCAACTATACCAACTGCTTCGCCTATATTTATCTTTTGCGCAGTGGCCATATTCATTCCATAACATTTTGAACATACGCCATGCTTAGATTTACAAGTGAATACAGATCTAATTTTTACTTTCTTAACTCCAGCATCTTCTACTTTGTCAGCAACTGTTGAATCCATATAAGCATCTCTTGCAACAATTACTTCTCCTGTCTTAGGATCTAGAATATCTTCACTGGAGTATCTTCCTGTAAGTCTTTCTGCTAAACTTTCTATAGTCTCATTTCCTTCTTTTATTTCAGAAACCTCGTAGCCATCACGAGTTCCACAATCTTCTACTCTAACTATAACATCTTGGCTTACATCAACAAGTCTTCTTGTCAAATATCCAGAGTCCGCTGTTTTAAGAGCTGTATCGGCATTACCTTTTCTTGCTCCGTGTGTTGATATAAAGTATTCAAGTACATCGAGACCTTCTCTAAAGGATGATCTTATAGGTAATTCTATAATCTTACCAGATGGGTTAGCCATAAGACCTCTCATACCAGCAAGCTGTTTTATCTGACTCTTAGAACCTCTGGCTCCTGAATCAGCCATCATGAATATAGGATTAAACTTATCCAAGTTATTCATAAGTGCATCAGCTACATCTTCAGTGGTCTTAGTCCATTTTTCTATAACCCTTTCATATCTTTCATCTTCTGATATAAATCCTCTTCTGTACATTTTTTCAATTTTATCAACTGCAGCATCTGCTTCTTCAAGCAACTTCTTTTTATTCTCTGGAACAACCATATCTGATGTAGATACAGTAATAGCCCCTATACTTGAGTAGTGATATCCTTTAGCTTTTATGTTATCAAGCATTATAGACGTCTTAGTTGCTCCATGTTTCATGTAGCACTTATCTATAACCTTTCCAAGGTTTTTCTTAGTAACAAGGAAATCAACCTCTAACTTAAATTCATTTTCTGGTTTACTTCTATCTATAAAACCTAAGTCCTGTGGTATAGCTTCGTTGAATATGATTTTTCCAGGAGTAGTTTCTATTATTCCAGTAATCTCCTTGTCATCCTTAATCTTAACCATCTTCACTCTTATTTTTGCGTGAATACTTATTTCGCTAAGCTGGTAAGCCATGATTACCTCATCTGGTGATGAGAAACTTCTTCCTTCTCCCTTTTCGCCATCTTTATCTATAGTTAAGTAGTATGAACCAAGCACCATGTCCTGTGTAGGAACTACAACTGGTTTACCATCAGATGGCTTCATTATATTGTGTGCTGCAAGCATTAAAAATCTTGCTTCTGCTTGAGCTTCAACAGATAATGGAACATGGACAGCCATTTGGTCTCCATCAAAGTCCGCATTATATGCTGTACATGATAATGGATGAAGCTTTATTGCTCTACCCTCAACAAGTACCGGTTGGAATGCCTGAATTCCCAATCTATGAAGCGTCGGAGCACGGTTTAAAAGAACTGGATGGTCTGCAATAACTTCTTCAAGTACATCCCATACCTGAGTTTGAACTCTCTCTACCATTCTTTTTGCACTTTTAATATTATGAGCTACTCCGCTTTCTACCAATTTCTTCATGACAAAAGGTTTAAATAATTCAAGCGCCATTTCTTTTGGAAGACCACATTGGTACATTTTCAGTTCAGGTCCTACAACTATAACGGAACGTCCTGAATAGTCAACACGTTTTCCAAGTAAGTTTTGTCTAAATCTTCCCTGCTTACCCTTTAACATATCTGATAATGATTTTAACGGCCTATTTCCTGGTCCTGTTACAGGTCTTCCTCTTCTGCCGTTATCAATAAGTGCATCTACAGCTTCCTGAAGCATTCTCTTTTCGTTTCTTACTATGATGTCTGGAGCACCTAAATCTAAAAGTTTTTTAAGTCTATTGTTTCTATTAATTACTCTTCTATAAAGATCATTTAAGTCAGACGTTGCAAATCTGCCACCATCCAGCTGAACCATAGGTCTCAAATCTGGAGGTATTACAGGTATTACATCAATAATCATCCACTCTGGTCTATTGCTAGACTTTCTAAAGGATTCTACAACTTCTAACCTTCTGATTATTCTTACCTTCTTTTGCCCAGTACTGCTCTTTAAATCTTCTTTTAACTCTGCTGAAAGCTGTTCAAGATCTATTTCCTCTAAAAGTTTTTTAACTGATTCTGCTCCCATACCAGCAACAAAGTTCTCTTCACCATATTTATCAGCTGCTTCTCTATATTCCTTTTCATTTAGTAGCTGCTTCTTTAATAATGGTGTTTCTTTTGGATCTAATACTACATAAGATGCAAAATACAATATTTTTTCAAGTGCTCTAGGAGACATATCTAATATAAGTCCCATACGTGATGGTATTCCTTTGAAATACCATATATGAGATACAGGGGCAGCAAGTTCTATATGCCCCATTCTCTCACGTCTTACTTTAGCCTTTGTAACCTCTACTCCACATCTGTCACAAACTATACCTTTGTATCTTATTCTTTTATACTTTCCACAGTGACATTCCCAGTCTTTTATCGGTCCAAATATTCTTTCACAGAACAATCCATCTCTTTCTGGCTTTAGAGTTCTATAGTTTATAGTTTCTGGTTTTTTAACTTCACCTCTAGACCATTCTCTAATCTTCTCTGGAGAAGCTAATCCTATTTGCAGTGCATCAAAATTATTTAATTCAAACAAGGGTACATCCTCCCTTCCTAGTGTTCATCACCAAAATCATCTATTTCCAATTCACCTTGAAGATCATCTAAAGATAAATCTTCATAATCAATTTCTAACTCTTCATCACTATCTTCATTCTCGATATAATCATCAGTAGGAACTGGTGGAACCAATTCTTCATTTCCTTCAATATTGACACCTAAATCTTCTGCCTCTTCATCTACTGACTCTCTTAATTTTATCTCTTCATTGTCATCATTTAGGACTTTTACATCAAGGCATAATGCTTGTAATTCCTTTATAAGTACCTTAAATGACTCTGGCACTCCTGGTTCAGGTATGTTTTCACCTTTTACAATTGCCTCATAAGTTTTAACCCTTCCAACTACATCGTCGGACTTCACAGTTAGTATTTCTTGAAGTGTATGAGCTGCTCCATATGCCTCAAGTGCCCAAACTTCCATTTCTCCAAATCTCTGTCCGCCAAACTGCGCTTTACCACCTAATGGCTGTTGAGTAACTAGTGAGTATGGTCCTGTAGATCTAGCATGAATCTTATCATCAACTAAGTGTGCAAGCTTTAATATATACATATATCCAACGGTTACTGGGTTGTCAAATGGTTCACCTGTTCTTCCATCATAAAGAACAGTCTTTCCATCTTCTCTATATCCAGCCTTTACTAGGCACTCTATTATTTCCCTTTCAGTTGCACCATCAAATACAGGGGTAGCTATATGCCAACCTAATTCACTTGCAGCCCATCCTAGGTGAACCTCAAGTACCTGACCGATATTCATACGTGAAGGAACCCCTAGTGGATTTAGACATATTTGAAGTGGTCTTCCATCTGGTAAGAATGGCATATCTTCTTCTGGTAATACTCTAGAGATAACCCCTTTATTACCGTGTCTTCCTGCCATCTTATCTCCAACAGATATTTTTCTTTTTTGAGCTATATAGCATCTTACTAGTTTATTAACTCCAGGTGGAAGCTCATCTCCATTTTCCCTAGTAAATACTTTAACATCAACAATTATACCTGCTTCACCGTGAGGAACTCTAAGTGAAGTATCTCTAACTTCTCTAGCCTTTTCTCCAAAGATTGCTCTAAGTAATCTCTCTTCAGCTGTAAGTTCAGTTTCTCCTTTTGGTGTAACCTTTCCTACGAGTATATCTCCAGATCTTACCTCAGCACCTATTCTTATTATTCCTCTTTCATCTATGTCTTTTAATGCATCTTCTCCAACGTTCGGTATATCTCTTGTTATTTCTTCTGGTCCTAATTTTGTATCTCTTGCTTCAGCTTCATATTCTTCTATATGAATTGATGTAAATACATCATTCTTTACCAATTCTTCAGATATAAGCATAGCATCTTCATAATTGTATCCTTCCCAAGTTATGAAGCCCATTCTTATATTTTTACCTAATGCTATTTCTCCTAAGTCAGTAGAAGGACCATCTGATAATACTGTACCCTTCTCTACACGTTCATCTTTATTAACTATTGGTCTTTGATTTATACAAGTACCTTGGTTTGATCTTTTAAACTTAAGAAGTCTGTATACATCTATTCCTCCGTCAGAGTCTCTCTTAACTCTAACTTCGTTAGCACTTACATATACAACTGTTCCAGCATTTTTAGCCTTAGGTAGTACTCCTGAGTCAACAGCTGCCTTATACTCTATTCCAGTTCCTACAACAGGGGCTTGAGGCTTTAATAATGGCACTGCCTGACGCTGCATGTTTGATCCCATAAGAGCACGGCTGGCATCATCATTTTCAAGGAACGGTATCATAGCTGTAGCTACTGAAACTAATTGTCTTGGTGATACGTCCATAAAATCAACATCTTCACGAGGAACAACCATTATATCTTCCTTGTTTCTTACTGTTACCTTACTATCAACAAAATGTCCATTTTCGTCAATAGGTTCGTTAGCCTGTGCTACTAGGTACTCATCTTCTTCATCTGCTGTTATATATATTAGTTTCTCAGTAACTACACCTGACTTTTTATCAACTTTTCTATAAGGAGTTTCTATAAATCCATAGTAATTTACCCTAGCATAAGTTGCTAATGAGTTAATAAGTCCTATATTTGGACCTTCAGGTGTTTCTATAGGACACATTCTACCATAGTGTGAGTGGTGAACGTCTCTTACTTCAAATCCTGCTCTTTCTCTTGAAAGACCTCCTGGACCTAGGGCTGAAAGTCTTCTCTTATTTGTTAACTCTGATAATGGATTTGTCTGATCCATGAACTGTGAAAGCTGAGAGCTTCCAAAGAATTCTTTTATGGATGCTGCTACTGGTCTTATATTTATTAACGCTTGCGGAGTTATAACTTCTTGATCTTGAATAGTCATTCTTTCTTTAACTACTCTTTCCATTCTTGAAAGACCTATTCTGAATTGATTCTGAAGAAGTTCTCCTACAGATCTAATTCTTCTATTACCAAGGTGATCAATATCATCTGTATGACCAATATTATAAGCTAATCCTAATTCATAGCTTACAGTAGCATATATATCATCTCTTATTATGTGTTTTGGTATTAACACGTGGATATTCTTTCTTAGTTGCTCTTTTATACTACTTTCATCACTGTAGTTATCCAAAATTTCCTTTAATGTAGGATAATGTACAAGTTCCTTTATATTTAAATCGTCTATATTAAAATCAATAAAGCTATGTATGTTTACAAAATTGTTTCCTATTACTTTAAGAACTTTATCTTCAACTTGAATATCTACTGCCCTTATACCACAATTTTGTATTTCAATTGCTTTCTCTCTATCAATCTTTTCGCCTTTTTGTACGAGAATCTCACCTGTTTGTGGGTTTACAATATCTTCATTTGATATTTGATTTGCAATTCTCAAATGAAGAGCTAATTTTTTATTAAACTTGTATCTTCCAACTCTTGATAAATCATATCTCTTAGGATCGAAGAACAAGGATTCAATAAGTGATTGTGCACTGTCAACTGTAGGTGGTTCTCCTGGTCTTAATCTCTTGTATATTTCAAGTAATGCTTCTTCACGAGTCTTTGTATTATCTTTCTCTATGGAAGCTTTCAATCTTTCATCCTCGCCGAAAAACTCTGTTATTTCAGCATCTGTACCATATCCCATAGATCTTATAAGTATGGTTATAGGTAATTTTCTTGTCTTGTCTATTCTCACATATATTATGTCATTTGAGTCTGTTTCATATTCTAGCCAAGCACCTCTGTTTGGTATTACAGTTGATGAAAAAAGCTTTTTACCTGTTTTATCAACTGCCATATCGTAATATACACCTGGTGATCTTACTAACTGACTTACAATAACTCTCTCCGCACCATTAATGATGAAGGTTCCTTGTTCTGTCATAAGAGGAAAGTCTCCCATGAACACTTCTTGTTCCTTTACTTCACCAGTTTCCTTGTTCAGTAATCTTACTTTTACTTTTAAAGGCGCTGCATATGTAGCATCTCTTTCTTTACATTCTTCAACTGAGTATTTGATATTATCCATATCTAACTTGTAGCCTACAAACTCAAGATTAAGATTAGCAGTATAATCCTGAATAGGATTAATATCATCAAACACTTCTTGCAAGCCTTCTCTTAGAAACCAATTATAGGAATCTAACTGCACCTCAATCAAATTAGGCATATCGCCAACTTCTTTAAGTTTGGAAAAGCTCATTCTCGTTCTCTTACCAACCTGGACAGGATGTACCATTGACTTTCACCCCTTGCATAAACTAAAAATAACCAAAAACACAACCTCTTTAAATGTGATTTTGGATTGATTACATTACCATCTTTTTAGTATAACCTTTTTTTTATAATTAATTCAATCTTTGATATAAAACTAAAATATTTGCATTATATTTAACTAATCAATGCAATTTATTATATTACCATAATAATAAACATTTGTCAATAAATAATGTCATTAAATTTTAAAAGAGGCACTTTTTATATAAAAAGTGCCTCTTTTTTATAAGATACTATTTTATTTCTACAGTAGCACCAACTTCTGCAAGTTTTGCCTTTATAGCTTCAGCATCTTCTTTGCTTACGCCTTCTTTTAATGTCTTAGGAGCTCCGTCAACTACTTCTTTAGCTTCCTTTAATCCTAAACCAGTTAATTCTCTAACTGCTTTTATAACCTTTATCTTTTCTGATCCAGCGTTAGCTAATACTACGTCGAATTCAGTCTTTTCTTCTGCTGCTGCACCTGGTGCTGCAACACCTGCAACTGCTACTGGAGCAGCTGCGCTTACTCCGAATTCCTCTTCACATGCTTTTACTAACTCGTTTAATTCTAAAACGCTCATTTCTTTTATAGCTTGAATTATTTCTTCTCTAGTCATTATTAGACACCTCCAAAATTTCTCTTCAACAAATTATTATTTATTCAAATTAAGCTTCTTCTGATTCTTTCTTTTCTTTAACAGCATTTAATAAGTATGCTAGGTTTGACATTGGAGCTTTGAAGCTTCCAAGTAATTGAGCAAGTAAAACTTCTCTTGGTGGTATTTTAGCAAGTTGTTGAACTTTATCAGTATCAAATATTTCTCCTTGAACAACTCCACCTTTTAACTCCATCTTCTTATGATTTTTTGCAAAATCATTTAAGATTCTTGCAGGAGCTGTTGGATCTTCATATCCGAATGCTACTGAAACTGGTCCTTCAAGGATGCTTTCAACACCATCAAATCCTAGTTCTCTTGCTGCTAATGTAGTTAAAGTATTTTTGTAAACTTTATACTCTACACCAGCTTCTCTTAATTGCTTTCTAAGCTCTGTATCTTCTTCAACAGTTAATCCTTGATACTTAGCGAAGATTATACCTTGAGCTTTTTCCATTTTTTCCTTTATTTCTAACACTTTAGCTTCTTTTATTTCTCTATTTTTTCCCACTGTGTGTCCACCTCCTCACAGTTTAAAATTAATGTTATACAAATTTAAAGGTCTCCCCGTAGACGTAGAGAGACCAGTTATAATCACTTATATCGGAACCCTCGGTAGGTTGGTATAACCGTTATGCATTCGCACCTACTGTCTACGGAATATTTACTTATTAACCTCTAATATTGTACATTAACTTTTAATCTATGTCAATATTAATCTAATGCTTTTACTGGATTTATTTTTATTCCAGGTCCCATAGTAGCTGAAACTACTACAGATTTTAAGTATTGACCTTTAGCAGCTGCTGGTTTTGCCTTTATAACAGCTTCCATCAATACACGGAAGTTTTCAAGTAATTTTTGCTCTCCAAATGATCTTTTACCAATTGGAACGTGAACTATAGCAGTTTTATCAACTCTATATTCAACCTTACCAGCTTTAATGTCTGCTACAGCTTTTGCTACATCAAAAGTAACTGTACCTGACTTTGGATTCGGCATTAAACCCTTAGGTCCTAATACTCTACCTAGTCTACCAACAACACCCATCATATCTGGAGTTGCAACAACTACGTCAAAATCAAACCAGTTTTCTTTTTGTATTTTATCAACTAACTCTTCTGCTCCTACAAACTCAGCGCCTGCAGCTTCAGCTTCCTTAGCCTTATCGCCTTTTGCAAAAACTAAAACTCTAACTTTTTTACCAGTTCCGTGAGGAAGTACTACAGCTCCTCTAACCTGTTGATCTGCATGTCTTGGATCAACTCCAAGTCTTAATGCTAGCTCAATAGTTTCATCAAATTTAGCTTTTGATGTTTTTACAGCAAGCTCTATAGCTTCTGATGATGTATATAGAACACTTCTATCAACAAGCTTAACGCTTTCATTGTAATTCTTTCCCATTTTGTATCCTCCTTCGTGGTTTTAACGGTTATTACCTCCCACTATTTTGGTTAACTATTCTTCTACAACTATTCCCATGCTTCTTGCTGTTCCTGCTACCATGCTCATAGCAGCTTCAATAGTTCCTGCATTTAAGTCTGGCATCTTTGTTTCAGCTATTTGTCTAACTTGTTCTTTAGTTACTTTAGCAACTTTAGTTCTGTTTGGTACGCCAGATCCACTTTCAATTCCTGCTGCTTTCTTTAATAATACTGCTGCAGGTGGAGTTTTTAGTATAAAACTAAAAGATCTGTCCTGATATACAGTGATTACTACAGGAATTATTAGTCCTGCTTGGTTAGCAGTCTTAGCGTTAAATTCTTTACAGAATCCCATAATGTTTACCCCATGCTGTCCAAGTGCTGGTCCAACAGGTGGTGCTGGAGTTGCTTTTCCTGCAGGAAGTTGAAGTTTAATCATTCCTACTACTTTTTTAGCCATGAATTTACACCTCCTAAAATGTGGTTATACGGACTTTTGTCCTCCCACTTGTTAAGACTTACGTCTTACAAACTAATCTAATTTTTCTATTTGATTAAAATCAAGTTCAACAGGGGTTTCCCTGCCAAACATGTTAACTAATGCTTTGATTTTTCTCTTTTCAGTATTGATTTCTTGAATAATAGCCGGGAAGTTTTCTAATGGGCCAGATTTAACTTTAATGTTTTCTCCGACTTCAATATCTACATTAATAGGTTTTTCAGATATACCCATTGCCTTAACTTCTTCATCAGTTAACGGTACTGGTTTTGATCCCGGACCTACAAATCCTGTTACTCCCCTAGTATTTCTAACTATATACCAAGAATCATCTGTCATTATCATATGCACTAAGACATATCCCGGAAAAATCTTTCTTTGTGTTATTTTCTTCTTACCATCTTTAATTTCAACTTGTTCTTCTATAGGAACTTGAACATCATCTATCCAATGATATAAATTTCTATTTTCGATGGTTTTTTCAAGGTTTGCTTTAACCTTATTCTCATAACCAGAATATGTGTGTACTACATACCATCTAGCTTTATCTGCCATAATTCAAGGGACGGGAATCTTCTCTCGACCCCTACCTCCTTTTTATGTTATTTAAAGATTACTCCAATAAGATTCTTAAATCCAAAATCAAGTAATCCAACTATTATTACATATATAACACAAAATGTCATAACTGTTGCTGTTGCTTTTTTTACATTTTCTTTAGAGGCCCAAGTTATTCTCTTAGTTTCTGCTTTTAACTCTTTAAAAAAACTAATAACTCCGTTTCCGGATGCTGCTGATTTATTTACTTTTTTTACATTGTCCTGTGCAGCCATTTTTTCACATCCTCATTATTTTAATTCAACGCCTCTATGTAATGTTATTTTGTTTCTTTGTGAGCTGTATGTTTATGGCAAAATGGGCAGTACTTTCTCATTTCTAATCTGTCAGGATCATTCTTTTTGTTCTTCATTGTGTTGTAATTTCTTTGTTTACAATCTGTACATGCTAATGTTATTTTTATTCTCATTGCTTCCACCTCCTGAAACATGCTTATCTATAATGTCAAAACATTGTTTGTTGCTATTTATAAATGTGCATTACTTAGATAATTTATCACAACTTAGTTATTATGTCAATTGAAATTAAAAGTATATATTAGCACTAATTTACATTAACCTTCTATACTTTTAAAAGGACTAGGTATAGAAACCCAGTCCTACAACTTATAATTACTCTTCTATTTTAGAAACAACTCCTGAACCTACAGTTCTTCCGCCTTCTCTTATAGCAAATCTTAATCCTTCATCCATTGCTACTGGAGTGATTAATTCAACTTTCATGTCTATGTGGTCTCCAGGCATAACCATTTCCATTCCTTCTGGTAATTTGATTGATCCTGTAACGTCTGTTGTTCTGAAGTAGAACTGTGGTCTATATCCATCGAAGAATGGAGTGTGTCTTCCACCTTCTTCTTTTTTTAGTACGTATACTTGACCTACGAACTTCTTATGTGGATGTACTGAACCTGGTTTTGCTAATACTTGACCTCTTTCGATATCATCTCTTTGAACACCTCTTAATAATGCTCCGATGTTATCTCCTGCCATCGCTTGATCAAGAAGCTTTCTGAACATTTCTACTCCTGTACATACAGTTTTGCCCTTTTCTTCTTTTATTCCTACGATTTCTACTTCGTCTCCAACTTTTAATATTCCACTTTCAACTCTTCCAGTTGCAACTGTTCCTCTTCCTGTTATTGTGAATACATCTTCTACAGGCATTAAGAATGCTTTGTCAGTTGCTCTTTCTGGAGTTGGAATGTAGCTGTCTACTGCAGCCATTAAGTCCATTATTGGTTTTATTGCTTCTTCATCTGTTGGGTTTTCTAATGCTTTTAATGCTGATCCAGCTACGATTGGAGTATCATCTCCTGGGAAGTTGTACTCGCTTAATAATTCTCTAACTTCCATTTCTACTAATTCTAATAATTCTGCATCGTCTACCATGTCAGCTTTATTTAAGAATACTACTATGTAGTCAACACCAACTCTTGATGCTAGTAGTATGTGCTCTCTTGTTTGTGGCATTGGACCATCTGCTGCACTTACAACTAAGATAGCTCCATCCATCTGTGCTGCTCCTGTTATCATGTTCTTAACATAGTCAGCGTGTCCTGGACAATCAACGTGTGCATAGTGTCTGTTTTCTGTTTCATATTCAACGTGTGCTGTGTTGATTGTGATTCCTCTTTCTCTTTCTTCTGGTGCTTTATCTATTGCTGCATAATCAAATGCTTCTGCAAATCCCTTTTTTGATAATACTGTTGTTATTGCTGCTGTTAATGTTGTTTTACCGTGGTCTACGTGTCCTATTGTTCCTATGTTTACGTGTGGTTTGTTTCTTTCAAATTTTGCTTTTGACATTTTATTGTTCCTCCTTGTTTCATAAACATTTTATTTAGGTAAACTCACCCTGGTGTGTTGTGAACTTTAAATATTATTGGAGCCCATGACCGGGATTGAACCGGTGACCTCCACCTTACCAAGGTGACGCTCTGCCGACTGAGCTACATGGGCAATTTTATCATTGGAGCGAGAAACGGGGATTGAACCCGCGACAGCCAGCTTGGGAAGCTGGTGTTCTACCACTGAACTACTCTCGCTCACTTATTTCAAAATCATCGTAAAAGTTATATTAAAAGTTATATACCGATTATCAATTTTAATACAATTAAGTGATTTTGTCAATATGTATTTCTATTTATCGTTTAAACACTTTTCTAACTTTCTTTTAACTCTCTGCAGTGCATTATCTATTGATTTAGCGTGCCTATCTAAGTCACATGCAATTTCCTGGTAGGACTTACCATCAAGATATGACATTAATACTTCCATCTCTAAGCTTGATAATACTTCACCAATTTCATTTTGTATGTGATTTAACTCTTCCCTACTTATAATAAGCTCCTCAGGGTCTGCAACTCTGGCCTCAGATAACACATCTAACAAAGTTCTATCTGACTCTTCGTCATATATAGGTTTGTTTAGGGAAACATACGTATTTAACGGTATATGCTTTTGCCGAGTAGCAGTTTTTATGGCAGTTATTATCTGTCTTGTAACACACAATTCTGCAAAAGCCTTAAAAGAAGATAACTTATCGGATTTAAAATCTCTAATGGCCTTATATAAACCTATCATTCCCTCTTGGTATATATCTTCTTTATCTGCACCAATTAAAAAATACGACTTAGCTTTAGATTTAACAAAGTTTTCATATTTGTTAATAAGGTACTCTTGAGCTCTAATATCCCCTTTTTTTGCTTCTATAACAATTTCCTCATCTAACTTACCTTCAAAGGAGGAATTTTTAGCAATATAACCCCTTTTCTCCAAGGTATCCCCTCCACAACAAATATAGGCCACACAATTGATTATACATTAAACCTAAATTTACAGTCAATAGATTTCACTTGCTTCTTCGAATTTTTTCAAGTTCTTCCAATATATTCTCAGAAACCCTATCTTGTAATCTATGTCTCTTTTCAGAATACTTTTTTCTTATTCTGCTTTTTATTTTTAATTCTACAGATTTTATTTCATGATAAAACTCTATAGATGACATCCTGACAGCCCCTCTTTGAAAGACAATCTGCTGTTCTAATGAGTCTGAAGTCACGACACATACCTCTGATTTTCGACCTATTCTGTTAACTTCTCTCTCAATGAAATTATCTGCAGTTTCTCCTTCTCTTGTAAATATAACTATAATATAATCACTAATCTTTTCTCTTTTCTCTATACTGCCGCTTACCATATGAGCGTCAAAAACTATAAAGATCTTATGGCCTTTATATGCTGCATAGTTACTTAAAGTCTCTATCAATTCCTGTCTAGCCGATTCGAAGCTATATCCCTTCACATCTTTCAATCCTGGCCAGCTATTTATTACATTATATCCATCTACAAAAATATTTTTCACTTTTTATCACATTTTATTTTTTGTTTTAAAATTTCATACATTAATATACCTCCCGCCACAGAAGCATTTAAAGATGATATTTTCCCTACCATAGGTATTTTTATAAGAGCATCACATTTTTCCCTTGTAAGCTTTAGAATACCCTTTCCTTCACTTCCTATAATGAGAGCTACAGGTCCAGAAAGATTAGCTTCAAAACAGAAGTCTTCTCCAGCCATGTCTGCTCCATACACCCACACTCCTTTTTCCTTAAGCTTATCTATAGTAGAATTTAAGTTGGTAACCTTTGCTATTTTCATATATTCAATAGCTCCAGCTGAAGTTTTATATACAGTAGGAGTAACGCCAACATTTCTTCTTTTAGGTATAATGATACCATGTGCTCCACAGGTTTCTGCAGTTCTAATTATTGAACCAAAGTTATGTGGATCTTCTATCTCATCAAGAATAACTATAAAAGGATTTTCGCCTTTGTCTTCCGCATATTTTAATATATCTTCCACCTCAAAATACTTGTAAGGTGTAACTTGAGCTACTACTCCTTGGTGAGCTCCAGTTTCAGACATCTGGTCTAATTTTCTTCTATCAACATATTTAACTACAACATTCTTTTCTTTTGCAAGTCCTAATATTACATTTACTGACCCAGAGATATCACCGTTAGCAATTAATATCTGCTCAATAGTTCTATCAGAACGCAAAGCCTCAATAACTGCATTTCTACCTTCAATTATATCTTCCCTAGCTTCTACAGTTATGGCTTTGTTGAAGTTATTATCTTTTCCCTTTGATTTTATAGTTTTTTCTTTTGAACCTCTTTTAGTTTCTTTCACACTATTACCTCTTTCACTTTATAGATTTAGTACGTAGACAAAATTAAAGTCTCCTAATAACTTCTTCTAACCACATCTATTAAACATATCTTTTTCTTACTTCTTCCGCTTTTCCACAAGTCATTTTTCCTTCTGGACACATCCCAGTAACACAGGAAGGGCCACACTTACTAAATAGAACAGGTGCAACTTTCTTAACTTGAATTAGCATTTCATTAGCTAACTCTCTAATTTCCCACTGAGCTCTATTACAACATCTATGCCTAAAGAAATTCATTAAACTTCTAGCATTCATTGTGAAAATAATTTTAGTTTCACATGCGTTTGGAAAAACATATCTGGCATCCTCAATTGCCATTTTTTCTGCCGCCAAAGGCTCTATGCCATTTTTCAAGTATTTATCCTTTAATATATTCGTTAACTGACTATAAGCTTGCTGACTATCTTTCATCGCACTAATAAAAATCTCTTTTGTCTCGCTATTTTTTTCAATTTCAGGAGGAATGATATACTCGAACTGCTCAAGCTTCACATATCTTTGACTCTGTTGTGAATATGAAGCTATTCTATGTCTTACTAGCTGATGAGTTAAACTTCTTGATACACCCTCAACAGCAAATGTAAATGATACATGCTCTACTGGAGATTCATGCCCATATGACATAAGCATATTAAGAAATTTTTCAGCTCGTTCATCTTGTAAGTTCTCCTGTATCTGATCTATTCCTGAAGCACTGTAGCATAGCTTCGCTGCTGATGCTATAACTTTTTCAGGATTAGGCGTATATTCCATTAGCTTCACTTTAAGTTTCATCTATATTCCCCCATTTGCATGTAAATCTACAATAGTGTTAAGCAGATATTCTAGTCTTTCAGACTGTTCTGTTATGTACAGAAATCCTATCAAGGATTCAAAACCAGTAGCAAATCTATATTCTTGAATATCTGCATTTTTAGGAGTTGTAGCTGATTTGGAATTTCTTCCTCTTTTGAAGAAATATATTTCTTCCTCATTCAGTTTATCCTCTAGCTTCTTTATAAACTCACTCTGTGCATGTGCTTTGACAAATTCTATAGCCTTTTTATGAAGTTTATGTACGGACATATCTCTATTCTTTTCTACTAAATATGCTCTTACAAAAACTTCATAAACAGAATCGCCTATATAGGCCAGCACTAAAGGATTTATTTGTCTAGCATCCTCTATAGTAAATTTACCTTTTATTAAGTTAAAATTCATTTGAATTCTCCATTCTAAATTTGTATCATGCTAAATTCTTTTCCATCTCACACCTTGTGGGGTGTCTTCGAGAATAATTCCTTGAGCTTTTAAATCATCTCTTATTTTATCTGAAAGTGCCCAGTCTTTATTTTTTCTTGCTTGTTGTCTCTGCTCTATAAGCCTCTCTATTTCCTCTTCTAAATTACCTCTTTTTGAAACTTGTAATATTCCTAGAGGTTCACCAAGTTCTCTTATCAAGTCTAGAGAATACTCAACTAATTCCTTTGATGAACTTGTTCCAATATTTGTATTAATCTCTCTTGCTAAATCAAAGATAACAGATATAGCATCTGCAGTATTAAAATCATCATCCATCTTCTCTATATATTTTTCTTTATATGAGTTAAGCTTCTTAATATACTCTTCCTCAGTAGAAGTCATATTATCTAAGGAAACTTCACCTAATAAATTTTCTAAATTTGCAATTGAATTATATAATCTATCTACTGCTGCTTTAGTAGAGTCTAATAACTCTAAGCTGAAGTTTATCTGAGTCCTATAATGCCCTGATAACATAAACATTCTTACAACATCTGAATCATATTTCTCTAGTATTTCCCTTGCAGTAAAGAAGTTGTTAAGTGATTTTGACATCTTTTGATTATTTACATTTACGAATGCAGAATGCATCCAGTATCTTGCAAAAGTTTTTCCTGTTCTACCTTCACTTTGTGCTATTTCATTTTCATGGTGTGGGAATGATAGGTCTGAGCCTCCTGCATGTATATCTATAGTTTCTCCTAACAAATCATGCGCCATACATGAGCACTCTATGTGCCAACCTGGTCTTCCCATTCCCCATGGACTTTCCCAAGCAGGCTCTCCTGGCTTTTGACTTTTCCATACCGCAAAATCCATTGGATCCTTTTTTCTTTCATCCACATCTATTCTTGATCCTAATTGCAACTCCTCAAGATTTTGACCTGACAACTTTCCGTATCCTTCAAACTTTTTAGTATTAAAGTATACATCTCCGTTTACCTCATAAGCGTAACCTCTATTTATTAATTCCTTTATAAAATCAACTATTTGATCTATATAATGAGTTGCTCTTGGATTTACAGTAGCTCTCTCTATATTTAAAGCATCTGCATCTTTATAGTACTCTTCTATAAATCTATCACCTAATTCCTTAACAGTAATACTTTCTTCATTAGCTCTCTTGATCATCTTATCATCAATGTCTGTAAAGTTCTGTATAAATCTAACTTTATATCCTCTATACTCGAAATATCTTCTTACAGTATCAAAAACTACAAAAGTTCTTGCATTACCTATATGAAAGAAATTATAGACCGTAGGCCCACATACATACATCTTAACTTCTCCCTCTTTTAGAGGAACGAATTCTTCTTTTTTTCTTGTCATTGTATTAAATACTTTCATACTAATCTATACCCCCTAATTAGGCTTATTTTTTCATTTATCTTTAATATTATCCTTAAAATAACAAAATAGTCTAAATACTTCATCAAAAGTAAAAATTTAATTACCTAAACATTTTAACATATAATCAAAACTTATTTAACCCTTATTTTAGTATTTCCATTAGTATCTAAAAATATAGTATAAACAACCTTGTATAACCATGTTGGGGTAATTAATAAACCTAAATATTTAACTAAGTCTCTTACCGCATAAGCGATAAGAGACTTAGTTACTAATCTAAAAATTTTCAATTATCTTCTCAGCTATATAAATATCCCCTGGTGTGGTGATTTTTATATTATCATAACTTCCTTCGTATAGGTATACCTTATTACCATATAACTCAGCTACTGATGTATCATCTGTAACATTAATATTACTCTGTGACAATTTGCTATGGCAATCAAAGATTAGACTATACTTGAAACATTGCGGTGTTTGTACAGAGAATAACTTGTTCCTATCAGGAGTTTTATATGAAAATCCATTTTCATCTCTAATTTTTATTGTATCTTTAGGAAGTACACCACAAGCACAAGCACCGTACAATTTAGCATTTTCTATGCCATCTCTTATAATTCTTTCAGTTACAAAAGGTCTTGCCCCATCATGAATTAATACAATTTCACAATCCTGCAATTCCTTTAAGCCATTATATACCGAGTTATATCTTTCCTCTCCACCGGCAACAACCTTTAATACCTTCTCTATTTTATATCTTTCCACTATTTCTTTTCTACAATATTCTATCTCATCTTTTGCACATACAACAACTATTCCGTCTATAAGTTTACTCTTAGAAAATGTATTTAGCGAGTAGTATAAAACAGGATTATTATTTATGTTTAGGAACTGTTTATTTACATTAGCCCCCATTCTTTTTCCTTTACCCGCTGCTACGATAATTGCATAATTTTTTCCCATATTAAACTTCCTCTTTCTGCTTTGCAAAAATCATCCTGCCGGCTGCTGTTTGAAGTACTGACGTAACAATAACATCCTTAATCTCTCCAATATGCTTTCTGCCGCCTTCTACAACTATCATAGTTCCATCATCAAGGTATGCAACCCCTTGGCCTGACTCTTTACCATCCTTAATTATCTGTATTCTCATCTCTTCCCCTGGGAGCACTACAGGTTTAACTGCATTAGCAAGTTCATTTATATTTAGAACAGGCACTCTTTGAAATTCTGCAACCTTATTTAAATTATAATCATTAGTCACAACTTTACCATTTAAGACTTGAGCAAGTTTTAATAGTTTGCTGTCCACTTCTGATATTTCTGGAAAGTCCTTCTCATATATCTGAACTTCTACATTTAATTCGTTCTGTATCTTGTTTAAAATATCTAAACCTCTTCTACCCCTATTTCTTTTTAATCCATCAGAAGAATCTGCTATGTGTCGTAATTCTTCTAATACAAAGTTAGGTATTATTAAAGTTCCTTCTACAAATCCAGTTTGGCATATGTCAAATATTCTTCCATCTATTATTACAGATGTATCTAATATCTTTGGATACCCCTTATACTCTGCTTTAGCTTTCTTATCCTTACTGGAACCCGCCTTTTTAATGCTTATGTTAGAGAATAAAGCTATTAGTTCTTCTCTCTTTCTTATAGCTATGTTTCCACCTAATGCTGCCATTACTACTGCTACAACTACGGCCAAAACAGCCCCTATTATAGGTATTCGAGCTAGTAAATCAACAAATAGTGCTGCGATTGCAAGTCCAATGATACTTCCTAAAGTACCAAACAAAATTTCAGTTGCAGATAGCTTTTGGATATTCTTTTCGATATAGTCCATAATTTTCATAATAACTGCATTAATCCAGGGCGAGATTAAAAATAATATAATTCCAAAAAATACAGTTGATAAAATTAAAAATAATACCGTTTTTATAGGACTAGTACTGATATATCCTAAGTTTGTAAAATATTTAGTATGAATTATTTCATCACCTACTAAATAGCCTAATAATAGGCCTATTATTGTAAAAAGCCCCCTTAATATTTTTTTTAACAATAGTATCACCTCCTCTTTAATTGTTAACAAATTTTGCATTTTTAAATCCTGTTAATATCTAATATATATTAATAATCTATTTTTTTCAATAAAACTTAGTTTATTTAATAAATTGTTCACCTTACATTTCTTATTTTACTCAAAGCATCTTCCATAGAAATATCAAATATTAACATAATTTCACTAGCTAGCATAATTTCAGCCTTGTATAGTATTTTTCTTTCTCCTGGAGGCAAGTTCCCCATAAGTTTCAGATAGTATAAATCTCTTATAACCTCACATATTTTTATAGTATTGCCACTTTTTATTTTATCATTATTGTTTCGATATCTCTTACCCCACTTTTTTTCAATTTCATTTGGATTGTTTTTTATTATATTTAATGCTTCTTCCATTTCTTCCTTAGTAATAACAGATCTTACTTCATATTCTTGTATATTATCTTCAGGCATATATAGATTTATATTATTAAGTAATAAGCAAATGCTTATATACTTTCTGTTTTTATCATATTCATTATCTTCTACTTCTGACATAACGCCAGCACCATATTTTGGCACAAAGACTTTTGGTCCATTATTTGGCATGCTAATCCCCCTATTCATATAATCGTTCTTGATTTATTATATAGAAGGAAAGTAAAATTCGTACTATATTTATTGACAAAATTGTCTGAAAAAAACTATAATTAATCTGTAGATGTTAACTTAATCTATGTAAGGAGTTGAACCTGATGAAAGATGTAATTTTTGATGATTTTCAAAATGCAGTAGATGACTCTCTAATTAGACATAAAAGTATTTTAGATATAATGACAAAACTTCAGGAGTCAAATGGGAGAGTAAATAGGGCAGTTGCAAAGTCAATTACAAACTGTGGCTGTGTCCAAGTAAACGGTAAGAAACAACATTTCCCAGAGGATGATGATGCTATAAATATAGAGTCATTAAAGGATTCCTTTACAACCCACATTGATGGTAAGCTATGTGATAATTGTAGAGATGTGATTGAAAGAGAACTTGGAAACAATCTTTTCTATTTAGCTTCTCTTTGTAACACTTTAGATTTAAATCTATATGATGTACTCCTTAAAGAATATGACAAAATAAATACATTAGGTAAATATTCCTTTAGATAAAAATTAGCACAAAATAATGGTTACATTATTTTGTGCTAAAATTATTATCTATCATAATCTGTTCCCTTAATCTTCTAAGTCCATTTTTTATAGCCCTAGCTCTCGCTTCACCTATACCCTCAACTTTATCTAACTGTTCGTAAGATGCTTCCATTACGCCCTTAAGTTCCTTAAAGTTTCTAACTAAATTTTCTATTACATTTGTAGGTATTCTTGGGATTTTATTTAGCATCCTATATCCTCTTGGTGATATAAGCGTATCAACTAATGGTACTCCCACATACCCCAAAAACTTTGAAATAAAATCTAAGTTTAGCAACTCCTCAGATCCCATAGTCTGCATTTGTTTATATATATCATTATAATCCATATCATTCTGACAATAATCTCTTATTAACAATATTCCATCCTGCTCAACACTTTTTACCAGTTCATTAAGCTGCATAGAGATAAGTCTACCTTCATTACCTAACTCACATGTATATCTTTCAATTTCTGATACTATTCTCATTACCATCTCGGTTCTTTGGATTCCAGTTACAACATCAAATAAAGTTACTAGATCCTGAAATTCTAGTATGTTTAAGTTGCTTACTACTCTATCTAATACCGCTACATACTTCTCTAAAGTTTGCAGTGCCTGATTTGCTCTTCCAAGTATTACACTACTATCTCTTAATACGTATTTTATACTACCTTTATATACCGTTATTATATGTCTTCTTTGAGAAATAGCTACCACTATCGCCCCTGTCTGTTTAGCTACCCTATCTGCCGTCCTGTGTCTAGTACCAGTTTCAAAAGTAGGAATGCTAGAGTCCGGGATCAGCTGGGCATTAGCATAAATAATCCTCTTTAAATCGCTACTTAGTACTATTGAACCATCCATCTTAGCAAGTTCGTAAACATAGGAAGGACTATATTCAGAATTAATAGTAAATCCTCCATCAACTATCTTTAATATCTGTTCATTATCCCCTAATACAAGCAGACCTCCTGTTTTTGCTCTTAATATATTTTCAAGTCCATCTCTAAGCTGAGTGCCTGGAGCCATCAACTTAAGTATATTCATAAGTTCTTTATCTTTTTCTAATCTCAAAATAATCACCCTATACTAAAAAACTTTGTTTACCGCTTCCTTTAACGAAGATACCGCAATTATGTTTATATCTTTATTTTTTATTTTTTCCTTATTTCTAAAAGGTATTATTATATTTTTAAATCCCATTTTTTCTGCTTCATTTACAAGCCTATCACAAAAAGCTACAGGTCTTACCTCTCCAGTAAGTCCAATTTCCCCAACTACCAATAGTTTTTCTAAACTTATCTCTTTAGATTTTATACTAGAAACAAGTGCTAAAGCAACCCCTAAGTCCCCAAAAGTCCCTCCAATATTAAGCCCACCTACTACATTTACGTATACATCACAATTATAAAAAGGAACTCTTAACTTTTTTTCCAACACTGCTAAAATTAGATTTAGCCTTGAACTCTCTACTCCAATAGTAGTACGCCTTGGTATAACAGCCTTAGTTTCACTAACTAGGGCTTGTATTTCCACTAAAATTGGTCTAGTTCCTTCCATTATTCCTATAACTAAAGACCCCTCTTTTTGAAATCCTGCCTCCTCTAAAAAAACAGCGGATGGGTTTGGTACTTCCTCCAATCCACTCTCCCTCATCTCAAAAACACCAATCTCACTTGTTGTACCAAAACGATTTTTTATAGTTCTTAGAACTCTAAATTCTTCAGTTCTTTCACCTTCAAAGGATAGTACAGTATCCACCATGTGCTCAAGTACCCTAGGCCCCGCAAGTTCACCCTGCTTAGTAACATGTGCTACTATAAAGAATGATACATTTTTACTTTTCCCCATACGCATAATATCGTTAGCACTTTCACGAACTTGAGACACACTTCCTGGTGCCGAAGAGATAGATTGTTTGAAAAGTGTTTGTATAGAGTCAATTATTACAAATACCGGTTGAATATTTTCAATATGTTCTTCTATTTTGTCCAGATTAGTCTCGGAAACTATATACAAGTTTTCAGATATAACCTCTAACCTATCTCCTCTCATTTTTATTTGTTCTTCTGATTCTTCTCCAGAAATATATAATATCTTTCCATATCTTTTAGCAATATTATTAGCAGTTTGCAGAAGCAACGTTGATTTTCCTATACCTGGCGCTCCAGATATTAGCGTAAGTGATCCCTTTACTATTCCTCCTCCCAATACTCTATTTAACTCAATTATTCCTGTATCAAATCTATCATATTCACTAGATTTTATATTTACTATACTTTTCGGTTCACTATTTGAACTTATAGATATTCTTGATGAACTACTTTCAACTTTCACTTCTTCAACTAAACTATTCCATGTATTACAGCTGGGACATTTTCCAAGCCACTTTAACGATTCATATCCACACTCTTGACATACAAAAGTGGTTTTATTCTTCGCCATTAAAACCACCTCCCTCTATACAAAATATAATTATACAGTATTATAGTAATATGGTGTTAATAATAATTAAAAATTTTTAAAAATAAAACAATGTATAAACATATAGAATTTATACATTGCTTTATGAAAATAAATAATTTCATTCTAATGAGTCTTATTAAATACCAGCTCATTATTCTCTACACTGACTGTTACTTTATTCCCCTTCTTAACATTTCCTCTTAACATTTCCTCTGAGAGTTTATCTTCTACTACCTTTGTAATCGCTCTTCTTAAAGGTCTTGCACCATAGGTTATATCATAGCCTTCCTTGGCAAGCAATTCTTCTGCTTCATCGGTAAATTCAATTTCTATATTCTGATCTTTTAACCTCTCTGACACAGAACCTAACATTAATCTAACTATATGTCTCAAGTCCTCTTGTTGAAGCTGGTGGAATACAATTATATCATCTATTCTATTTAAAAATTCTGGTCTAAATGAACGCTTTAACTCATCCATTACATTGTCCTTCATTTTTTCATATTCATTCTGCTTTTCATCATCGCTGTCTAAAGCAAAGCCCATAGACTTTTGCTTTCTAATAGTGGAAGCACCTACATTAGACGTCATTATTATTATAGTGTTTCTAAAGTCTACAGTTTTACCTTTACCGTCAGTAAGTCTTCCATCTTCAAGAATTTGAAGTAAAATATTAAAAACCTCTGGATGTGCTTTTTCTATTTCATCAAACAGTACAACAGAATAAGGATTTCTTCTAACTTTTTCTGTTAGCTGTCCTCCCTCATCATACCCTACATATCCTGGAGGTGAACCTATGAGTCTTGATACTGTGTGTTTTTCCATGTACTCTGACATATCAATTCTTATCATATTACTTTCGTCACCAAACATTGCTTCAGCTAATGCCTTCGATAACTCAGTCTTTCCTACACCTGTTGGTCCTAGGAATATAAATGAACCGATTGGTCTTTTAGGATCCTTAAGTCCTACCCTTGCTCTCCTTACAGCTCGTGATATAGACTTTACAGCTTCGCCCTGTCCTATTACTCTTTTATGAAGTATTTCTTCAAGTTTCAATAATCTTTCAGATTCTTTTTCAGTTAGCTTTTCTATAGGTATATTAGTCCACTTTGATACAACTGCAGCTATCTGAGGTTCTGATACAGTAAGGGTTGAAACTTCCTTTTGAGTCTTCCAGTTATTTTTCAATCCCTCTAATCTATCCTTTATTTCTTTTTCTCTATCCCTTAGCCTTGCAGCCTTTTCGAAATCTTGAACTCTTATAGAATCTTCTTTTTCCTTAGTAATCTTTTCAAGTTCTCCTTCTAACTCCTTTAAATCTGGTGGAGTAGTTAAGCTCTCGATTCTAACCTTTGCAGCTGCCTCATCGATTAAGTCTATTGCTTTATCTGGAAGATGCCTGTCAGTTATATATCTATCAGATAAAACCACTGCAGCTTCAATGGCATCATCAGTAATTTTTACTCTATGATGAGCTTCATATTTATCTCTCAATCCTTTCAGTATAAGAACAGCTTCCTCTTTAGTAGGTTCTCCTACCATTATAGGTTGAAATCTTCTTTCTAGAGCTGCATCCTTTTCAATATGTTTCCTATACTCATCTACAGTAGTAGCTCCTATACACTGTATCTCTCCTCTTGCTAGGGCTGGTTTTAAAATATTTGAGGCATCTATAGCTCCTTCTGCAGCTCCAGCACCTATAAGAGTATGAATTTCATCTATAAATAAAATTACATTTCCAGCCTTTCGTAGCTCTTCCATAACCTTTTTTAATCTATCTTCAAATTCGCCTCTATACTTAGACCCCGCTATCATTGATGATAAATCTAATGTAACTACTCTTTTATCTTTTAGTAGTTCAGGTATGCTAGCAGAAACTATTTTTTGCGCAAGTCCCTCAGCTATAGCAGTCTTACCAACACCAGGATCTCCGATTAGACATGGATTATTTTTTGTTCTTCTTGATAGAATTTCAAGAACCCTTTGGGTTTCTTTATCTCTTCCTATAACTGGATCTAATTTTCCTTCCCTAGCCATTTCAGTCAAGTCCCTGCCAAATTGGTCTAAGGTAGGTGTTGGTTCTCCATTACCCTTATTGGTATCAACAGAATTTGTTGATTGTTCTCCTGATAATGCATCTACTAATTCTTTTCGGAGCTTATTAAAGTCTGCTCCTAAGTTGTTAAGAATAGTAAAAGCTACTCCCTCTGCTTCTCTAATTAGGGCCAATAGTATATGCTCAGGACTTATATAATTATGATTTAAAGTTCTTGCCTCAAGCAGGCTCATTTCTAAAAGTCTTTTTGTTCTTGGAGTGAGGGGAATTTCCTTTTTATAAAGTTCCATATCTCCCTTTCCCTCATATTCCTCTACTAAATTCCTTACATTTTCAACAGTAATAGTCATGCTATTTAACAATTTCTTAGCTATTCCATCTTCTCTTAAAACCCCAAGCAGAATATGCTCGGTTCCTACATATCCATGCTTAAGAGATTGTGCCTCCTCCTGAGCGTAAAAAAGAACTTTTTGTGCTCTTTCTGTAAATCTTCCAAACATCATAAATAATTCACCAACCTTACCTTATTATATTACTTTTCTACTAATCTTTCTCTAATCAATTTAGCTCTACTAAGATCTCTTTCTTTACTAGATAGCTTTTTATCATAGAGCTGCTGTATAACTGCATTTTGAGTATCTACTAAAAGATTGTTTAGCACTACTTTACTTACATCTTTAATTATTCCCATTTCTACACCTAATCTTACATCTGATAAAAGTTTTAAACATTCATCCGGATTTAAAAGCACCGCTGACTTTAATATTCCTAATGCTCTATAGATCCTATCCTCTGTTTCATATTTATATTTTCTTATAAGGTTTTCTCTTGATAGATTCTCCTCATTAATAATTTGACTTACAACTGCTTTCAAATTACTTATGATTTCTTCTTCACTTAATCCTAAAGTTATCTGATTGGATACCTGATAAATATTACCCCTTGCCTTTGAACCTTCTCCGTATAACCCTCGTACAGTCATACCAACTTGAGTAACTGCGTTTAACACTCCATTCATCTTGTTAGTTATAGTAAGGGATGGTAAATGAATCATTACCGATGCCCTAAGTCCTGTACCTATATTAGTAGGACAAGTTGTTAAGTATCCAAGATTCTCATCGAAGGCATAGTCTAATTTTTCTTCTAAAAGGTTATCTATCTTTCCGCATAAGTCTTGTACTTCCTCTAAATCCAGTCCTGATGTTATACCTTGAATTCTGATATGATCCTCTTCATTTATCATAATACTTACAGTTTCATTTTCATCTACAATAAATGCCGCTTTACTAGTATTATCTAAAAGATTCTTGCTTATAAGATGTTTGTCAAAAAACACTTCATTGTCAATAAAACCATTTTCCCATAAGCGAATAGTTTTAAACTTATCCTCTGTGTGAGAAGAAGTATAGAAAGCATTTTCTACATCCTTTATCAGTTTTTTTCCACCTTCTTCATCCATCTTGTGAGGAAATGGTATTTTATTTAAATTTCTTGCTAACCTTATTCTGCTACTTAATACTAAATCATCATTTCTTCCCTGTGACTTTATCCAATTTTCCATACTTAACCTCCTATTTTTCTTCCTCTTGCATTGACCTTATCTCATCTCTAATTTGTGCCGCTTTTTCATACTCTTCATTGGTTATTGCATTTTGGAGGTTTTCCTTTAACTCTATTAATTTTTTTCTCTTAATTATACTTTCTCCAGCCTTTCTAGGAAGTTTTCCTGTATGCTCCCAGTTTCCCTGTACTCTTCTAATAATAGGCTTTAAAGTTGATGCAAAGCTTTTGTAGCATTCACTACATCCTAATAACCCTGTCCTTTTAAACTCACTGTAAGTATTGCCACAATTACTACATGAGATATCAAAGGTATTTTCAGTTTGGTTATTAGGACCTATATAATCCATTATTCCACTCAATATATTTTGAAATGTAAAAGGTGATGATAAGTCTATTTGACTACTGAAATTAAATTCACCTTTTTCCTTTGCACATTTCTCGCATAAACTAAATTCATGCTTAGTACCATTCACTATTTTAGTTATGTGAACATTAGCATCATTTTTCTTGCAAACCTCGCACAACATTTTATCACTCCCATAAAATATAAAATAATATGTTTGAATTTAAATTGTCCGGTTTTAATGTAAATATTTTACATATAATATTATAACATAACTTTCAATTTGCTCAATAATTTAAGCTTTATTCAGGACTACCATTACAATAGACTTCAAAATATCAGCTCTTAATTTATTTCTATTCTCTAAGGAGCTACTTAATGTTCTATCGTTTATAGCTGCCTTTGAAATATTAAATTCACCTTCACTAATAATTCCCGATTCTAATAATCCTTCTATTAACTTGACGCCAGTACTATAGGTTATACTATCTCCAATCTTCTCATTTAAAATCTCAACTAAAGACTTATTTTTATAAAATTGAATCTGCTTTATTAAAATACATCCACCGCCGCCTCTTCTGCTTTCTATATAGTATCCCCTATCTACTGTAAATCTTGTTGTTAAAACATAGTTTATCTGTGATGGGGCACATTTAAAATAATTAGCTAATTCGTTTCTGACAATTTGAAGCTGGTTTCCATCACTATTTTTTAACATTTCCTTTATAAATTCTTCTATAACATCCGATAATCTTGTCATTATAATACTCCCTCGACTTTGACTTTCTTTGACCTTTACTTAATATTAATATTATTTTTTTATTTATTCAATCTTAATAATACTTGAAATATAAACATTTATGAGTAAAAGATAAAATTACATAGTTCTATCTCCTAATTTCAAATGTTTTTTATCAAATCGATAGTTACTTATTATTTTTTATCTACTAATAGCAGAGGTTTTAAACTTAATATATAAATTTAAAACCTCTTTATTTTTATATTTATCCATAATAAAAATGACTGCCTTATAATCTTGCTAAAGGCAGCTATTACTAAGTGTTAATATCCCTAGAAGCTTTAATAAAACACTTTTTAGTGTCGTAATCTTTATTTAAGTCAATCTTAAAGTTACTTTTTTCTAACATGTTACATATTATATTAATGCTCTCATTTTCTACATCCTCTATAGAGATCGTAAGATTATCAGTATTATTAACTATAGCTATATAATCATAAATACTACTATAATCAGCTAATTCTATTGTTCCAACTATATCCATACGGTATTCTGACATAAAATCTCTCCTTATTGAATTAATACAAAGACACTACTACATTATTTTCTCTTATATTTTATTAAAATATGCAAGATATTATTCCAATAAAAACCCAATAGCAATTAGCTATTGGGTTTTTAACCTTATACTTCCTCTTTAATTTTTAGTTTCTTAGCCTCTTCTATTATTTTATTTACTTCAGTAGAAGGAACTTCCTCGTATCTTTCAAAATTCATTGTAAAGTTTCCTCTTGCTTGGGTCATAGACCTTAAATCAGTAGCATACTTAAACATTTCAGACTGTGGTACTTCAGCTATTATCATTTGTTTATCTCCATAAGGCTCCATACCTAAAACCCTACCTCTTTTCTTATTTATATCACCAATTATATCTCCCATATAGTATTCAGGTACTGTTACCTCTACATGAACAATTGGTTCTAATAATATAGGCTGAGCTTCCATTAATCCCTTTTTATACGCTAAAGATGCAGCTATTTTAAAAGCCATTTCTGATGAATCTACAGGGTGATATGATCCATCATGAAGGGTTGCTTTTAATCTTATAACGGGGTATCCAGCTAATACTCCATGTTGTATACACTCTTTAAGTCCTTTCTCTACTGCTGGAATATACTGTCTAGGTACAACTCCTCCAACAACCTGATCTACAAACTGAAGATCATCTTCTCCATCATTTCTAGGTTCAAATTTTATCTTTACATCCCCATACTGACCATGTCCACCAGATTGTTTTTTATGTTTACCTTGTATATCTGACACCTTTTTAATAGTCTCTCTATAAGGTACCTTCGGTGTTTGAAGTATAACATCCGCTCCAAATTTACTTTTTAACTTACTTGCTATTACATCAAGATGAGTTTCTCCTAACCCTGAGACTATTGTTTCAGCATTTTCTACGTCTCTAGAAACCTTAAAGGTAGGATCTTCTTCTAACAATTTGTTTAATCCATTAGATATTTTATCTTCATCATTCTTAGACTTTGGCAACACAGCCATAGATATTACTGGATGAGGAAAATCTATTTTTTCAAAAATTACTGGATTTGATACATCACATAGTGTATCTCCTGTAGTGGTAAATTGAAGTTTAGCAACTGCTCCTATATCGCCGGCAATAATTTCAGCTGTAGGAATCTGCTGTTTTCCTCTTAAGAAATACATAGTTCCTATTTTTTCATTCTTGTCTTTGTTTGCATTATAAACAGATGAATCTGACTTAATCTTTCCTGTTACAACCTTGAACATTGATAGTTTTCCTACAAAAGGATCCGCTATTGTTTTAAATACAAAAGCAGAGAAAGGTAGCTTTTCATCAATTTTAATATTTGTTTCTAAATCGCCTTTTAAGTCTTTAGCTTTAAGTAATTCTGAATCTTCAGGTGATGGAAAACACTCGATTATGTCTTCAAGTAATGTTTCAATTCCAACGCCATTTAATGCTGAGCCACACATAACAGGCGTTATTTCGCCTCTAGCACACCCATTTATCAATCCATTATATATCTCTTCATCAGTTAATGTACCGTCACTGAAATATTTATCTAGTAAAGCTTCATCTGTTTCAGCTACAGCCTCAATAATCATATTTTTACATTCATCAACTTTATCTATAAGCTCTTCTGGTATATCTGCTTCCTTCATACTGTTGCTTTTAGCATCAAAAATTCTAGCTTTTCTTGAAATTACATTTATAACACCTTTGAAATTTTCTTCAGTGCCTATAGGATATTGTACTGGAACTACTGATATACCAAAGCTATCTTTTAATCCTGTCAAAACCTTGTCAAAGCTGGAATTTTCTCTGTCTAATTTGTTAATGTAGAGTGATCTTGGTAGTTTATATTTATTTACGTATTCCCAGGACTTTTCTGTCCCTACTTGTATACCAGATACTCCAGAAACAACTATCATTGCTATATCTGAAGCTCTTAAACCTTCAAAAACCTCTCCAACAAAATCAAAATATCCAGGCATATCAACTAAATTTATTTTAACATTTTCCCATTCACATGGAGTTATAGCAGTTGATATAGATATTCTTCTTCTCTTTTCCTCAGAATCATAATCACTAACTGTGTTTCCTTCTTCGACTTTTCCAAACCTATCTGTAGTTTTGGTATAATAAAGTATTGCTTCTGCTAAAGTGGTTTTACCTGAACCGCTATGTCCAATTATACCTACATTCCTTAGATTTTTAGTTGTGTAGTTTTTCATAAGCAATTCCCCCTTACTTTTAGGCTTAATTATATAGTTCTACTTTAATTTAAAAATTCCTTTCAGAATTAAATAAATTTTCAAAATAGTTCGATTATATATTTACCACTTATTCCATATTTTATGCTCGTAATAATAGAAATTATTAAAATTTTTTTCTACAGAGTTTTTGCATAATAAAAAAACACTAACTATAAAATAGTTAGTGTCTATATACTAA
>NZ_JARUJP010000003.1:0-235021 GCF_033659955.1 Clostridium tanneri
TTTACTAAAATCAATATTTGGGTCTTTTCTTGTTTATTGCAAAATTAATTATTTCCTTATGGAACATATTAAACTACTGATTAATGCTATTCCACTGCAGATAAATGGCAAAATATAAAACCCAAACTTGGAAATTACAAAGCTTCCTAATATAGAACCAAGCGTAATTCCAATATATAATGCTGTGTTGTTTAAGGCAAGTGCCATTCCACGAGTTTCTGGAAAACTTTCTGCTAAACGAGCTTGATATGAAGTAAAGGAGGTATATCCAACAAGTGCCCACAAAAACAACAAAAAATAAACCAAAGTTTCTGATGAAAAGAAAATGCCTAATAGTACAAGGATGCCCATAAGCATGGCTGTACTGAATATTGATACCATTCTTGCACCAATTTTATCAGTAACTCTCCCACTGGATAAACTACCAATTACAGCCCCCATACCATAGGCAGTAATTGAAGTTGTAAGTTCATCTGAAGAAAAATGGTTATATAAAACCAATCCTGTTCCAAGAAATACATAAAGGGCATACATTGCAATGGCCCAAAAAGTAGTTGCACTAACTGCGAATATAATTTTTATTGGGCGGCCTTTTGTCAATTTTTCTGCTAAATGTGCTTTACTTGTTGATGCCCAAACTTTAAAGTTTAAAATTGATAGAAAAAAAGCAATTGCAGCTAGAGATATAAAAACAGAACGCCATCCAAGAAATTGTTCTAACAGAGTTCCGATAGGTGCTCCTGCCCATAAAGCCATAAGATGTCCAGATACTACTACAGAAAGCCATGTACCCCTACGTTCAGGTAATGCTATATCGCTAATAATTGCGTAGACTAACGGGGTTATAGAGGCAACAGATAAACCAGCAAAAATACGACTAATTATTAACATGGTGAAGGTAGAAGAAATAGCTGTTAAAAAATTGGATAAGCAAAAGGATAATAAACCGGAAACAATGAAAAGACGGCGGCCTTTGTGATCTGAAAGCCACCCAAAAAATGGCGCACTAATGGCATAAATAAGTGAAAACACGGTAACTATCCACCTTGCAGCAGCAGGAGTTATTTCATATTCTTTGGCTATAAATGGTAACAAAGGGGAGATAACAAATAAATCAGTGCCAATAATAAATAAGGTAAGCCACCCTGTAAGAAGATACATGGTCTCTTTTAGGTTAAAACACACATTCATCACCTTTAAGTAATATTACATTAGTTAGTTTATGAAAATGAAATATTTAAAGTGCCTGCATCTGATATAACCCCTTCACTATTTCGTATAAATTTACAAAAGCAAAGTAATCTTTTCAATGGATAATAGAATAATGAAATAAAAAGATTTATATGATATAATTGCCTTTAGGTTTAGTCGAAGTTGTAAATTTTCCGTAATACTTGCGATATGAACTTGGTAATAGTCTTTACTTTATATGAATTTGCTCCAGAGATTATAAATAATGAAATAATAAAATTGAGAGAAAACACTAATGAGAGTCATATAGAGATTTTTATTATAACATTGAGGAGAATATAGATGAATTTTATAGCTATAGATTTTGAGACTGCAAATGAAAAAAGAAACAGTGCATGCTCAATTGGTATTGTTGTTGTGAAAAATGGACATGTTGTAGAAAAAATACACCATTTAATAAGACCTAAGGAAATGAGATTCATGCCAATTAATATTGGAATTCATGGAATAAGACCAGCCATGGTTGAGAATGAACCAGGGTTTGATAAAGTATGGGAGAAAATTAAGCATTATTTTAATGAAAATTTAGTGATAGCACACAACGCTTCCTTTGATATATCCGTTTTAAGAAAGAGTGCAGAACTTTATGATATAGAACTGCCTAGTTTTAAATATATTTGCACAATGAAACTTGCTAGAAACTTTTATAAAGGAATTGAAAATGCAAAATTGAATACAGTGAATGATTTTTTAGGATATGAGTTTAAGCATCACGATGCACTGCAGGATGCTCTCGCCTGTAGTAACATATTGCTTAATATATCAGAAGAATTAAAGTGTGGGGATATTAATGAAATATCTAAATTAATAGGTGTAACTATTGGAATAGCAGACAGCAGTGGATATAAACCATCATCATCTAAAGGAAGTGGCATTAAAACATCTAATAGAATTTATGATCATAAAAAAGAAACTATATTTGAAAGGCTAGAAAAGGATCTATTTAGAAATGAAGTGGTTGTATTTACAGGAAGGTTAACTTCCATGTCTAGAGATGAAGCCATGAGATTAGTTAGAAGGCTTGGAGGGGCAACAGGAAGCTCTGTTACAAAAAAGACAACAATTCTAGTGACTAATATGAAAGATGTTAAAGATTTGCGTAGGGAAGAAATGAGTAATAAGCTTAAAAAGGCAACAGATTTAAATGCAGAAGGACAGAATATAAGGTTTTTAAATGAAGAAGAATTTTTAAATATGAGGAAGGGTTCTTGATATTTGTGCATAAAAAGGTTAATCCTTTCAAAAAATATTTAGAACGAAAGAAATATACATATAACATGTGTCATGAGGAAAGTATGGGAATTCCTAGGGAATAATATAAATAAAAAATGAAAAGAGAAGGTGTCAACTTGAGTAAAGTATATTTTATTAAAAATTCAGGATCCGATTACAGTAAGCTTGGAAAAGATGCTTTGGAACTTTTGAAGAGAATAGTATCAGAAACGGAGCATAGCTTTGAAAAAGAAGTGCCTATAAAAGTGCATTTCGGTGAAAAAGGAAACAAAACCTTTATTCCGGCAAAGTGCTACGATGAAATTATAAACTATCTAAAAGAAGAGGGAGTGTCCCCATCTTATATCGAAACTAATGTATTATATAGAGGATCAAGAACTACTACAGAGCTTCATATTGAGACAGCAAAATCCCATGGCTTTACACAGATTCCAATTATAATTGCAGACGGAGACATTGGAACAGAGTACGATGAAGTAGAAATAAATAAGGAATATATAAGCAAATGTAAAATAGGTAAGGGATATGGAAAATACAAACAATTTATTGTTATGAGCCATTTTAAAGGTCATGTTGCAGCGGGATTTGGTGGTGCTCTAAAACAGCTTGCTATGGGTTTTGCTGCTAGAGGAGGAAAGCTAGAGCAGCACTCTGGAATATCTCCTGTAGTAGATGCTGAAAAATGTATTTCCTGTGGTATTTGTGTGAATAAATGCAACTTTGGTGCCATCCAGAAGCCAGATACTGCGGTTATTGACGAAAGTAAATGCATTGGCTGCGCAGGGTGTATTGCTGTTTGCCCTGAAGGTGCAATTGAAAATACCTGGGGAGGATCTCATTTTCTTGAGAAACTTTCAGAGTATGCCTACGGAGCATCAAAAGACAAGGACATCATATATATTACCTTTGTTCACAATATCACCAAGGAGTGTGACTGCGCCGGAACAGCTATGAAACCAATTGCAGGTAATATTGGTATTCTTGCTGGAAAGGATCCTGTTGCCTTGGATACAGCATGTCTGGACTTAGTTCAGAAAAGCAGCGGAAAAAAGCTTTTTGAAAAAGGCAGGCAATCTCTTATGCATGCAGAAAAAATAGGACTGGGAATAATGGAGTATGAGCTTAATGAGGTAATAACTGAAAGCAATGAGTAATCTAGAAAGTAAGATTTAATGGATAATAAAAAAACTTATTTGAGGTCTCAGTACAAAAACTGAGGCCTTAAGTACATTATCTTTCTTCCTCCCAATTATATTATATCATATGAAATTTTTAAATAACAGGCTTATAATGTGCGCTTATTGTGTGTATTATAAGAGCAGACATTATTTCATAGAGAATTGTTTCAACTACACCTGGAAAAGAGGAAGGAGAATGTGTGTGAATTCATATGTGCTTAGCTTTCAGGAAATTGACAAAACAAAGATTTCCATGGTTGGGGGTAAAGGCTCCAACCTAGGGGAACTATCCAAGACTCCGGGGATATTAGTACCAGATGGTTTTTGTGTTACTACAGAAGCATATAAAAAGATAACTGGAAATAATCAGGAACTTAAAAGTTTATTAGATGAGTTATCCCGTCTTAGAGTGGAAGATAGGAAAAAAATTGGTGGAGTTAGCAGGAAAATTCGCATGGTCATCGAAAGAATATCTATTTCTGAAGATATAGAAGAAGAGATCATGGGTTATCTCACAAAGTTTGGTAAAAAAGATGCCTATGCAGTGCGATCTAGCGCAACTGCAGAGGATTTACCGACAGCCTCCTTTGCCGGCCAGCAAGATACGTATCTGAACATTATCGGAAGGGAGGCAATCCTAAAGCATATCAGTAAGTGCTGGGCATCGCTATTTACTGCGAGGGCAGTAACTTACCGCCTTAAAAATGGCTTCAACCACCGTAAAGTCCACCTGTCTGTAGTTGTTCAGAAGATGATCTTCCCAGAGGCAGCAGGAATTTTGTTTACTGCAGATCCCGTCACTTCTAATAGAAAGGTGTTATCCATTGATGCCAGCTTCGGACTTGGTGAAGCCTTGGTCTCCGGCCTAGTGAATGCTGATAACTATAAAGTCCGTGATGGTAAGGTTATTGATAAGAAGATATCTACCAAGAAGCTAGCTATTTATGCCTTAAAAGATGGCGGCACAAAAGAATATGAGATTGAGCCTGAGATACAGGATAAGCAAGTGCTGAGGTCTGAACAGATTTTGAGCCTCGCGCACATGGGCAGAAAGATCGAAGAACATTTCCGCTGCCCACAGGACATCGAATGGTGTTTGGCTGATGATACATTTTATATTGTCCAGAGCCGCCCAATCACTACTTTATACCCAATCCCTGAAGCAAATGACCATGAAAATCACGTTTATGTATCTGTAGGTCATCAACAGATGATGACAGACGCCATGAAACCATTGGGATTGTCTTTATGGCAGTTAACAGCAGCTAGACCTATGTCTAAAGCTGGTGGAAGGTTGTTTGTACTTGTCCACTTAGCACAACTAACGTTAAAGTGGCTTAAATCAAGGCTTCCATATATAACGGAGTTAATTCCTTTTAAAATTTCCTATAGAAAACCTATAAAAAATTTTTTCATTATAAAAGATACAATTACATTACCCATTAAATTATACCAATAAAAGTACCATTTAACTATATGATTTTTTCATAGAGTAAGCTAAAGATTTTTTAATATTTATTTCACAGGCAGAAACAACTTAGGACTTATTTTTATACAATAATGATATGTTAAATTTAAAAATATAAAAGGAGTGTATCAGTATGAATGGCAAAAAAGATGTTTTAGATAGTGGTCCTTTTTTTCATGGTACTAAAGCAGAACTAAAACTTGGAGATTTATTAAAACCACAACACTTATCAAATTACCAGGATAAAAAATCAAACTATATCTATTTTACTGGAACATTAAATGCTGCTAAATGGGGTGCTGAATTAGCGAAATCTAACTCAAAAGAAAGAATTTACATTATAGAACCATTAGGTGAATTTGAAAATGACCCGAACTTAACTGACAAAAGATTTCCTGGAAATCCAACACGTTCTTATAGGTCTAAATCTCCTTTGAAAATAATAGCTGAATTAGGTTCATGGGAAAGACATTCCGATGAAGAAATAAATCATATGCTTTCATCTTTAAAAAAGTTAAGTGAAGAAGGAAAAAATGTAATATACGATTAATCCATAAATATACAATTAACAACATTGCAAGGCTTCTTTTTATGTTGTAAAATCAACATTATTCTTCAGCATAGCCTAAAATAAAAGTGGAGAATAGGTGCATAATTTTTTGAATGAGAAAAGGTAAAGAAAAAGGGTAATGAGAATTAACCCATTACCCCTAAATTAATAACTATTTTATTACCTACTGTCCGTCAATGCCTGTGCTAGATAGTATATCAAGGTATTATATAAAAAGAGTTTTTATGACATACATTGACACTTATAAAAACATTGGAAATACTCATTCTAGAGGGGGATTAGGTCAATTTTGAAGGGGTAAAATTATGACTTTGCTAAATACAAATGCGTAAATTTTCCATGCATTCGTACCAAGGACATAAAAAGGAGAAATTTTAAACATCCTCGTTCCTAAGTAATAGTTCTACATTTGCATCACAAATCCGTGCTATCACTTCATCATAGTGAAACTTCATTATAACAAATGTATCATCATCATTTAACTAACCACCTTTTTTCTACTCTTTATTAGTACCCCACTAGAAATATTTTTTAATTATTTCGTCATTCAAATAATACCTTTTGGCAACCCCTTCTTTTTTATAAGGTTGTCCGTCACTAACAATTAAACCTAATTTCCTTAACTTAGGGACGGACTTCTTTCTGATTTGTTCTATAGATAGGTTTGTATATTCGGATAACTGTTGGTATGAAGGACAAGCATATTTTTTGCCATACTCATCCCTATACTTAGTATTTTGGTATATTCCAACTAATACACCTAATACCCTACTATCTGCCAAGGTTAGTCTATATTCTTTCTCTAAGTCTACACTCTCCATTGTGTAGAATTTTTCTCTAGCCATAATTTTACACCCCTTTATTTTAAGTTATACTTCGTAAGCTTCATTTTTAAGAAGCCTATACTTATCTAACAAGCAAAAGGGGAGGTATGGGACAGAGTACCTAGGTAGTGGTATTTTGTACACAGGGTAATGGTACAGAGTACCTAAAACTATGGTACTGAATACACACCTATATTAATACAAACCATTACCAATACTATTACTAATAACATTAATTTACCTACTAAAGTAGGAGATTACTTCGTTATAGATATATTAGATATTAAGGATTTAATCCGTTATATAGTAGATAAGGAATAAGAGTTTATAAAAAAGGGGACTAGACAGGGTGCCTTTTCCGTAAACTTGTCCCTGTACAGATGAGTAACGTACTATATTTTTTTATTTGCAGTTGTTCCATCCATTTACTCAACTCGGTAAATAACTATATAGAAGGTCTTGGAGGAAATCTAATTGGAATATAAAGGGACTAAACTAAATGAACCTGTTAAGCTATTCAGGGACGACGGAAGTTATTGTTTAATAGCTAAGCTATGTTAAAGATTGATGTTGAAAATCATATACATTACTTCTAGATAAAGTTATGCAATCCATGTATAATGAAGTTAGTTGGTACTTGTAAAATTATACGAAGTAACGTCTCTTTTGCATTGAGGTATATTATGAATGGTAATGAACTGAAAAAATGGGTAATTGAAAATAATATTAAACAAAGGACTATTGAAAGCTTTTGGCGATGCTTTGAAAAATATAAGGTAGAGAGTCCTGATGAATATGATGAATACTTTGGCTTATTTGATAAAGGTTCATTAACTATATGGACAGATAAGATAGCACTTAAAATTATGAATTGGGATACCTTTTATGAAGAATATAATGAAAACCACGAATTTATTGAAGCATACTTAAAGTTAGAATATAAAAACAAATATATTGGTTACTATAGTTTGCTTTTTAATTTTTCAGGGGAAACATTCGATGATTATTTTGTTTTAGAATGAGGGATTACTAATTAGGAATGTTGTTATCTTGTGTTACAAGTTTAAATTAAGACGAATAAATATATGTTTTGTGAGAAAAGAAAGGAAGGTACATATGTTATATTATGAAGATTTTTCAAAATGGGTAGATAGTAATTTGCAACAACTTCCGTCAGATGTGATTGCAGTTAACTTTAATTTGTATGAGGGTTCAAACCAAACATATGATATCCAATTAATTGGAACAGATACATTTGATGAAGAAGATGAGGATTGGGTGTGTGAAGAGATATTTACAACAGGAGAAGATGTATTTCTTATACCTCGAACTGATGATATTGAAAATTGGGAAGATGGTTTATCCTTTATAACAAAAATGATAGAAAAATATCTTCAAGACGGAAAACTTGCCAATGTACTTCAAGAACTACAAGGTGTTGGTGTTGGATTTGTAGATGGAGATATTGAAATTTTACATCAAGCAAAATAAATCTAACTAGTTCGTATTCTCATATGATGAACTAAAGAAGCCTTAACTAGATTTTTAAACAGCTTCAACCTATACAGGAATGTAGAAATAGCTTTGCTATCTAAATTAACAGATAGTAAGGCATTTTCTTTTTATTTACCCATCTTTCCGATAGCTTACATCATTAATCTCTCCGTTATTCTAGAGGTTTCTATTAGTATCTATATCCTAACGGATATTATTTCTTTTTCTAATAAAAACCCCCTTATAGTAATTTAACAAGTTATTTTACCTAAATGGGACAAAATACCCAAAACTATTTTTTAAGGCTTGTCTGATACGGAAAACATCTTTTTATAATCAACTTGCTTTTAATTTTTCCTATAGGTAGCTAGGGTATTTTAAATCTTAAGTCATATGGGAAGGGTATAAGTCCTTTAATTAACTTCAATCTTAAAAAGTTGAGTTAGCTAATACATAAAGGGAAGCCAATTAACGGAAAGTCTAAATGTAAAATCGTAAACTTTGTTGGCATTAAGTCCCAAATGTATAAGGGGAAATTTATTACCTACCCCCTACCTATTTGCATTTGGGTCATTATTGATATTCCTTATATGAGTTCATAAAAGTATACAATTACGGACTATTTAAAAACACAACATTTATCGTCCGTTAAAGTTGCTAAATAATATTGTGAACGTTCGTAATTATATATTGACTATTACGAACTATACTGTTATTATATGATTAATGAGTTTATTGTAAAGGAATGATATACAATGAAAAATAAAACATTTGCTTACATAAGAGTAAGTACACTTGAACAGAATACAGATAGACAAGTACAGGCTTTAAATGATTACTGTAAAGAGAACAATATTGTTATAAATGAACGTGATATTTACACCGACAAAGCAAGTGGAAAGGACTTTAACAGGGAAAACTACAAGGCTTTAAAGCTTAATTTAAGGGATGGAGATACTTTAATAATTAAAGAACTTGATAGACTTGGCAGAGATATGCAAAGGATAAAAGAAGAGTGGCACGAACTGTTAAAACAAGGGGTAAACATTATTGTAATTGATACCCCTATACTGAACACTACAAATAAGACAGATTTAGAAAAAAGCCTAATATCTAATATAGTGTTTGAACTATTGTCATATATGGCACAAAAGGAAAGAATTAAAATAAAACAAAGACAAGCAGAGGGAATAGCATCTGCAAAAGCAAAAGGTCTAAAGTTTGGTAGACCTTCGGTTGAGTATCCAAAAGAGTTTAGTAATGTTTATGCTGAATGGAAGGAAGGAAGTATATCAGCCGTAAAAGCAATGGATATATTAAACCTTAAAAAGACAACCTTTTATAAATTAGTAAAAGACTATGAACAATAGGTTTGTAGTTCTTTTTTTATTGGGTTATATTTGTATATTCCCTCCGATTCCTTTACAGATTAGTTAAAACTTTATTATAATAAAGGCTTTCCTTAAGGGAAAATAAAACCCCCTTAGTCAATACACTTGTACCAAGGAGGTTACTAAATGTCATATATTAAATACTTTCTTAGGTAATACAGTTAATCTAAAATCCTCAATGCCATTTTCATCAGTTTCCCATCCCAAAAATACCTTGTCCAAGAGTAGTCTAAGCAATCGGTTTGCCTGTTCCTTATCCTCTATTAAAGGTAGTGTAGTTATAGGGAATGTACCCTTTGACGGAATGGATTTAAGGCTATTGATTCTACCTATTAATTCAAGCTTCTCTTGGTACTCATTAGATACCTTAGTTTTGTCTAGGGAATCAATTCTACTAGAAATTTCGGCTATGCTTTTATCTAAATCTTGTAATTGTACCCCTATATCATTTTTAATTTCTTCAAATTCAACTCTATTGATTTCTCCGTCTAATCTCATTTCCTTGGCATTGGATAACCTCTTAGTCAGCTTGGTTTTCTTCTTCTCTAAATCCTGTATTTGTGATTCAAATATTTCCGTTGTATCTATAACAGGGGTATTTAATACCTTCTGCCATTCTTCCCTTAACATTAATTCTATATAATCTATTTGGGAGTAGAAATCATTCATTATTTTGTCTGCTTTAATACCTTTGTTCTTGCCACAGGTACAATTTCTTACCATCAAAGAAGGATGATTAGTATTCCTATTAGACATTTGAAAGAATAGCTTATTTCCACACTCATCGCAATACAGGATGTCTTTTAATATGTTTAGTACCTTCCCCCTGAATCTGCCTCTTTTACCCCCTTCTAAAGTATTCCTACTTTTCAAACCTTCTTGTACCTTTATAAAATCATCCTTGGAGATTATTGGTTCAAATGCGTCCTCTACTCTTAAATCTTTATAGATTATAGTCCCTGTGTACCCTTCATTGGTACAAATACAATGTACGGACTTGGCAGGTTTATCCACCATTTCAGCAATGTGTTTAGTACCATATCCGTTTAATGCTAGGTTAAATATCTCTTTTACTGTTTCAGCATACTGATTAGGGACAAAGGTTCTTTTACCATCTATTTTTACAGCATCATAGCCAAAAGGGGGACGTGCATTAACATTCTCTTTACGTAGGGTCTTGTCTACCTTGCCAGCTAACATTATTTTTACAATGTGTTTGTATTCCTCTTCTGCCAAAATAGCTTGAAATTTTAGTACCATAATATCACTCATATTATACTGTTTGTCGGGTGTGATTATTGGAATATTAAGCTTTTCAATTTTTTCATATACTTCTGCGGCGATTTTTAACCTTCTTGCAATTCTATAAACATCTACAACAACTAAAGCATCATACAAATGTAATGTATCAAGCATTTGGGTTAAAGCTACTCTGTCCTCCATATCTGCATGACCACTTATAACTTCTTCGAATATAGTATAGTTATAATTTCTTTCATTGCATAGTCTCGTTAATCTTTCTCTATGGCTTTGTAACGTGTCTTCCGTTTCTTGCTTTTCCCTTGATATCCTTAAATAAATGGCAACGTGCTTAATCTCATTCATTTTTTTAATCTCCTTCTTATTTTAAATTTTTATTGCTATAATCTATTTAACAAGTCAAGTCTGATAAATGGGACATTATATTTAAATGTGCTAAAGGGATATGTTTGTTGATGTGACACAAATGCTTGCTTCACCTGACATCAGAAAAGTGTTATTAAATAACATGGGGCAACACGATCCTCTCATGAAAGACTCACTTATGACCATAATAGAGGGAGATTTTATAAAATCTTTACCGAATGATAAGAAAGAGCAGAGCTCTGGTAACAGCAATAAGGTTAAGTCTCCTGTAGATCCTCAAGCACAAATCAAAAACAGTCCGTCAATCGTTTTTGATTTGATTGAGAAAAGTCAAAGATCCATAGAAGAGTTAAAACAAAACATCCAAGGGAAATCAGGAACAGATTTAATAGATTTTATACTAGAAGATATTCAAGAGTTAAAGAGGATTTTATTTGACCCACAAAGTTCAGCAGTATTTATGGCTGCTATAAATGCTTCATATTGGATTAATGAAAAAATGAATAAGTGGTTAGGTGAAAAGAACGCAGCAGATATACTTTCTCAATCTGTACCAAACAATATTACTTCGGAAATGGGTCTGGAACTATTGGATGTGGCAGATGTAATTCGTCCTTATCCAGAAGTAATCGATTATTTACAACATGTAAAAGATGACAAGTTTTTGGATGAACTGGTTAAGTTTAATGGTGGTAAGGAAATCCAAGACGCTATCTATTCTTATATTGACAAATACGGAATGCGATGCAGCGGAGAGATTGATATTACTAGACCTCGCTTCAGCGAAAAACCAACTACACTTATACCCATGATTCTAAATAATATCAAAAATTTTGAGCCTAATGCTAGACATCAAAAATTTGAGCAAGGGCGACAGGAAGCTTTGAAGAAAGAACATGAGTTATTAGAAGGATTGAAGCAATTACCGGATGGTGAAGAAAAAGCCAAAGAGACAAAAGGAATGATTGACTTAATCCGGAATTTTATTGGGTTTAGGGAATATCCAAAATACGGCATGATTAGTCGTTACTTTATTTATAGGCAGACTCTACTGAAAGAAGCGGAGAGACTGGTAAAAGCAAAGGTTATTCATGAAAAAGAAGATATATATTACCTCACCTTTGAAGAACTTCGCCAAGTGATAGGCACAAATAAACTGGATTATGATACCATCAGCAAAAGAAAGGAAGAGTACAAATTATTTAAAAAACTAACTCCTCCACGTGTTATAACCTCTGAGGGTGAAATACCCGCAGGTAAGTACAAAGGAGAAAATCTCCCAGTAGGCGCTATTGCAGGTCTACCTGTTTCTTCTGGAAGTTTTGAGGGAAGGGCACGTGTCATCTTAGACATAGAAGATGCTAATCTAGAAGATGGAGATATATTAGTCACCTCTTTTACTGACCCTAGCTGGACACCATTGTTTGTATCCATAAAAGGCCTAGTAACCGAAGTTGGCGGATTGATGACCCATGGAGCAGTTATCGCACGTGAATATGGCTTACCAGCAGTTGTGGGAGTAGAAAATGCTACTAAACTGATAAAAGACGGACAGCGAATTCGGGTGAATGGAACAGCAGGGTATGTAGAAATCCTATAATGAGGGAATTAATAAAACATTTGTGGAAACTACACAAGCTAAATGCACAAGTAAATTTGCTTAAAATATTAAGAATGGATGATGTCTATGCCTGTAAATTCTTTTGGAAATTATCCAATGAGTTGGAAACCAAAATTGACCGACAGTAATCAAACGTTATACCTGGCCATTGCAGTAAGGCTGGCTGTTACAGCTCCATCTAGCGATGAAGAATTAAAAAAGGCACTTAAAATTCTAAAAGGAATATTATCAAATCTCTAATTATGGCCCATACAGAAAACAAAATTGGGTTGCGCACAATTATAGTATTGAGTGCAACTTTTTTCTTTGTTAAAAGTCCTCGGAAATGATGAAAACTATAATAGTAAAATCCTGTAGTTGTACATTAATTATTTTATGTTTCCTATATATGTTTCCTATAAATGATATATAATTGAAAAGGGAAATAAGGACATTTAGAAGGAGTGCATTAGATGCTAGTTAAAATTACAAATGGCTGCGTTGCTTTTGGCACAAATACAATATTATCTAATATTGATTTTCAAATAAACGCAGGGGAAAAGGTTGCTTTAGTTGGACGAAATGGATGCGGAAAGACAACTCTTCTTAAGTTGATTTCCGGTGAATATGAGCTTTCAAAGCTTGATAATGGTGAAACATCCTCTATTAGTACAGCGAGAAATATAACTATCGGTTATCTTAAGCAGATTACCTTTGAGGATGAAACTATTACGCTTGAGGATGAAGTGAAAAAAGCCTACAAAGAAATATCAGATATAGAAGTTAGGATGGAAAAACTTCTTAGTGAGATGGAGAGTGACTCAAATAGTTCTGCAGTTAAGAAATACTCAGAATTACAGGAAAGATATAATCTGCTTGGAGGATATACCTATAAGAAAGAATATGAGGTTGCTATTAAGCAGTTTGGATTTACTGATGAAGATAAGGCAAAGGCTCTTTCAGAGTTTTCTGGAGGACAGCGCACTAAAATTGCCTTTATCAAGCTTTTGCTCAGTAAGCCGGATTTATTGGTATTGGATGAACCTACTAATCATCTTGATATTAATGCTATTGAATGGCTTGAAGAATATTTAAAGGAATATAAAAAGGCAGTTCTTATAGTTGCCCATGACAGGGAATTTTTAGATAAAATTGCGAGCTCAGTTTATGAGATTGAGCGAGGAAAAATTACAAGATATACTGGAAATTACTCCGCATTTGCTGAAAAGAAGCGTCTTGAATGGCAAATTCAGCAAAAGAAACATATTGAACAGCAAAAGGAAATTGCCCATTTAAGCGGACTTGTTGAGCGTTTTCGTTATAAAGCTACCAAAGCGGCTATGGCACAATCTAAAATAAAACAGCTTGATCGTATGGATATTGTGGAAGCTTCTGAGGTGGCAGATACAAAGGGCTTTTTTGCGGATTTTGAACCTGAGTACCAAAGTGTTCAGTTGGTATTGAGAGCAAAAGATTTGGAAATAGGCTATAGTAAAACACTTTCAACAGTTTCACTCAATATAACCCGCGGTGAAAAAATTGGGATTATAGGCGGCAATGGATTAGGTAAATCTACATTCTTAAAAACCATTGTTGGCGCTATTCCTAAGCTCGGTGGTACATATTCCGTTGGGGATAAGGTTAAAATCGGATATTTTGACCAGCATATGGCACAGTATAAAAGTGATAAAACTGTACTGGATGAATATTGGGATGAGTTTCCTGATTTAACTCAGACAGAGGTTCGCAGTGCTCTTGGAGCTTTTCTTTTTACACAGGAGGATGTATTTAAACCGGTTAATGCTCTTTCTGGTGGAGAAAAGGTACGTTTAGAATTGTGTAAAATATTAAAGCGCAGACCAAACTTTCTGATCCTTGATGAGCCTACAAATCATATGGATATAATAGGCAAGGAAACATTGGAGAAAATGCTTAAAGACTATACCGGCACGCTAATTTTCGTTTCTCATGATAGATATTTTGTGAAACAGATTGCTTCGTCAGTTCTGGTATTTGATAAGGGTAATGTTGGCTACTACCCTTTCGGATATGAAGATTATTTGGAAAAGGCAGCAAAGAAACTTGTTGATAAAGAAACAACTGTAGTTAAAGAGAAGAGTCAAAAGAAAAAGTTTACAACACCTGGTAAGGAAAAGGCTAAAATAGAGACAAGGGTAAAAAAACTTGAAATATTACTTGAGAAATGTGATGAAAAAATTGCAAAACTTCAAGAAGAGCTTCAATCACAAGAGGTTATTTCCGATTATGTAAGACTAACGGAGCTTCAAGAGGAACTTATGGCACAAGAAGAGATCAATATGGGCTATTTAGAAGAATGGGGCGAATTGCAGGATAGGTTAACAGAAGATAGTTTTGGATTTAGATCATAATTGCGTTATGGCTAATGTTACAGTGTAATATGCCGAAAGCAGACTTTAGAGGAGCACGTGGATATGCTATTGATATTAAAAACAATAACTTAGAAGGAGCGAAATTTTCTTATCCTGAAGTTGTTAGTTTATTAAGCTCAATAGACATTATTATTGATTAAGCTGTATCACAAAGGAAAGGATTGATTGTTATGGAAAAAGCAATATATGTAATTACTGGTGTAATGGCAGCAGGCAAGTCTACTGTTGCTGAAGCCTTATCAAAAAAATTAGAAAAGTGTGTTCATCTTCACGGAGATGTTTTTAGGAAGATGATTGTAAGCGGTAGAGAGGAAATGAGTGACAATCCAAGTGAAGAAGCCTTAAACCAGCTTAATATTAGGTATCGTATTACTGCGAATGTAGCAAAAGAGTATTATGATAATGGCTTTACTGTTGTTGTACAAGACAATTATCTAGGGGATAAACTTACGTATTTTACCGAACTTCTAAGGAACTACCAAGTTTACGTTATAGTGTTATGCCCTAGTATAAAGACTATAGAACAACGTGAAAAAAATAGAGGAAAGAAAGGATACATTGGTTTTACAGTTGATAGCTTATATGGGAGTTTTATGGAAAGCACGCCTAGAATAGGACTTTGGCTAGATACTTCTAATATGTCACCGGAGGAAACAGTTAACGAAATTATAAGAAGGGCTGATAAGGAAGGAAAATATAGATAAATCTACGATTATTCTAGATTTGTTATCAGTATGCTGGATGGTTCAGAAATTGAATAAGCTTTTATGATTGACCAGCTGAGGTGCTCTTTTACCTTAGCTGGTTTTTTGTGATTTATTCTAATACATCAGATAAAGGCTTCGAGCTAAAATAATCCAGTTCTTGATTAACGCTGTGAATATCATAAATTTTTTTCTCAAGGCAAAATTAGAGCAACAAATAAAATACATATCTCAAGGAAAAGCAGCAAAACTAAAATATAAACATTGTGGTATAAGAAGTGTTTAAAATTATTCATACATAGGTGTTGACTAAGATAGTCAATGGTGTTATATTTAAATTGACCATTTTAGTCAAAAACCACATGTTTTTTATTTAGAAAGAAGGTGAACAGTATTTTTACAAAGTTTTTTAGCTTAAAACCTGAGAAACAACAGCGAATATTAAATGCAGCAATAAAGGAATTCGCAAAAAAAGGATATAAAAATACAGCGACAGATGAGATTGTAAAGGAAGCTAATATCTCGAAAGGAGCATTATTTCACTATTTTAATAGTAAAAAGGGCCTGTTCATATTTTTATATGACTATACTTTAGAGATTCTTATGAATGAGTTTTTCGGAAAAATAGATTTGGATGAAAAAGATATCTTAAAAAGATTGCAGCAGGTTTTACTAACTCAATTTATGCTAGTTAATAAATATCCTGATATGCTTGACTTTGTTAAGACTGCTAATTTTGAAGACTCTGATGAAGTAAAAAATGATATGGAGTTAAGGAATAAAGAATACCTAATAGATGCCTATAGTAAAGTACTAAATAATTTTGATACTTCCAAATTTAAAGAGAATATTGACATAAAAAGAGCTGTAGATGTTATTGTTTGGACCATGGAAGGTTTTGTATCCAAAGAGAAGGAAAAGATAAAGGATCACTCTATAACTAATCTTAATTTTGATGAAATATTATCGGAAGTGAATATTTATTTTGAACTGTTAAAAAGTAGTTTTTATAAGTAAAGAAAAAGGAGATAATTGATATGCCAAATATGGTCAAAAGCTTTAAAGATTTGACTCCTGAGCTTCAGGCGTTTGCAGGAGGAAAAGGTGGCAGCCTAGCTAGAATGTATCAGGACGGGTATCCTGTTCCTGATGGTTTTGTTGTTTTACCGTCAGCTTTTCAGGAGCAAAAGCTTAATGATGAAGCCTGGAACGAGATAAGGGTTTATCTGAATACCATTAGAAAAAATCATGAGGGAGCGTTGTTTGCAGTAAGGTCATCCGCTTTAAGCGAAGATTCAGCACAGGCTTCCTTTGCAGGAGAGTTTGAAACTGTCCTTAATGTTAAAACAGATAAAGAGATATGGGAAGCAATCTATACAGTTTTTAGATCAAGAGAATCAGAGAGAGTAAAGGCATACAGCACCATTCAAGGTATGGAACAGTCTCACCAGATTGCCGTGGTGATTATGCTTATGGTTCAGTCTGAAATTTCAGGAGTATTGTTTACTGCTGATCCTATTACAGGCAGCCACACAAGTATGGCAGGTAATTTTGTATATGGATTGGGAGAGCAGCTTGTATCCGGGGAGGCCAATGCATATCCTTTTAAATTGATGAGACCAAAAGGAAAATATGAAGGCCCCAATGACTTTATGAAGTATGCCTCAGAATTATATAAACATGCTGCTAAACTTGTGAAGGAGTTGGGATGCCAGCAGGATATTGAATGGGCTGTTGCAAGGGGGAAAGTATATATTCTTCAAGCAAGGCCTATTACAACACTGAACACAGGTAATCTGGACACCTATGAATTGAATGACACTTTGGACGGAGACTTCCTCTGGACTAATACCAATGTAGGTGAGGCTATGGCAGATGTTTTTACTCCCTTAAGTTGGTCTGTAATAAGAGCCCTTGATGAGGAGCAAATGGTAGTTCCCGGGTATTATTTATTTTCCGGTAATATATGCGGAAGAATGTACTCCAATGTAAATTTGGCATTATCCATATATCCTGCCTTCGGTAAGGACTATAAGTCTGTGCTTAAAAAAATGAATGATATATTTGGACAGATGCCAGAAGGAATGAATATTCCTATTTATCCATACTCAGGGTTAGGATTAATAAAAGCAATGATACCAGGAATAATGAATACCTTAAAAAAATCTAAAGAAGTTGCTAAGGCAATGCCGAATTATCTTAAGGACACACCAAACTGGTGTAGAACAATAAAGGAACGTATTGAAAGAATAGAGACTAGTAAAGAATTACTTTCTCTTTGGAAGGAGGAACTTTGGCCTTACAACTGTAAGGCGTTGTGGGTTGGTCGTTTTGCTCCCCGAAAAAAATTGATGGGATTATTTAAGTTAAATGAAGAGCTTCCAAAGCTTTTAGGAAAGGAAGATGCAAATACACTGCTATCGAATTTAAGAGGAAGCTCTGAACTTGAAAGTCTTGGTCCAGTTGTGGGGATATCCAAGATTATTAAAGGGGAATTAAGCAGAGAGGAGTACTTGATGAAGTACGGCCATAGAGGTCCCCATGAGTTTGAGATATCCATACCTGATCCTTCAGAAGATAAAGCCTGGCTTGAAAAACAGATAGAGGAATTTAAAAAGTCCAATGTAGATGCTGAAGGACTTCTAAAGAAGCAGCATACCCAATATGAAAAAACTTTAAAGAAACTTGAAGAGTATTTCCCAGGAAAAGCCAAAAAGATTAGCAAGCAAATTGCAGATGCTTCTGAAGGTAGCTATTTAAGGGAAGCTGCTCGTTCGGAATGGACAAGAGTATTCAGGGTTAACCGTGCTTTTGCGCTTAAAGCAGGAAATCTCACAGGAATTGGAGAGGATGTATTTTTCCTCTACCTAGATGAAGTTTTGAATTTGCTTTCTGGAGACAAATCGGCATTGAAGCATATTCCTGCTAGACGCAAAACTTATGAAAAATATAAAGCACTACCTCCATTGCCATCAATTATCCGTGGAAGATTTGATCCATTTAAGTGGTCAGAGGATCCAAAGAGAAGAGTAGATTATTATGATCCTGATTTAAAAATTGTTAATGTACCTGATTCTGAAACACTGAAAGGTTTTGCCGGAGCAGCAGGCAGAGTAGAAGGAGTTGTGCGTGTTTTGACTAATCCAGAGGAAGGTGAAAACCTTAAGTCCGGTGAAATATTAGTAGCATCAACCACTAATGTAGGATGGACCCCACTTTTTCCTAAAGCTGCAGCAATCATTACCGACATAGGAGCACCTCTGTCCCATGCCGCCATTGTAGCCAGAGAACTTGGTATTCCTGCTGTTGTTGGATGCGGCAATGCTACTACACGACTTAAGACAGGAGATAGAGTACTTGTTAAGGGTGGACAAGGTGTTGTGCATATCTTGGTTTGAACAGCAGCTGGTGTCTCTAGTTCTGATTAAGCATAAAACAGCTTATGGAGATAGTGGATATCATGGATGTATAAAGAAGGTTTAGTAAAAATAACATTGACAGTTAGGTTAAAAGTAATATATATTATAAGAGATAGATTTCAAAGAAGAGAGGTATTTTTGTGAGTGTCTAGTATCTAAAATAGTTAACTTAATATTAATTCCAAAAAAATAAAGGATAGTATGCCTTTTATTTGCTATGGAATTAATTTGTACTATTGAAGATACAAGTCCACGAATTTACTTTAAAGAGGTAATTAAAATTACCTTTATTAATTGTTGAATTTTAAGCTGTGGAGGTATCCATGGCTTTTTTTATTATACAAAAAATAGAAATCTATCGAGATTTCGTTGACTTGTAGTGTAATAAAAGAAAGCAAGGAAGGGTTATTAATATGAATAAAGAAACATTAGAAAAATTACATTACTATGAGTTAAAAGAAATAGTAAAAGGATACTGCGTTAGTGGATTAGGAAGAATATTAATTGATAAATTAGAGCCAAGTAGCAATATGAAAATTGTAAATCAAAGACTAAATGAAACATCAGAAGGAAGAGCATTAATAGATGCTTCTTATCATGTACCATTAAAGGGAATCTTTAATGTACTGCCTCTTATTGATAAGATTGAAAAGGGAGCATCCTTAGATGCAGCTGATTTAACTATGATGTCAAACTTTTTAAGTGGGTGCAGGAAAGTGAAACTATTCATAAAGGATAAAGAGGGATATGCACCTACACTAAGTGCCTATGGGGGAAATATTTCTGATTTAAGCTACATTGAAGATGAAATAAACATTTCAATTAAAGGAAGCATAGTTGACTCAAATGCTAGTAAAGAATTAAAGAAAATAAGAAGATATATTGATATATGTGAAGGTAAGATAAAGGAAAGATTAGACAAATTCCTTAGAAGCAATGAAAATAAAGAATATATTCAAGAATTCTTCATTAGCCAGCGTGATGGGAAATATACGATTCCTATTAAGGCAGCATATAAAAATCAAGTTCAAGGAACAGTTGTTGAAGCATCTTCAAAGGGAAGTACTGTTTTTATAGAGCCAAACACTATATTAAAGTATACAAATGAACTAAATGTATTAAAGGCAGAAGAAGCCGTTGAAGAATATAGAATATTAGCTACTTTAACAGATATGCTTTTTCAGAGAATAAGGGATTTAAAGATGAATATTGAGGTTATATCCGAGTACGATATGATTTTAGCAAAGGCTAAATACAGCAAAGAAATAGATGGAATTAAGCCCAAGTTAAATGACTATGGATATATTAAGATAATTAAAGCAAAATATCCTTTAATTAAGAACAGCGTGCCTTTAGATTTTGAAATTGCTAAAAGCTACAGGGGACTAATAATAACAGGACCAAATGCAGGTGGAAAGACTATAGTGTTAAAGACAATTGGATTACTCACATTAGCAGCACAGTCTGGGTTTCATATTGAAGCAACAGAAGGTACAGAGCTTTCCGTATTTAACAATGTATTTGTTGATATAGGAGATAATCAAAGCGTTGAAAATGCTTTAAGTACATTTTCATCACATGTAAAAAATCTAGCAGAAATAGTAAGAAAAAGCACAAATTCAACATTATTATTGTTTGATGAAATTGGCAGCGGAACAGAGCCTAATGAAGGATCAGCTTTGGCTATTGCAATACTAGAAGAACTATATCACAAGGGATGTATAACTATAGCAACTACTCATTATGGAGAAATAAAAAACTTTTCAAAAGAACACCCTGATTTTGAAAATGCAGCTATGGAATTTGAGAAGGAAAGCCTTGAACCGCTATATAAGCTTAGTATAGGAAAAGTAGGAGCTAGTAATGCACTATACATTTCTAAAAAGATGGGATTATATGACTCAATTATAAGTAGAGCAAGAGAATATATGGATACTAAAAATTATAATTATAATTTAATAAAGGATAGTAAAAAGGCTAAAAGTAAAGAGGAACAGGAAGCTGAGAATTTATATGAATACTCTGTAGGAGATAAGGTTATTCTTTTAGAAAATGATGAATCAGCCATTGTATATAAGGAAAGGGACAGATTGAATAATGTAACAGTTCTATATAACAATGAATTTATTGAAGTTAATTATAAGAGAATAAAACTAGAATTAAAGGCAAGTGATCTTTACCCAGAGGATTATGATTTAAATCAATTATTTGTAAGCTACAGAGAAAGAAAATTAGAAAGAGATATTGAGAGAGGATCTAAAAAAGCATTGAAAAAAATAAGAAAAGAAAGCTTAAAATAAAGATACAAATATAAATAGAAGTGGAGAATAGATTAAAGAATTTTTATAGTAGATTATTGAACACCAATGGTACAGATTCCATATATCACGTCAAATAGCCAGTTAAGGTGAGTAATTTTCACTCTGACTGGCCTTTTTATTGTAAAATTGTTTTTGTACTTTTTTAGAAAAAACTATTGACTTGGAGTGAACTCCAAGGAGTAGAGTAGTAATGCGGGATGTAAAAGTAACAGCTGAAGATATGGCAAAGATAAGTTTAATTTTGGAGAAATATCCCAATATTCCACCCCGTTACAGTTGAAATGAAAATAAATTTGTAAAAGCAATAAGAAAGGAAGTAATTAAATGAATAATTTTACTTATGATATCCCTGTTAAAGTATATTTTGGTGAAAACCAGCTTGGAAATCTTGGCGAGGAACTAAAGAAGTACGGTAAGCGGGTTTTACTTACATATGGTGGAGGTTCTATTAAGAAAATTGGATTATATGACAAAATTGTAGCTGAGATAAAAAATGCAGGACTTGAATTGTTCGAGCTTTCAGGTATTGAACCAAATCCTCGTATTACATCTGTTAATGAAGGTGCAGAAATCTGTAAAAAAGAGAAAATCGATGTATTACTGGCTGTAGGTGGAGGTTCTACCATAGATGCTACAAAGTTTATTGGAGCAGGAGCTTACTATGATGGAGATGCATGGGACATTCTTACGGGAAAAACGCCTGTTACCAATTGCCTGCCTATCATTACAGTACTTACACTGTCTGCTACTGGATCGGAAATGGATGCAGGTGGCGTTATCAGTAATTTAGACACAAAGGATAAAATTGGTTACATACATCCTATGTTGCTTCCAAAAGTATCTTTCCTTGACCCAACAAATACTTATACAGTTAGTCCATATCAGACTGCATGTGGTGCAGTAGATATAATGTCTCATATTATAGAAGTGTATTTTAACATGAATCAAGATTTGTATATGTTAGACACTGCGGCAGAAGGTTTTATGAAAACTGTAATCAAATATGCCCCAATAGCAATGAAAGAGCCAGAAAACTATGAAGCTCGTGCAAACCTCATGTGGACCTCATCCTGGGCGATTAATGGTTTTATAAACGGTGGCAAGAGACAGGCATGGAGCTGTCATCCAATGGAGCATGAGCTGTCAGCATATTATGATATAACCCATGGTCTAGGGCTTGCTATTTTGACACCACGCTGGATGGAATATACACTGGATGAAACAACAGTATCAAAATTCTATCAGTTCGGATGCAATGTATTTGGTATTGATAAGGATATGGAACCAATGGCTGTTGCAAAGAAGAGCATTGCGATGTTATCTGACTTCTTCTTCAATACACTTGGTTTAAAGAGTACTTTCACAGAAATAGGAATTGATCAAGATAACTTTAGCATAATGGCTAAGAAGGCTTGCGGAGGTAGTGTTCTACCTGGATTCAAAGCTTTGAAGCAGCAGGATATTGAAAATATCTTTAAGATGTGTCTATAAAAACCTAGTTTATTAATTGTAACGCACTTGCATTAAAAGCAGGTGCGTTGTTTCAAAGCAAGAATATTCAAAGAGATACTAGCTAGGAGGAGTTAGCCCTAGCTAAATCTTTGTTATAAATCTATAATAGAAGAGTGTAGTTAAATTTCATGGGAATCGTATAAAATTACTCTTCACTTGGAGATGGCTCCAAGTGATATGCTTAATTGTGAGGTGTATAATATGGAATATCGGGTTTTAGCAAGAACGGGAATTAAGGTAAGTGCCATTGGTATCGGCGGCGAAGGATTTGAAAATAAAAGTTATGAGGAATGCGAAGCAATTATTGATTGTGCATTTAAAGAAGGTATTAATTTTATCGATATATATAATTCAAACCCTGAGGTTAGAAGCAACGTTGGTAGAATTTTAAGCAAGTATCCACGGGATAGCTTTGTTATTGAAGGACATCTATGTTCCACCTGGGACAATGGCCAATATCGTCGTACCAGGGATTTTAATGAAGTCGTCAGCGCATATGAAGATCTTTTAACCAGAATGCAGTTGGACTACGTGGATATAGGAATGATTCACTACGTTGATGATGATAAAGATTTTGATAGCATCTTTAACGGAGAAATAATCAAATATGCAAAGGAATTAAAAGAAAAAGGGGTAATTAAGTACTTAGGAATGTCAACACACAATACTGATATTGCTTTTAGAGCAGTGGAAACAGGAATAATTGATGTGATTTTATTCAGTATAAATGCTGCCTATGATATGCTGCCGGCCACTGAGGATGTATACGAACTGTTTGAGGAAAGCACTTTTAAAGACAGGACCTATGAAGGTATTGATCCAAAGCGGGGCAAGCTATACCAAACTTGTGAAAATGTTGGGGTTGCCTTAACTGTCATGAAAGGATATGCTGCAGGTGTGCTTTTAAGCGACAAGCAATCACCCTTTGGGAAGGCACTGACTCCGGTGCAGTGTTTACATTACTGTTTAACTAGACCAGCAGTTGCTTCCGTAATGGTTGGGATATCGAGTAAGGAACAAGTTCTTGCAGCAACTGCCTATGTTACGGAAAGCGATAAAGAAAAAGATTATAGTGAGGTTCTTTCCAATGCTCCAAGGACTTCATTTAGTGGGCATTGTATGTACTGTGGGCATTGTGCTCCCTGTTCTAAAAGGATAGATATTGCAGCAGTAAATAAATATTTGGATTTAGCCTTGATTCAGGAAACTGTTCCTGAAACCTTAAAGAATCATTATGAGTTATTAGAACAGCATGGAAGTGAATGCATAGAATGCGGGGCATGTATGAAAAACTGTCCATTTGGTGTGGATATTATTAATAGAATGAAGGAAGCAGTTAAACTATTTGGTAAATAAACAGCTATAATATCTAAGATAGGAGGTGAAATCCAATGACAATTACAGAAGTAAGTAAAAAATTTAACCTTTCACAGGATACACTCCGCTACTATGAACGCATCGGACTGATTCCAACTGTTAATCGAAATAAAAGTGGGGTAAGGGATTATACAGAGGATGACTGTAGGTGGGTTGAATTTATTAAATGTATGCGAAATGCGGGACTTCCCATTGAAGTATTGATTGAATATGTTGCGCTGTTTCAACAAGGTGATGAGACCATTGAGGGAAGAAAAGAGCTTTTAGTAGAGCAGCGTGAGCAGCTTGTAACAAGAATAGAAGATATGAAAAAAACACTGGAACGCTTGGATTATAAAATTGAAAAATATGATCAATCGGTGGTTAAAAAAGAGAAGGAACTAAAAAAATTACAGGATTAGAAAGAATAGCTTAACATAAAGGGGGGACACTTACTATGTATAGCACAGATCAATTAGTTATTGCATCAAGCTCCAAGCAAAAACTGTAGGATGCAGAGCATATTTTGTTTGGAGCTATTTCAGAGTGTTATAGTTTGGCAAAATAGTTTTGTGCAGTTTTTGCGTTAATATTTACATTAATATTAGTGAATAGGAGCAAAAACATGAAATATGAAAATGCGCAGAATATATTACCAAATGATATTCTTCATCAACTTCAACAGTATGTTGATGGGACATATTTATATATACCTAAGAAAGATAACAATAAAAAATCATGGGGACAAGATAGTGGAGTTAAGCTTGAACTAGCTAAGAGAAATAATGACATATTTCAGAAGTTTCTAGCAGGAACATCCGTTAAAGAACTAGCTAGTAACTACTATCTAACAGAAAATAGTATAAGAAGAATAATAAGAGAATGTAAAGAATCAACTAGATAAATAATAAGAGGAGTATTTGTATGAAGACAAATATTCCTTTTATTTATGTAAGGTTATAAATAAGACAGAATCATTTATGAAATAGCTTTATGAGCAATTGCTGTGATATCATTTTTATTAAATAATAAATAGAAATAAAGGTGAGGAATAATGAAAGAAAATAAATATGATGATATCAATTTTTTTAACCAATATAGTCAAATGCCTCGTTCCATCGGGGGATTAAAGGCTGCAGGGGAATGGCCTGTGCTGCAAAAAATGCTGCCTGATTTACGTAATAAGCGGGTTTTGGATTTGGGATGTGGCTTTGGCTGGCACTGTCAATATGCCGCTGAACAAGGAGCTAAGTCCGTAGTTGGCGTTGACATCTCTGAAAAAATGCTGGAGGTAGCCAAGAAAAAACATCAAGCATCTTCTGTGGAATACAAGCGCATGGCAATTGAAGATATAGATTTTCCTGCAGATAGCTTTGACATAGTTGTAAGTTCTTTAGCGCTTCACTATATTCAATCTTTTAATGACATTTGTAAAAAAGTAAATACCTACCTTTCAAAAGGTGGAGATTTTATTTTTTCTGTGGAACATCCAATATTTACAGCTTATGGGAAACAGGACTGGTACTACGACGAACAGGGCAATCGTATGCACTGGCCTGTTGACAGGTATTTTGATGAAGGAACAAGGAAAGCTATTTTTCTAGGGGAAGAAGTAATAAAATACCATAAAACACTAACTACTTATGTAAACAGTCTTATCAAGTCTGGTTTTGAGTTAACAGAACTAGTTGAACCAAAGGCTGATGCAGCCTTTCTTAAAGCATACCCAGATTGTGAAGATGAGTTACGAAGACCAATGTTTCTTATAATATCTGCTAGAAAAAAATAAATTACTTTAAGTATATGGGCTGTTTACCACTTCAGTGATTATATATATTTTAGAGAAAAAGGAGAGAATTTATGGAATATATAGTTGTTTTAAATGTTGCTTTTGATTTTGGTTATGGAGAAGATACAATCTATCCTGTTATACTTAAAGATAAAAATGAAATGATTTTAATAGATTGTGGGTACCCAGAGTTTCTCCCAAAGTTAGAACAGTCTGCTAAGGAAAAAGGTATTGACTTTTCTGAATTGACAAAGGTAATCATAACACATCATGATCACGATCACATGGGAAGCTTAACTGCAATCAAGAGAAAGTATCCGAAGGTTCAAGTAATTGCAAGTGAAAAGGATGCTCCTTATATTGAAGGAAAGGCTAAATCATTACGACTTCAGCAGGCAGAACAAACTCAGTTACTTTTGCCTCCAGAACAACAGGAGGCAGGCAGAGTATTTCAGGATATGTTAAAAGCCGTTGAAAATGTAGAAGTAGATTTCACTGTAAAAGATGGAGATTACTTTCCTTGGTGCGGAGGAATGGAGATTGTGGAAACTCCTGGACATATGCCAGGGCATATTTCACTTTATATAAATAAGTTTAAAGTTTTAATTAGTGGAGATGCACTAGCAATAGAAAATGGTAAACTTAAACTCGCAGCACCACAATTTACCTTGGATATGCCGGAAGCAAAAAAATCTGTTTTTAAATTGCTAAATTATGATATAGAAAAAATAATCTGCTATCATGGAGGTGAATATAAAGAAAATATACCAGAGGCTCTACAGAATATTTGAAGCTACTCCCAAAGATAGAAAAATAATGCCACATCTTCCTATCCCCTAGTGGTTAGAATGTTAAAATAGGTAAAAGAGGTACTACTAAATGGAAAGTAGTACTTCTTTATTTTTTGGGAATACTAGTAACAATCAGTATTAAGACGCAAAGAACAGCAAATGTAGATATTTACATTTTTTAATAATATAAATACCGAAAGGATAATTAACATGAACTTTCCAGATATACATACTAATTTTTGGGATGCCGTAATTGCAGTGCCGTTAATTGTTTTATTAACACAGATTTTTAAGCTGTTTCCGATACCGCGAAAATATTTTCCAACAATTGCAACAATAATTGGATTTATTATCTCAATATTTTTTAGTCATCGAGGGAATCTAAGTGCTGGTATTTTTATGGGTGGTTTTTATGGATCAGCAGCTGTTGGATTGTATTCATCATTAAAAACAGCATGGTTAGCACATAGAAAAAAAAGAAATAGTTCTTAAGTTTCACTTAATGATAAATGGCACACAGTTATTCCAACCGGCAATACTACAACGTAGAGGTGGTATTATTGAAGTATAAAAAGAATAAGATAGTTCATTTTCTTATATTTGGCAGTATATATTTGAATATAGAAGTATTTTCAAGGGCTTATGGCGGTGCATTAGTAGGCTTTGATGGAATATCCAAATGGAGCTTATGTGGTTGGACTTCCTTATGGATGTTCCCAATAGGTGGGTTTTGTGCAGTATTAATTGGGTCTTTAAATGATGTGCCTGGCTATTACAATTTGAAGATGTGGCAGAAGATGATTATGGGAGGTTCTTTGATTACTGGAATAGAATTACTTGCAGGTATATTTTTCAATATATACTTAAGCTTAAATCTATGGAATTATTCTCATGATAAATCTAATTTCATGGGTCAGATATGTTTTCGAAATTGCATATGGTGGTACATGTTAACTGTAGTCATTATTTGGCTTGATGATGTCTTGACTAATTATCATTATGGAGAAGAAAAAACGGGAAGTTTATTTAGTTATTTTAGAAAGTTAGTTACATTGCAATAGAATAAGACCTATTAATTTTGTGTAAAGAGGACTGATGTAATTTCAGCAGTCCTCTATCTTAGAAGCCATTCCTCAGCTTCTTCTTTACTTCCATACATTCTAAAATGATTGCCCTTATTGGTTTCTAAGGCCATTTCTCTAAATCTGCCTTTTTCCATGATCTCCTGGGGAATGACAGCCACAGTTTTTACACCATAGTTAATAAACTTTTGAAGCATATCACCTGCTACTCTAGTCTTAAGCTTGAAGAAGTCTTTAGATAAGGCAGCATAATGGATCATAAGCAGATATGTGTCATGTTCACCGGTTAAAGCTACTAGGTCAAGTGCATCATTCTCAGTACTTAAAGGGTTGGTAGCGGAAATCAACTCTATGTATTTTTTATTATTCATTTCTATAATTTGATAATTCATTTTATCTTTCTCCTTTATATCTAGATTTTCAAATAACTTTTGACGGGTTTCTCGGACCCAATTCAATTCATTATTATAGGTTGAAATAATATTTTCTGAAATCCTCTCCCATATAAATCTTTCTCTAGTGCTTCTATTAGGCCAGTGAAGAGCACGTCTGTCTTTTTCCTGCTGCATAACTAACTGCACTTGGAGTTCCTCTTCATATTTGGAGAGTAATTGATTTAGTTCCTGAGTATTTAACATATCTGACCATGCAAGCTGTATTAAAAATGTCTTTTTTATCTCAGGAGCTTCTGGTGATGACATAATCCATTCTTTTAGCTCCTTAAGGCCTTCCTCAGTTATGGTATATATTTTTTTCGAAGGAGAACTATCCTGATGAATCACTTCGCTAGTGACAAGGTCTTCTTCTTGCATCTTAATAAGGGCTTTGTAAATTTGATTATTATTACCGGACCAATACAAGAAGGAAGATTCTTCGAAAATCTTTTTTAATTCATATCCTGTGGAGGCTTTAGAGCTTAATATACCTAGTATTGCAAATTTAATTGACATTAATCACACCTCTTTTATTACTAACATAGGTTAATAGTAACATATGTTAAGAGGATGGTCAATAAAAATAATAATAGTGATATTTTTAGCTATTTGTTTTTTAGACTTATTTAATAGAATAATACCGAAAAAATACTAATTAAAGTTTCAGTATTTTGCATAATATATAACTATAGTGAAAGATAGGGAGGACAATATGAATAAAAAGTTATATAAATCAAGTTCTAATAAAATGATTTCAGGGGTATGTGGCGGGATAGCTGAATTCTTTGATATTGATCCTACTATTGTGCGTCTAGCCTGGGTACTATTTGCATTGGCAGGCGGAAGTGGGATATTAGCGTACATAGCTTGTGCAATAATAATCCCTAAAAACACAAATTACTAACAGGATATCAAGGATGAAAAATTAATAAAAACAAATAATTGATAATTTGTTAAATATAAACATAAATGACGCATGTAGAGCATAGCTGGTAAATCTGATTACGGAAAATGCTAGACATGTGTTTTTTGTGTTTAAAATGAAAGGAGTAATATTAAGTCTCTACATCTAATAATTCCAATATGTATATTCACTTTAGTGTTGTCATTTTGTAAGAGTATCAATTCCTCTGTACTTTTGGCAACACATTTAGATGCTATGAATGTCTGCTTATCAGTGATTGGCATAACAGCATAACTATTTCTAATAGTATATTTTTAAGAACTTCTTAAGTTATCATTACAGGATTCTGAGCATTGCTTTGACAAATTATGTTAACCAGGTTATAATAATATTAGTCCGTAGTAGGACTAATATTATTAATGAAAAGGAGTTTTCATATGGAGTGGGTTTATTTAATTCTGGCAATTGCATTTGAGATTTCAGCAACAACCTTGATGAAAATGTCCAATGGTTTCACAAAGATATTACCAACCTTAGGAACGTTTTTAGGATATATAATATGTTTTAGCTTTCTGTCTATAGCATTAAAAAAGATAGATATAAGTGTAGCATATGCAATATGGTCTGCGGCTGGAATAGTTGTGCTGTCTACAATAGGAGTAGTTGTTTTTAAAGAAAATATTAATGTCCTAAAAGTAACGTCTATACTCTTTATTGTATTAGGAGTTATTGGTTTAAATTTAAGTGGAGCAAGTCATTAGTTTATCAATGATTAAGAGAGAAGGTACAACAAATGGATAATAAAGATAAAATTATTGGGCTGATAGACAATTATTACGACGCATGGTTTGAAATAAATAATATATACCATGATTGGGCTAAAAGACATGGAATGCAGGATACAACATTGTTTGTTTTATATGTGATAAAAAATACAGTTCCATATTGTACACAAAGTGAAATTTGTAATAAGTTATACTTGCCTAAACAAACTGTTTCACAAATATTATCCGGACTTGAAAAGGATGGATATATAATTAGAGAGCCAAATACTAAAGACCGTAGAAACAAAGTTATTAGGCTTACTGAGGAAGGAACAAGTTTTGCAACCTCTATCCTGGAGGAATTAAAGTCTGCAGAGATTGAGGCTTTTAGTCAAATGTCAGAAAAACAACGCAGCACTGTAGTGGAAGGTTTTAAGCTATTGTGCGATTCATTAAATAAAAGTCTTTCTAAGTAATGTACCAAGGGGATTAGAGCTACCTCTGTGTTCCATAACACAGTTAGGTAGCTTAATATTTTTATGATTTAGAGTATACTTAACTGGAATCTTGGTAATTTAAAAATATAAAGGCTATTATAAACTTGGCATTGACATTTATCGTAATAATTAGGTATCATAAATATTAGACCAGTCACTATAATTTTATTAGAAAGGTATATTGCTATGAGTAGTAAGGTAAATACACGAGAAAAACTTATAGAAACTGCATCCAAGCTTTTTGAAACTAAGGGATATTATGCAACAGGTCTAAATGAAATTTTGATAGAAAGTGGAACTCCAAAGGGTTCCTTATATTATCATTTTCCAAAAGGAAAAGAGCAACTTGCATTAGAAGCTATAAATTCAGCAGGGGAAAAAATAAAATCTAAACTTGAGAGTATCTTAAATAGTAATATAAATCCAGTTGATGCTATTATATCTAGTATAGAACATATAGCGACATTAATTGATAATGATCAAAAAATTAAAGATATGTCTATAAGTTTGATAGCTTTAGAAACATATCTAACAAGTGAAGCTTTAAGAAAAGCTTGCGAAGAAATTTTTACTTCATTAGGGAGTATATATGCTAAAAAACTTATCAATTCTGGGATAAATGAAAATGATGCATATAAATTAGGTGATGTAATTGCAGCAATGATAGAAGGTGGTATGACTTATTCATTGATAAAAAAGAGTGGCAAACCACTTAGATTAATAGCTGAGCAAACACCTAAATTACTAAATATAACTTCAATGGAAACAAAACAATCTAATTAAAAACATTAGTAACTTTTCTAGGAGATCAAAAAATAAAAATTATGTGAAAATGATCAGTGAAAAGGCTGCTTAATTGTTTAAAAACCAATTATCAACTTTTCCACTGATGTAATATAATTAGTTGAAATTTACAAATGAGGAGGCGAATAGGCATTTTAGATGTCAATTATATGAGAAACTTATTTAGTGTTGGTATAGATATTGGATCTACTACAGTTAAAGTTGTTATTTTGAACAATAGAAAACTAGTAGTATATAGTAAATACGATAGACATTATTCAGATATTAAGAAAAAGCTTCAGGAAATTCTAAATGATGCCTATGGAATTATTGGGGACGAGCAGGTCACTGTAATGGTGACAGGTTCAGGTGGAATGAATATTGCAAATAGTATTGGAGCCACCTTTATTCAGGAGGTTGTTGCAGCTACAAAAGCAATAAAAACCTACTACCCTCAAACTGATGTAGCAATAGAATTAGGCGGAGAAGATGCAAAGATTACCTATTTTGAAGGTGGAATAGAGCAAAGAATGAATGGTACTTGTGCCGGTGGTACAGGCTCCTTTATAGACCAAATGGCTTCATTGCTTAAGGTAGATGCTGGAGAGCTGAATGAATTAGCCAAAAATTATAAGGTTATTTATCCTATAGCGGCTAGGTGCGGAGTTTTTGCGAAGACAGATGTACAGCCGCTTTTAAATGAGGGTGTTGCAAAGGAGGATATTGCAGTTTCTGTACTTCAAGCAATTGTAATTCAGACTGTAAGTGGACTAGCCTGTGGAAGAGCTATCAAAGGCAATGTAGCGTTTTTAGGTGGACCTTTATTTTTCCTATCAGAGCTTAGAAAAAGATTTATTGATGTATTAAAATTAAAGGAAGATCAAATAATCTTTCCTGAAAATCCACAGCTATATGTGGCTATTGGGGCTTCATTGTATTCTGATAAAGAAAAATCAGTATCCTTCAAGTCTTTGATGGATAAATTTGAAAATTTCCAAACCCAATCTATTGTTGAGACAAACAGATTAGCACCTCTATTTTCTAATGGGGAAGAATATGAAAAATTTAGACTTAGACATAGCAAAAATTCAGTTAAGAGAAAAGAATTAAATGAATTTCAAGGTCAGTGTTTTTTAGGTATAGATGCAGGCTCCACTACTACAAAAGCAGCTCTTATAGATAGTGAAGGAACACTGCTTTACACTTATTATGGAAGCAATGAAGGAAGTCCCCTTAAGTCTACCATCAGGGTGCTTAAGGAATTATATAGTGTTTTACCAGAGAAGGCTAAAATAGTGAACTCAGCTGTTACTGGTTATGGAGAAGCCTTACTAAAAGCAGGGCTTAAAATAGACATAGGTGAAATAGAAACAGTAGCTCATTATAAGGCGGCGGATTTCTTCTGCCCAGGAGTAGACTTCATATTAGATATTGGTGGACAGGATATGAAGTGTATAAAAATAAAAGATGGTGTTATAGACAGCATACTTTTAAATGAAGCTTGTTCTGCAGGCTGTGGTTCATTTTTAGATACCTTTGCAACTTCACTTAATATGAGTGTAGGAAATTTTGCCGCAAAGGCTATAGATTCTAGGGGACCTGTGGATCTTGGCTCTAGATGTACTGTTTTTATGAACTCAAGAGTTAAACAGTCCCAAAAAGAAGGTGCATCCGTTGAAGATATTTCTGCAGGTCTATCTTATTCAGTAATAAAAAATGCATTATTTAAAGTAATTAAAGCCAGAAATCCTAAGGAACTAGGCAATAAAATAGTTGTTCAAGGTGGTACTTTTTATAATGATGCTGTGCTTAGAAGTTTTGAAACTTTATCTGAAAGGGAAGCTATAAGACCAGATATTGCTGGAATAATGGGAGCTTTTGGAGCTGCTCTCATTGCCAAGGAGAGATATGAGGATGGTTATGAAACAAGTTTGATAGATGAACAAAGCTTAGAAAATTTTGATGTTTCAACTAATATAGCTAGATGTAAATTATGTTCTAATAACTGTCTATTAACTATAAATAAGTTTAAAGATGGCGAAAGGTTTGTTTCTGGAAACAGATGCGAAAGAGGTGCTGGTAAACAAAAGGAGAACAACTCTCTGCCAAATTTATTTGAATATAAATATAACCGACTTTTTCAATATGAACCATTGTCAATTGAAGAAGCGAAAAGAGGCGCTGTAGGTATACCAAGGGTTCTGAATATGTATGAAAATTATCCCTTCTGGTTTACCGTATTTACAGAACTAGGCTTTAGAGTTGAGTTATCGGACAGGTCTTCAAAAAAGATTTATGAAAAAGGAATTGAAACTATACCTTCAGAGTCTGTATGCTACCCGGGAAAGATGGTCCACGGACATATTATGAATCTTTATGAAAAAGGTATAGACTTTATATTCTATCCCTCTATTACCCATGAACAAAAGGAACAAAAGTATGCAGATAATCATTTTAACTGTCCTATAGTTACTTCATATCCTGAGGTAATAAAAAATAACATAGATGTAATAAGAGAAAAAAATATATTGTACATGAAGCCTTTTTTGCCTCTTGATAACAAAAAGAGAATGATAAGCAGATTGCAGGAAGAGCTGCAGGTATTTAATATTGATAGAAATGAAATAGCAGAAGCGGTAATTAAAGCTTATGAAGAACAGGAAGCCTTTAAGAAAGATATTCAAAGGTCTGGAGAGGACACACTTAAACTAATTAGAGAAAATGAAATAAAAGGTATAGTCCTTGCAGGAAGACCTTATCACATAGATCCACATATAAATCATGGCATACCAGATATGATTAATTCTCTTGGCATGGCAGTACTAACAGAGGACTCTGTAGCACATCTTGGTGAAATTGAAAGACCACTTAGAGTGGTGGACCAGTGGGTATATCATTCAAGATTATATGCAGCTGCCAGCTTTGTTTCAAAAGAAAAGGACTTAGAATTAGTTCAATTAAATTCCTTTGGCTGTGGACTTGATGCTGTTACCACAGATCAGGTACAGGAGATACTGAATGGAAATTCAAAGATTTATACTACCCTTAAAATAGATGAAGGAAATAATCTTGGTGCTGCAAGAATAAGACTTCGTTCTCTTAAGGCTTCTATGGCTGAAAGGGAAAAAAATGGTATAGAACTGAAGAGAGTTAACAACACAACTAAGAGAATTCCTTTTACTAAGGAAATGAAGAAAAATCATACTATATTAGTACCTGAAATGTCTCCAATTCACTTTCAATTTTTGGAGGTGGCTTTTAGAGAGTCAGGTTATAATTTAGTTGTGCTGCCATCTCAGGATAGAGAAGCTATAGAGGTTGGATTAAAATTTGTAAACAATGATGCCTGCTATCCTGCAATAATTGCTATTGGACAGCTTTTAGAAGCCTTACAATCTGGAAAATATGATATAAATAATACCTCAGTTATGATATCTCAAACTGGCGGAGGCTGTAGAGCTACAAATTATATTGGATTTTTAAGAAAAGCCTTGAAGGATGCAGGTTTTGAAAATATACCGGTAATATCTTTAAATGCCAATGGAATGGAGAAAAATCCGGGATTCAAGCTTTCTATACCTTTACTTGATAGAGCTATGATGGCTTTAATTTATGGTGACTGCCTTATGAGTGTACTATATAGGGTTAGGCCCTATGAAAAAGTTAAGGGATCTGCAAATAAGCTTTATGAAAAGTGGGTCAAGATTTGTAAGGCTGCTTTAAAAAATAAAAACAAAGCAAGTTTTAAAAGAAATATTGAAAATATAATAAGAGACTTTGATGAGCTAGAAATAACTGATGAAGTTAAACCTAAAGTAGGACTAGTTGGAGAAATACTTGTAAAATTCCATCCAACAGCAAATAATAACGTGGTAAGTATAGTAGAGGCAGAAGGAGCAGAAGCTGTAATGCCAGCTTTAACAGACTTTTTACTTTATTCTGCTTACGATAATGATTATAAATACAAATATTTGTCTGGAAGCAAGCTTTCACAGATTTTAGGGAATTCAGCTATTGCTATTATTGAATTTTATAGAAGCACCTATAAGAAAGCACTAGCTAGCAGTAATAGATTTTATCAGCAAAAATCAATAAAGGAAATAGCTAAAGGAGCTTCTACAGTTGTAGATTTAGGTCATATTACTGGAGAAGGCTGGTTCTTAACAGGGGAGATGGTAGAGCTTATTGAAAATGGAGTTAAAAATATTATTTGTATGCAGCCTTTTGCCTGTTTACCTAACCATGTTACTGGAAAAGGAATGATGAAGGAGTTAAAAAGGGTTTATCCTGGAACTAATATAGTAGCCATAGACTACGATCCTGGTGCCAGTGAAGTAAATCAGTTAAACAGAATAAAGCTTATGATATCCACAGCTTTTGAAAATATTGAGGAATTGCAAGCTTATGATGCTAAGTCACATATTAAGCCTGATTTTGAGCCGGCCAATGGCTTAGCAAATTCCTTTAATTTTAAGGCAAAGGAAACCTAAGCTTATCCCAGACTGCTGATAAACATATTTTGTCAGCAGTTTTTTCTTTTGGTTATCTCCGATTTAGGCCTTTAGAAGTTACTTTAAAGCGTATAGAAATTGAGGTTTTTAATCAAATGTCAGAAAAACAGCACCTTATAGGTATTATATTACATAATCAAGGGAATACTTATATTTTACTATATATAAATTAGAAAAATATAAGTATAAAAGAGTATGTATGAATACTATTATCACCCTATTTTTGAGAACACAACTGCTAGAGATAACCAGAAACTTTATAAAGATTAAAACTAAATATTATGAGGTAAGTATGGAGAAAAATATTAATAAAAATATTGATTATAGTAAAGATACCTACAATCTTCCAGTAAGGCTATATCCTAAATATATGGCAAGTATTAAAATATTTATTATATTTCTAACTCTAAGTGCATTAGCTCTTAGTTATTTATTAATTACCAATAAAATACATAATAGTGATACAGAATCCTTAGTTGATTTTATTATGATTATTGCATTCTTTCTACTTTTAGGAATGGACTTAATTCACGGAGAGGTGCTGCATAAGCAATATATTGAACTAAACAACGAAGGAATAAAAGTGAAGAGTTTATTATTCTCAAGGTTTATAAAATGGAGTGATATACTTTCCATAGGAATAGTAAAACACTTCCGAACAACTGAATATATTGCAATTACAAAGGCAGAATCTGAAGGAATTCTTAAAAAAATAAGGAAATACTTAGCTTATGGAGAGTATATTTCTGTAAGATTAGAAAAGTATTCAGAAATTGAACCCCATATGTTTATAAACACAGTGGAAAAAAAGATGAGTAAGGATAACTATATTCAATTAAAGAAATATTAAAGCTGTCTTTGTATACGCTAAGACAGCTAAATAACCTAAGATTTTTGTGATTCAGAATATACTTTGGTAAAAGGCTGGTGATTAAAACAATAGATGCCTTTATGCAAAAATAAGTTATCGGACAAAAGACTCAGTTGCTTTAGTAAGTGCATCCTCTAACCACAGCGGGTGCATCTTCAACATATCCGACGGTAAATGATCACAGGAAAAGTAACGTAAATCCAGCGTTTCTGGTGGACAAACTGTAAGATTTCCACCTATTACCTCAGCCTGAAAGCAGCAGGTTACAAAATGAGTTACACGGCCATCTGGATAGTGGAAAACCTGAGAATCAGGCTCAGAATAAACTCCAATCAGCCTAAGTATTCTAACCTGAAGACCTGTCTCTTCTAATACTTCTCTAACTGCAGCATCTTTTACTGTTTCTCCAGGCTCTACATGTCCAGAAGGTATACCCCAGAGTTTAACATCAGCTCTTTTTTGCAGCAATACCTGGTTTTCTTCATTAAATATAATAATAGCTACCCCCGGACGAATTTCTTTGATTTTATCCATATATTATTCCTCCTCAAAAAATAATGGCCCGAGAGGAAAGATTCAGCGCATGAAAAATACGCCGAACCTTCCCCCTCGGGCCTTTTATGCCAATAGGTGCCTTCTGCCTAAGCAGAATCTGTAGCCCTCGGTCGCAGCCCTTAACTACTGTAAGGCGGAACCCTAGCTACCCCATCCCGGTTCATGACTTTATAGAATAAATTATAACAGACTTTAAGTTGTTTTACTAGTTACTTAGTATAGTCTTATGTTCTCTGGCCAAGGTTCCTGTCTTGCTGCTTTCCAGGTTTTATCGATGTATTGATGAGTATAGGCTTGTTCAACTAAATGATACTGATAAGTGCCTCTATCTGTTAATTCGTAGCCTTCATCTGTTTTACGGATAAGTCCCATAAGTATTCCAAGACTTAACTCAAATTTAAATACCTGTTCTAACTCAACATTGAAAAGTCTTTTAAAGCTTTCTTTACTAATTTTTAAGGTATAGGAATTCCAAAAGAGCCAATATAGAGCACGGGTTCTTTTAGAGAACTTTAGTGTAAGAGCAGTGGGAATATTTCCGTCATTTATACACTTAATATATTCTTTCACTGAAAAGGTATTTATCTTGAAGAAATCCTTTAAAAGGGTGGTGGCGCTTGGCCCAAAGCCTATAAAATTATCTCTTGTAATAGAGGAGTACCTTTGGACATCTTTTTTTCCAAAGGTCCATACAGCAGTTCTTACACATTGAAGCTCATCACTGACAGTTTCAAGATATTCAAGAAGCTTCTTCTTCTCTTTCTTTCCTAAGGGTTTGCTTTTGTTATGGGCATAGGAAAAATCAATGAAAGGATAGGTTGAAACCTGAGTGGCTCCTGAAGTAAAAGCTGTAGTAAAATCTCTTCTTAAATCCTCTTGGCTTTGTCCCTCTATGCCAAAAATAAGATCAACGTCGATAGTATTAAAACCTGCTGCAGCTGCCATCTTAACTTTCTCCGCACCATCAATATATTCTCTTCCTAAAACCTTTAAGCATTTTTCTTCAAAGGACTGAATACCTATACTAACCATGTCAAAACCAATTTCTTTTAGTTTTAATAGAGTTTCAAAACTAATATCCCTTGGATGAAGCTCTAAGCCTATATTGCATTTTATATCAAAATTATTTCTTAAAGCAGTGAGGATATCAGAAAGTTCGTTGAGCATAAGTGCTGGTGACCCGCCGCCAAAATATACACTAGTTATTTTATTCTCTTTTTTATCTTCACTACCTACCATATTTATTTCATTTATCAAAGCATCTTTGTAAGATGCTGCCAGAGATTTATCGTACTTTACCTTATTATAGGGACAGAAGGAACAGATAGTAGTACAAAATGGGATGTGGATGTATATTCCTAGTTCCGGAACATTGGTATTGAGTTCATAAATCCTTTCATTAGTAAAAACAAAAGGCTTAAAAGACTTTGTAAAAAGTAGCCTTAAAAAACTAGTAATCACTATACCACTCTCCTAAACGTATTTTAAGTAAGTTTTTATCATATCAATAATAACTTTGATATTTCCTTTGCAAAGAAGAGAGAACTCAACGGCAAAAAGATATCCGCACCTCTCACAAAGGCCTTCAATGTCAACGCATCTTCCACAGACAAATCTTTTCTTGTTTTCAGACACTATACATTGGTAACAGGGTCTTTCCCATTTGTTCTGAAGATAATAGTCTAAGGCAGAGTAGAGATTAAATATAGGGTAGTTCAATTTTATTAGGGATTTAATTGAATTGACAGCTTGTACCTGTTGCTCTTTTGTTAAAGATAAGTGTTCTGTACCTTCGTAAGGAGTATGGAAGTTAAAGGATATTGATTTCAAATTTGGATTTTCTTTTACTAATTTACATAAGGGCTCAATATCTCTATAGTTGATATTGTTAACAGCCATGTATACACAAATATTAGAAGAATTAGCCTTGGACACATTACTTAAGATGATATCAAAGGTATCGCTTCTTATTAAGTTATGATTTTCTTTAGTTCCATCGAGGCTTAGGAAGATTACGTCAGCTTCAGGTATATCTAAATTAATGGTTCCGTTAGTGACAATATTAACTATTAAAAAACCAATTCTCTTTGCTTTCTTTATAAGGTCACGTATACTCTTATCACCATCCTTCCAAGTCAAGGTTTCACCACCACAGAAAAAAAGAATTCTGATACCTGTATTATAGAGATTGTGCATCTCTTCTACTATATCATTATAAGGGTACATGACCTTATTTATATTATTAACTGCACAGTGCTTGCAGCTTAGATTGCAGTAATCTGTAAGAATTATGGTGCCTAAGATTGGTTTCTTCATTTTAAATAGTATAGTTTTTATTCCAAAAACACTTAAATTTATAAATGATCTTATTTTCAAAGAGATTCGCCTTCCTCTAAAAATTATGTATTCAGTTCCTTCAATCTTTTGTGTATATAATCAAAATCAAAAGAGGAGCAGATTCTTCTGTCTTTATCATCTAAAATTCTATAGTGCTTAGATATTATATTTTGCTGAATTTTATAAATGCCTTTAAATTCAATATCTTCCCACCATATTCTTCCTCCCATAGTTTTATCATAGGTTCCTTCATAGCTATCAAAAGCTAAAGACAATATTATGTCCTGTGTTTCTCCACCGAAAGCTAGTTGCAATATTTCGCTATCTCTAAAGAGAGTGGATACAGCAACAGCAGTAGTCCAACCTAAAGTTCCTCTTCCTTTTTCTATTTGTACCAAGGTTTTTTTAGACACTCCCAGTATATATGCCATTTTATCTTGGGTATAATTTTTTTCATTTCTTATAAGTTTAACTTTCGAATCTATTATTTTTATAAAATCTTCTCTTGTCATAACTAAATTCCTCTTATTCTGATATTATAAATATAATGTTTTTATTGAAATAAGTTCATTATAGTGTAATTTTACACCATAATGTGTAATTTGTAAACTATGCTAATTGGACATTTAATTAAAAAATATTAAAGAACCTATGAATTATAATAGGATTATATTGATGACAATTAATGATATGAATTGGAAGAATAGATGAAAAGAAAGACTCGAGGATTTACCAGGAAGCCTTTCTTTAACATAAGTACAATACTAAAATAGTATTCAAATATAGAAAAAGCTATTAAGAGCAAAATAGTCTAAATGACCTGTATACAAGGGGTTTTTCAATATTAACAATGTATTATTCCAGTTTTCTTTTTCCACTCGGAAGAACTGTTAAAGAGTAGTGTAATCCACATTAGGGGAAATATAATTATTAAAATTAACTTATTTTTAAATTATTTAGTCCTATGGAAATAGACTATATATTTAAACCATACTAGAAAAATATTAATCTGCTAGGCTGAGTGCCGTATCTGTCACTTTCATATCAACTTTAAACTGTTCCTGTGGGTTGTAAGCGTGATAATATCCATTATCCATCATATAGTTTGTGATTCTCTCGTGCATATTTATAGCATCGTCTAATTGTCTTCTTAGCACATTTCTAACTTCTGGGGAGGCGGTCTCAGAAAGTGCTACAGAGTAATTTTTTATGCCAGATTTAGCTGCAATCAAAAAATCAGTGGCTATAACTTGGTCGCTCATTTTATCCATTCCAGTTATTCCTTCTAATATAGAATTCATTACTTCACCTTCTTTCTTCAATTTAATAATTTACTTTATACTACCTGCCATACTTGATTGTTCCATTAGGTTTCTTAGTTCTTTAATATGTCCTTGAGTTGTGGTAACATCTTGCTGTAAAAGCGATTTCAATCTTTCGTCAGTGACTAATGTTGACATTGTGGTTGACTTTGTTAGGCAGACATTCTTAAAAGTTAACAATTCATGCAGTTCGAAAGATTCATGTGGTGCAATTCCTTGGTTTTTCAAAATACCACCTCCTTTTTATACACTTATATTGTTCGTAAAGGGAAATAAAAAATACCATGTACCGAAACATAATTTTTAATATATCTATTGAAGCGTATTATTCTGTGAAACAATTCCATTACCGGTTTTTCCGTTAGAGTCATCTACTAGAAAGTTCATGCTCAAGGTCGTTTCTAAGATAGTCTCTCATAGAATATCTTCCTTCTGGCTCATGCTTTATGTAGGATAATTCATACTGAGCAACAGGGTGTGCAGTTGGGATGCCTCCAAGCCTTGCTACACGTTCTCCAATCTCATCTATATGCTTTGTGGTTTGCTCTATATGTTCTTGAAGAAGCTCATGAATACTTGCAAAGGACTCTGAACCTTCTGAGAGCCAATGATGTAAACTTTATATTCATTTTTTAATATTAGACTATTCAGTATGTTTGACAGTGATTAAATTGATTATCATCAGCTTCAGCCTTTTCTGTCTCTTTAGTTGTAAACTAAATGATAGTAATAAATATTAAATAAATTACTGAAAATAATAGTAAAGATACCTGCACAGGTTTTAGGAATAATTTAAGGAGGAATGGTATATGGAGAAAGTTCTATTAGACACAGTAATAAGAGGCTTTGGAGTTTATATTTTAGCATTATTTTTAACTAGGCTCATAGGTAGAAAGCTTATATCCCAAATGACATTTTTTGATTTTGTTATAGGGGTTTCAATGGGATCAATGATTACCAATGTAGTTGTTGGACAACAGTTCACAGCCACATCCGCTGTAACTGCTTTTATCCTTTTTACTGCTTTGACAATTTTAGCGGAATATTTACATATTAAGAGTTTTAAGATAAGGAAGGTAGTAAATTCAGAACCAGTTACTTTAGTCCAAAATGGAACTATTGTAGAAAAAAATATGAAAAATATTAGAATGACAATTAATGAGCTGATGATGAAACTAAGGGAAAAAAATGCTTTTAGCTTGGCTGATGTAGAATTTGCTATAATGGAAACAGACGGAGAGTTATCTGTATTGCCAAAGGCAGAGAAACAGCCGCTTACCCCTTATCACATGAAGATTCAAACAGCAAAATCAGGTCTTACAAGGGACATAATAATAGATGGGAATTTAATAGAGGAGAATTTAGCAAGTACAGGACTAGATAAGAAGTGGTTAAAATCTCAACTCAATAGCCAAAATATTAAAGATGTTTCTGAAGTATTTTATGCAGGACTAGATAACAGGAAAAAGCTACATATATCAAAGAAGAATATAAATAATAGTGAGGGCCATGGTAAGTACGGCATTGAATAGTAAAAGCAATTATTTAGTATTAAACTTGGTAGACTATGTTAAAAGGGAATGTTGAAATTTTATATATGAGTAGTAAAATAATTATAAGGAAAGATGAAGAGTCAGTGAGGAGGGCTACATAAGAGTTAAGAAGTATTTTTATGCTAAGAATAGGGGGATGGTATAGGCTTCATGAAACTAAGATTAAAATTTTATAGTATGATAACAATAGTTTATTTAGATAACGGTATGTTCTAGGTGTAAAAGGTTTATATTTTATATCTAGTAGAAAGGATATATATGAATATCACTATTGAACTAGGACAAGTAAATGATATTGATGAATTAGAACAGCTTTATAATGATTTGAATGATTACTTGGCGAAGGGAGTAAACTACCCTGGATGGCTAAAGGGGATATACCCTGTTAGGCAGAATGCAATTGATGGAATAGATCATGGAAATCTTTATGTAGCAAGGCACAATGGAAAAATTATTGGTTCAGTTATTCTAAGTCATGTGCCTGAACCTGCATATTATAAAGCTAAATGGGAATTTGAGTCTGACTATTCAGATGTTTTAGTTATATATACATTTGTTATACACCCAGATTTTTTAAGATGTGGTGTAGGCAGTACAATAATAGATTTTTCAATTGAATCAGCTATTAAGTCACATATCAGGTCAATTCGTCTGGACGTATATGAAGGAAACATACCTGCCATAAGGTTATACGAAAAAAGTGGTTTTAAGTATATCGACACTGTTGACTTGGGCCTTGGAAACTACGGCTTGGATTGGTTTAGACTATATGAAAAAGTATTATAAATAAAAAACAATAATCTATTAAATACCGTATTATTCAGAGAGATGGATTTTTCGGTATTTTTACGTTGAAAGGAATCCTAGAGGTTCTTTCAACAATTTTATAGTATCAACACTATTCCTAAACAGAACCTACTGTTAGAAGGAGATGTCGAAAATTGATATATTATTAAGGATATGCTATAATCAATAAATGTATACGGTTTCAAATTGCCATTATCACAAATGTTAATTCTTTGATTTGAGATATTTGAAAACTATCAGCATCTCAATGAGAGCAGTTGTTTTCCTATTTAAAAGAAATGTTTGTATTAAATTGATAAATCGGTTAAATAAACAAGAAGTCAAGAAATTTTCACTTGTCAAGGGAAAAGTATAAACATATTGTTGCGCTGAAATTGTAGAAATTAATAGTTAAAGGAGAGTAAAAAATGAACAAGGATTTATTTCACTCACTAGAAGGTAAAAGTATCTATTTTAAAGCACTAAGCACAAATGATGCTCAAGCTATACATGATTATGCGTCGGATAAGGACGTTAAACGCTTTATTGGATGGAACTTAATGAAGAGCTTAAATGAAACTACTGAGTTCGTTGAATTAATGATAAACCGTGAGTCAGCAGGTACTCATTTATACGCTTCCGTTGCTTTAAAATCAACTGAAGAAGTTATAGGAACAGTTATGATTTTCAATTTTGATAAACAAGCGAATCAAGCTGAAGTTGGCTATGTTTTTCATAAAGATCATTGGGGCAAGGGGTATGGATCAGAGAGTCTTGCTTTGGTAACTGATTTCGCATTTGAATCACTTAACCTTCACAAACTTCATGCTAGTGTAACGGATGCTAATATTGGCTCTGCTCGTATACTAGAAAAGAACGAGTATAAGTTAGAGGGAAGATTAAAAGACCACTATTTTATAGAAGATAAATATTACGATTCATTACTTTTTGGCAAAATTCAAGCTAAATAAAAACAATTTATAAAAACACTGTAGTATTCAAATTTGAATTTTACAGTGTTTTTTCCGCCGCATTTCAAAGATTATGTTTACTTATTATAAAACTACAGTAGTTGGATATTGGTTATATAATGCGAATTAACCATATAAATAAATTAGAATTATGAGTGTTGAACCATATTACAAATAAAGGATATAAAGTTAAAGTATGCAAGAATAGGAGCAAAAGTGCTTTAGCAAGAAGTTAACAACCCCAAAAATAACATTTTAGATTACAATGTACAAGAGGTTTCCTATGAGTTTGTAAGAGATATACTGTCAAGTTTCAGTAAGATGCTATCAGAATTGTCTACAAGGGAGCAACAAAAGAGACTATTACACATGCTAATTTTAAAAATAACTATAAACAAAACTATATATACAATCAATAGAGATTAATATCAATGATAACTTAATAATGCACCTAAGTAAGGGAGGAGAATCAAGTCTAGGTTGAACTGGAGGAGGTTCGCCTTCTTATTTTGTTTATATTAAGAAAGTTGATGACAAATCCTATAAATATAAAAATTTGTATATAATTAATGAAAGAAATATTATAAATATAAAATAAATATTGACACTTTGAAAGCTAATTGTTAAACTATAAACAGTTAGAATTCTAAGCGAATTTTAGGAGGAATTTGAATGACTAATTCTAGATACTCTATACAAACACCATATTCACAACTAATAAGAAGTATTGCAATAAAAATGAAACTCAGTTCTGATGAAAAAGTAAAAAAGTTAGGATTAAATTCTCAACAAGGACGAATGATAGGTTATATTTATGAACATCAAGACAGTGGTATTATTCAAAAAGATTTGGCACGAGCATTTCAACGTACAGAAGCAAGCATTACAAGTATGCTTCAAGGGTTAGAGAAAAAAGGATATATAGAAAGAAGAATTCCTAAAGAGAATGAGAGACAAAAATATATATATGTATTGCCTAAAGGTGCTGAATTAATAGAAGATTTTAATAAATCAGTGGTTGAGGCAGAGGAAAATATTATTGCAAGCTTGACGGAACAAGAAAAAGAGACATTGTTAGCTTTGCTATTGAAAGTAGATAGAAATTTATAAGTTATTAATATAATAACTTATACCTAAAAGCTTAGAATTCTAAGAATATGAATTCTAAGAATACTTATTGTGGAGGATGAAATTATGAAACAAAAATTGTCAAACGAATATTATTTAGAAAATGCACCAATTACTAAGGCAATTGCACATTTATCTATTCCTATGATGATTGGTATGTCAGTAGGTACAATATATAACGTTATTAATGCTTTTTTTATTGGACTATTAAACAATACAGATATGTTAACTGCTATTACTTTAGGACTACCAATCTTCACTATATTGATGGCTTTTGGAAATATGTTAGGAGCTGGAGGCGGAACATTTATAACTCGTCTTGTTGCAAAACAAAATATAGAGAAAGCTAAGAAGATAGCAGGATATACTTTTTATAGTAGTATTATCATAGGAATTTTGCTTGGAATAATCTTAACAATAGCACTTACTCCTATTGTTAAGATTATGGGGGCAGATACTTCTGCTATTATTAATTATACAAAAAGTTATTCTTTAACTATGTTTATTGGTGGCTTTGCAATTGTAATGAACTTTGCATTGGAGCAAGTTGTGAGAGCAGAAGGAGCATCAAAAGAATCAATGTTCGGAATGGTTGTAAGTACAATTTTTAGTCTTATCTTTGACCCATTATTTATACTATTATTTAAATTTAATGTTGTAGGGGTAGCATTATCAATGATTTTAGCTAATATAGCTTCATCTATTTACTATGTTTACTACTTGGAAACAAAAAGTGAAAATTTAAAAGGATTTATTAAGAATTTTAATATTTCTCTTAAAGATAAAATAGAGATATATAAAATTGGGGTTTCTGAATTGTTCCTAGCTGGTTTTCTAATTATTACAACTCTTCTTTTGAATAATTATTCAATTAGATATGGAGAAAGTGTAGTAGCTAGTTTTGGGATTGCTTTGAGAATTGTACAAGTACCAGAATTTCTTGCAATGGGGCTTGCGCTAGGAATTATTCCTTTAATTGCATATAATTTTTCTAATGAAAACTTTAAGAGATTAAAAGACAGTATAAAACAATCAGCTTTATGGATTTTGGGATTATCAGGCGGGGTTGTTACTTTAGTTTATATTTTTAGAAATGTAATTATTCATCTGTTTTCTAATGATGCAGCAGTATTAAGTGTTGGAGTTTATATCATGGCTGCCATGCTTATTTCCGCATTTTTCAATGGATTTACAACATTATTTATAGGAATTTTTCAAGCATCAGGTCAAGGAACACCATCAACAATTATGGCAATTACACAAGGAATTCTTTTTATTCCTGTTATAATAGTATTGAATAATTTCTTTGGATTGCACGGTGTTATATGGTCTATGACCATTACAGAACTAATTACCTTTTTAACTGGAGTAATACTATATATTATTTTTAATAATAAACTAAAGAAGAATCAAGTAGTAGCAAACTAGCATCAATAAATATTGTATCTATATAACTATTTAGTTTTAATAAAGTGAGTGTAATAATCAAGGAAGTAAGGGGGCTTATCACTTGCTACTGATATGGTAAAAACAAAGATTTTACTTATTAATCATGAAACTACCATAGCTGAATATCGTAATTAAATACGAACTAACTATAAAACATAAAGGGGATAATTTTTAAGTGGCGTATTATCAGGAGAGATTGATAGTAAAATTTTAAAATAAGTCAAGCTCAATCTATTTATATAAGTTATTGGACAAAAATGCTAAATATTATTATGATATTAGTATAGAAGTTACATTAATGTGCTAACTATAGTTCTAAGGCTCCTTGGTCAAGAGGTTAAGACGCCACCCTCTCACGGTGGAACCAGGGGTTCGATTCCCCTAGGAGTCACCAAAAAGCCACAACCACTGCTATTACTTGGTTGTGGCTTTTTTAATCTTGTCAATTTTTTATTTTTTATCAACATACTTTCTCTTTGCATCCTCTACTGGACAAATATCAAATTCTTTATCTGTTCTTTTTAGGCATTTCGTATAAATGCAATCTTTACAATTCAATATTTAAGACCCCCTTCATTGAGCCTTTGTTATATAAATTTATCTCCAAAAGCTAATAAAAAAATATTCTATTTATGAAATATTACAGGTTTTTTTCTTTTTGGTTGTGATAGTTTAGTTTTCATGTAACCCATACTCATAGGGCAAACTAATTCATATTTATCTGGAATATTATACTTTTCTTTAAATTCTTTTGTGTTTAAGGTATGCTCGGCAAATCCAATCCAACAGGTTCCAATTTCCATACTATGAGCAGCTAACATGATATTGCTTGCTGCAAGACTACAATCGTAAATATACCAATGAGATTCTGTATTACCGTAAACAAGTAACAAGGTATTTGCATTATTAAAAATACTATATTCAGGGCTTTTTAACCAGCTCTCATATTGATTTAAATAAGGATATTTTTCAAGGTTATCCAATAAATATTTCTTTGATAGTTCTGATAAAGAATCTATTTCATTTTTATCTCTGATAATTACAAATCCCCAAGGTTCCATTCCTGAGCCTGTCGACGCTTTTGTGCCAAGTTCAATTAGGTTTGTCAACGTTTCTTCTGATATAATTTCATTAGTATACGCTCTAACACTTCTTTTACTATTGATACATTCTAAGGTATCCATTCCTATTCCCCCTTTAGTATATATTTAAGTTTTCTTTGAAACTCGCCTCATTTTTCATAGTTTCGATTATGTACATCAGAAACTTGTTTCAAGTTTAATATCTCTATAATTAATTATGAACCTAAAATAGGATAAGTAAATAATTATAGAGAATGATTTACAAATTTTTCAAATTTAAAAATACTAAAAACTAAAATTCTAATAAGCAGTCCGATTAAAAAAGATAGAAACTACATTCAAGGATTTTTTAAAATGATAGCAAATTAACAATGATTTGTAGTTTGCTTTAAAAATAATGCCGTATGGGTAGATTTTCATTTAGTAGAGTTATAAGGTTTAATAATACATTAAGTAAAATATATAATAAAATCGAGTTTTACTAAATATGTGGAAGGTTATATAATTTACTTAACAAGAAGCTCATACTGAATTAAGAAATAAAAAAATAGGTTCAATCATTGCAGCAAAGTTTACACCATTTATACACCATAGTTACATTTTAATATAGAAAGATATATATTTTTACATCTAGGAAACCTAGGCATAATCTCATTTGTAGAACATTATAGGAAATTAATTTTGTTTAGGTTTGAAATCAGGGGTTCGATTCTACTATGAGTCATTTTATGATTAGATATATTAACTTAGTGCGATGTGTAAGGAGCTGATATTTTGAATTATGATAAGTTGAAAGCTTTGTCCCAGGAAGATAGGGAAATATATTTAAGGGAGAAATTAGGTTCAGAAAAATGCAAAATTCTAGATAAATATAACCTACGTTCTAATTCTCGATTTTATTGGGAAAGGCATCATGACAAATATCCGGTTCAAGAGTATTTTAGTAATAGATTTGCAATGAAATCTACACCGTTAGGAATTATTTTTCATATAAATCATTTATGTTTTGCAAAAGTTAAGTATTTTGAAGATCATTGGAATGAATATATTCCATGTAGATATGATTGCAAGAAGGGAATTATAGAAACGGAGCTTTATGATATGGAACTTATAAAACAAAAAGGTACGGAAATTGTAATAGATTTAAGACAACTAGCAAGAATTCATTGGTTAAAGGATTTTAAGGAACTTTGTGCATATTTAGAGAAGATGCAGGCAAATCAACTGAAGGCTATTTAAAGTTTTAATATGAAAAATTATTTGAATGTTGTTATTTTTAAGCCGCACACCGCAATTGGTGTGCGGTTATTTTCCTTATAATTAGCCTCTGGTAAAAGTATTATACTGATTTTAAGTTAGAGTCTTTTAATAAATCTAAAGTAACTTTCTAAAAGGCTTGGTTGTAATTTATAAGTTCTACCCTTGTTGAAATTCCGTGGAGTGCAAATAAATGTATAGGTTCACTTACAGTTGTGCAACAATCCGACAGTATCTTTACACGATATTTTTCTGCTGTTTTAGAAATAGCTGTATGGGTAACACAATTTTGTGTCATCATTCCACATATGAGAAGTTCTTCTACTCCAAGTTCTGATAAGACTTTCTCCAAAGTTGTATTATAAAAACTATCTGCAAATGTTTTGGTAACTATCTTTGCATTTGGAGAAGCTTTTAATATTCTTGGGTGAATTTCTGCTCCTTCTGTGCCTTCGTTAAAAAATGATGAGTTGCTATTTCCAATATGTTGAATTAAAATTACAGGGATATTATTTGCATTTGCTTTTTCAATAGCTTTTTCAATGTTATTTAAGGTGTTTTCGGAATTCCATAGAGGAAATTTTCCCTTTTCAAAGTAATCATTTTGTAAATCAATAACTAAAAGTCCTTTTTTCATTATTAAGCCTCCTATATTTTACATTCATCTTATACTTTTATAAACATGTCATTTCATCTAAATCACTGACCTGTATTATATTAATCATAGCATGAAGTATTTTATTCTGAAATTACCCACTTTTTTGTGTGTATTATATAAAAACATTGATACCTCATTCAGCATCAATGTTTTTATTTTGATCATTCAAATAATCTTGTCCTATTTCCTGCATAATTTCTAAGGCCTTTATAATTTTTTTTCCTCTGTCTGCTGTCAGGAAGTACTCCACTTTAAGAGGATACCCCTCATACTGTATTTTATCTACTAGTCCAAATTCTCGCAACTCATTTAGTTGTTGTAACAACATCTTCTGACTGATTCCCTTTATATCCTTTTCTAACCGAGATAGTGATGACTTTCCATAATATTTTAATTGATAAAGAATAACCGTTTTCCATTTACCTTTTAAAATATCATGTGTAATTTCTAATGGACAAGTATATTCTTTACGAAGCTTCATTTTAATTCTCCTTATCAAATTAATTCTAATTCTTACATTTGTTTTCATAGAGTAATTCTATAGTATTCAAAATAATCCTTCAATAAGTAGATAAATAACATTGTTTTAACTCAAAATAGTTAAGTAAAAAGGATTTACACTTAGTACAGAAATAACCACATGAAATCTTATAACTATGATACAATTATCATTAGTTAAGTGAAAATAGTAAAATGTTGTAAATTACATAGGAAGGGAGCAATATCCTTGAATAAGCAAATTCCACTTAATAGCTTTTTTATAATATTTTGTTTAGCTATAGTCTTAGTTGTTTTTTGTATATGGGAAAACAACTACGTTGTTATAACAAACTATACATACGTAAATTCAAAAATCCCAGAAGAATTTAATAACTATAAAATTCTTCACATTTCAGATTTGCATAATAAAAATTACCATGGCAGATTATTAAATAAAATAAGAAAGATTAATCCTGATGTTATCGTAATTACTGGAGACCTTATTGACAGACGGAGGACTAAAATTGATGTAGCAGTAGAACTAGCAGAGCAGGTAGTTAGAATAGCACCAACATACTATGTTTCAGGAAATCACGAACAGCTGTCAGGAGAATATTCTGTGCTAAAGAAAAGGCTTAAACAGGCTAATATACATATAATTGATAATTCCTATGCTCTATTAAACAAAGGGGAAATTGGAATTGGGCTTCTAGGTATAGCTGACCCCACAATACAGCAAAGTGAGAGGGACTACCTTTTTCAAGATAACAGTAAATATATGAAAAGGGCCATTGAAGAAGTTTCTAAAGGTGTAAATACAAGCTTTAATATTTTATTATCTCATAGACCAGAGCAGTTTCAGTCATATAAGGACATGAGAGTTGATTTAGTTTTCAGCGGTCATGCTCATGGAGGGCAAGTTAGACTTCCCTTTCTTGGAGGGTTGTATGCACCAAATCAAGGAATGCTTCCTAAGTATACAGAAGGAATATATAAAAAAGGAGCAACATCAATGGTTGTAAGCAGAGGACTGGGAAACAGCAGTTTCCCTTTGCGGGTTTTTAATCAGCCAGAGTTAGTAGTTGTTACCTTGGAAAAAGAGAGTAATAGCCAATGAAAGATAAGAACAACAAATCCCTATTTGGCAATATACTGCCTCCTATCAGTATAGTAGTATAGTGTAAAATAGTATGTGTAAGCTCCCAAACTATTTTACGCTATATTTAGCTCTGTATTCGGAAGGTGTGCAATTCATATATTTTTTAAATACTTTCCCAAAGTAACTTATTCCATTAAAGCCTACATCAAAAGCAATGATAGAAATAGACTTTTTACTTTTCAAAAGTAATTCTGATGCCCTTAAAGTTCTATATTCCATTAAATATTCAAAAGGTGTCACTCTTAAAATTCTTTTAAAACTACGGCAGCATTCACTTTTACTTATGTTTGCTATCATTGCAATATTATTTAAGGAAACATCCTCTGCATAATGTTCATGTATATACTGTAATGCCAGCTTTACACGTTCTTCATCGTGAGAGACTGCTGATACAGAATCCTTAATTTCTTCTTTTAATTCTCTAATTATATTTAACCAAAGACTGCCTAAATAATTTCTTATTTCTAGTTCATATCCATAGGGTTTTTCATTCCACAAGGAGAATACTTTTCTTATATACTTCAATATGTTTTCCTGCCACTGAACATCGGGCTTTAAACAGATAAATTTCAAATTACTGGTTTCAAGGATTGGATTCAAATATTTTTTTTCAATAAGTGAATGCTTATTACCCCCAATTAAAGTAGGGTCAAGGTCAATAGAAAACATCATGCAATTACTATTTTTATAGGGCTTAATCTGATGAAGTACATTTGAATTTACCATAATTCCTTCTCCAGCTTCTAAGGTGATTTTTTGATTTTCAATGAAAAAGGTTACTTTATCATAAAGACAATATGAAAACTGCAGTTCCTTATGCCAATGCCATCTTATATATCCATCTTTAAACAGATTGAATTTATCTGTATAAATTGCCATTGGAAAGTCATAGGAGCCATGTTTTGTTGTCTCCTGTAGATTGTCATCTACTTCTATTTTTGATACCTGCATTTTTATAACCTCGCTAATATAGTTTTAATTTTTGATAATATATTAATTGTTATATATTGAAAATAATAATAAAATTATTACAGATTTATATGGAAAAATCAATATATTTGCAATGAACTTATAACTTGTTCAGAAAACTTATAAAGAAAGTGAGTGAAAGTTTAGTGAGGTTTCAACCGAGAATGAAAGGAATACTGCTTGTAATCATAGGTGCAATGTTATGGGGAGTATCAGGCACTGTTGCACAATACTTGTTCCAGGAGAAAGGGTTTACTGCAGAATGGCTTGTTGTGATTCGTCTGTTAGCATCGGGGCTAATTTTGCTATTATATGCTTTTGTGAAAGGTAACCAAGATATATGGACAATCTGGAGGTCTAAGCATACTGTATTGGGTCTCATTTTGTTTAGTATTATAGGTATGGTAGGTGTGCAGTATACTTATTTTGCTGCTATTAAATATGGAAATGCGGCTACAGCCACAATACTTCAATATTTATCACCGGTAGTAGTTACTTGTTATTTAGCTATTTATACTAAAAAAATGCCAAATTTACAAGAAATCATAGCTGTTACCTTAGCAATGTTAGGTACATTTTTTATAATTACAAAAGGTAATATTCATAGTATAGCTATTTCTAAATTAGCATTGTTTTGGGGGATTAGTTCTGCTTTTGCAGCAGCTTTCTACACATTGCAGCCTCGCTCTCTTCTTGCTAAATGGGGTTCTACTGTTGTAGTTGGGTGGGGAATGCTCGTTGGTGGAATAGCCTTTAGTTTTATTCATCAGCCTTGGGATCTTACAGGTCAATGGAATATTACTTCAATATTTGCTGTTATATTTGTAGTATTATTTGGAACTCTTATTGCTTTCTATTGTTATTTAGAAAGTTTAAAATATATTGAGCCAACAGAAGCAAGTGTATTATCATCTGTGGAACCGCTATCTGCAGCTTTGTTATCCGTGTTATGTTTAAATGTTTCTTTGGGTATGCTTCAGTGGCTAGGAACAGTATGTATTATACTTACAGTTGCAATTTTGTCTCATGAAAAAAATAAGGAAAGTATAGTTGAAGCATAAAAGTAGTTTAGAGCATTTTTAAGAGCTAGTAGTTTTCAAAAAAGGCAAATTAAGGGAGGTCAAATGGCTTCCCTTAAAAATTTATATATTTTCAATACTGTTCTAAAATATAGCCTAAAAATTATAAAAGCATATAAATCACTAATATATCTTATTTTTAGATATCCCTAATGCATATTCATCATTTCATGATCAATAGAAAGGGTTTTTTCAATCATTACCTGCGTAGCATAGGTAATATGGGATATATCACCAAGAATAAAGCCATGCATAAATGGAGGACGAGGCATGTCTTTCGGAGGCATAGGTTTTACTGATTTAATATATTCTTCAACTACAGATGGTACTATTTTATTTCCAGTTAAAAGAAGAGGTGTATGTTTGCCCATATGAGCAAATAATACTCCAGCTATAATGTCCATTGGATGATCTAATGCTCCGAAGGTAAATGCATGTCCTTCCCTATAATTCCTTCCCCAACCAAATTCAGTTTTAGAATCTTTATATTTAGCAAAATTAACTGCTATATCATAAGGTGTATCTCCACCAATTCTATCTAAGTGTTTAACATTTTTTAGTTGACGTAAGGCTCTTTCAACATCTTCTGATATGGTTTTAGTTGATCCTATAATATAAATATTTATATCATGCATCTTCATAATAGATTCTAGTGTGCAGTAAGGAATGCAGTGCCTCTGTACATACAAAATAGGATCTCCATGATGTACAGACCAGTAGGCAGCCATAATACCCTCAGAGTAGTCTTCACCAGAGACTATAAGGATATTTTTAAACTCTTTTCTTATACTAGGTATCTTGCAAGCCGTTTCAAAATGATTTCGGCCTGTTACATGATATGTCCTAAAGCCATAGTGGTTTAGGATTAAGGATATATTCCTTGAAATATTACCAACTAAAATTACATCTATTCCCTTATAACCTTTAGGAGATAGTCTTCTAATTTCCGTTAATGTTTCTTGGTTTAACGTATTGCCATCAGTAAATAAAAGAGGAGCATTAATCGGAAAATGAATTAGGGGAGTTGCTGCTATTCCATCGAAAACTTCATTTTTATTTACTAATATAACAGCGGTAGGTTTCATGTTAACAAAACCAATTTTAGACACTTGCACAGCAGTAGCTACAGGATTATTACTGCATATTCTTGTAGTATTTAATGTAAGTGGACACCTGTTTGAGTTTCTGTTCATTATTTTCCTCCTAGAAACTTATCCATAGATATTATATGATTAGGAGATATATTTAGTGATAATCTAGTTTATTTTACTATAAATTTTTTTTATTTCAGATAGAATGAATCAATAAATATATTGCTTAAAATAATAAAAATTTATTGATAAACGATAAAAACCATGTTATTCTATCTATAGAAATTAAAAGTGAGGTGTTTTTTATGAAAGGATATTCAACAATTTTCTTAAAGATAGCTGTTATTCTTATTGGAATTCCAGTTCTTGCTCTGTGTATATTTTGGGTGCCTGGATTTGTAGGTTATCTCCATTTTGCTATTTTAATTGGTGTATACGCAACAGCGATAACATTTTTCTTTGCTCTGTATCAGGCTTTAAAACTTTTGAGATATATTGACAAGAATAAAGCTTTCTCGGAGTTATCTGTAAAGGCTTTAAAGAATATAAAATACTGTGCAAACACAATAAGTATTATATATGCAGGAATAGTACCATTCCTATATCCCGTAGCGGAGGCAGATGATGCCCCAGGTCTCATAGCATTCCCACTTATCATTATTTTTGCGTCAACTGTGGTTGCAGTCTTTGCTGCTGTTCTTCAAAAGCTTTTAAAAGAAGCCATAGACATAAAATCGGAAAATGATTTAACAGTGTGAGGCTGAACAACTATTAATTGTTCAGGGCAGAATTAGGAATACAGGAGACGTGAAGATTGATAATCTTCACGCACAGGATGAGGAATACAGGAGGGGATAACATGGCAATTATAATCAATATTGATGTAATGCTAGCTAAAAGGAAAATGAGTGTAACAGAACTTACAGAGAAGGTTGGAATAACCATGGCAAACCTTTCTATACTAAAGAACGGAAAGGCAAAAGCTATTAGATTTTCAACCTTAGAGGCAATATGCAAGGCTCTGGACTGCCAACCAGGTGATATTTTAGAATATAGAAATGATGCATAAGTGAGAGCTTTAACACTACAAGTAGATTAGTTAAATATTAAAAAAAGTTTATTTGATGAGGTAATGTATGAGGATTAAATTAATTCAACCGAAAATGCTGCCAAGACCTATGGATACAAAGTTAAAAACAAGAATGTCTCCTTCTTTAGCATTACTTACAATAGCAAGTCTTACGCCGAAGGAGCATGAAGTCATCATTGAGAATGAAAATGTTGAAAAGATAGATTTTGATGAGCCTGTAGATTTGGTAGCAATAACTGTTACTGTAGATGTTATGAATAGAGCAGTGGAAATATCAAAGGAGTTCAAAAAACGCAACGTTACAGTAGTTGCAGGAGGGATACATATTACAGCAGATCCAGATGGTGCGCTTAATAGTTTTGACGCAATATCTGTGGGAATGGCTGAGAGAGTTTGGAAAAAAATCCTTAAGGATAAAGAAAATAATTCACTTAAGAAGATGTATTATGATATGGAGAACATTTCTGGAGAAGAAATAGTATCACCTAACTATTCCATTATTGATACTAAAAAGTATTTATATACTAATATAATTAGTACAAGTAGGGGATGTCCTTTTGAATGTGATTTCTGCTATAATAGCTGCAAAAATGTGCTTAAAACTTATATTAATAGACCTATAGCCGACGTAATTAAAGATATAAATGCATTAAAAACAAGACATATAATGTTTATTGATGATAATTTTATTGGAAATCCAAAGTGGACAAAAAAGTTATTAGAGGAAATAAAACCTCTTAAACTTAAGTGGAACGCAGCGGTTACTTCTAATATAGTGGACATGCCTGAATTATTAGATGAAATGAAGGAGTCCGGCTGTCAAAGTCTGTTTATAGGTTTTGAAAGTATAAATAGTAAGTCAATAGATAGTGTTCATAAGGTGCAAAACAGTGTAAAGAGATATGAGAAGCTTGTAGATGAAATTCATAAAAGGGGAATAATGATAAATGCAAGTTTTGTTTTTGGATTAGATGAAGATGATGTTTCTGTGTTTAAGAATACATTAGAATGGATAGTTAGAAATAAGATAGAAACGGTAACCTCACATATCCTCACCCCATATCCTGGTACGAAGGTATACTCATCATTAATAGAGGAAAATAGAATTGTAGATTTTAATTTGTCAAATTATAATACTGCCCATGTGGTATATAAACCTAAAAATATGACAGCAGAAGAATTACATGATGGATATTTATGGATATATAAAGAAGTGTACACGTTTAAAAATATATTAAAAAGGCTGCCAAAATCTAAAAAGCAATGGATTCCATTTTTAGCTTTTAATTTATTTTATAGGAAATTTGGAAAACTGACAGAATTATTGTGCAATATAGTTTCTTTTAAAAACATAGGAAGATTTTTTAGATGGTTAGCTTATTGTATAAAGTAGGTGTGGGAATTTAAGACTAAGTAAAAAATAGGGGGATATATTTAGTGAAAAGGTTTTTTTCAGTTATGACTACGATGTCAGTAACTATGCAGACTATAGGCTTATACTTATTTTTTTATAATAAACTTTCAGGTTATTCTTCTAACTTAGTAGATATAGTTTGGATAGGTTTAGCTTTGGCAGGCACTCTATTTGGGATTTTATTTTTTAAAATAAACAAGGAAATAGAGAAACCAAAGAATACAATTACTATTGTTTCAGTACTTGGTATAATAGTGTTTTGGCTTATGCTTTTTGGTCATTGGGTTTTTGTGCTTCTTTTAATAGTTTTTGCATTTAGCTTACATTTTTATATGTACAGGGATAATAAATTTACTATAATACCTGTAATATCATTTGTAATGGGTATTTATTCTATAGGATTATACTTGTTAATGAGAGGCATTACGTCAATGTAAGATATTATAAAGTAGTATATTAATAAAGAAAGGGATAGAATAATGGTTTCTTTAACGGTATTAGTAGTTTTTATTTTTTGTGGGTTTATTCTGATGAAGTTTCCACCTGAAAGAATTAATGGAGTTTACGGCTATAGAACGCCTTTTGCAATGAAGAATCAGGAGACTTGGGATTCAGCGCAGCAGTATGGTGGCTTCAGCATGATAATATTTGGAATCATCAATGGTTTTTTTTGTGCATGGTCATATCTTCAGCCCATGAATGTGAATAACCAAAACGCACAGTTACTATTCTTAGTAATAGGCTCTGTACTTATGATAGTTATTGATGAAGTGCATTTAAGGAAATTATTTAACAGGGATGGGACTAGAAAAGAGAGATTATGATAGAAAAATATATTTAGTTTGTAAATTCCTATCTAACGTAACAACTTAAAAAACCAATAATTTAAATGGGCACCGCACTATTCATGAACTGAATTTTGCGGTATTTTTACGTTATATTTCAAATATCATGTCTACTTGCTGTAAAACTGCAGTGGTTGGGCATTAGTAATTTATTATGACATACAACAGTATGAGATTGTTTTTGGCAAAGACGATTTGTCTGTTATTGTAGACATATATGCTAATAACTCTGACAGGATTTGTAGTTAAGCCCTGCCAAAAATACTGGAAATAATCTTATTGCAATTCTTGGGAATTTTACTTTGCAACAAACAATGAGATCAAGGAAACATAAAACAATAGACATTTGTTATAAGTATAAATTATAATTGTCTATATAAACCAAATATAGAATGTATTGTACATTTTAACATAAGAAAGGGGCTAGGTTTTTTATGAGAAAGCTTATTATGCATGCATAGCAAAGGCTATACAAAGGATTATTTCAGAAAAAAAGAAGATTAAATAATATAAAATGCGCTACATAATCTGTTATGTTTAGCGCATTTTCATTTATGAATCAAGTATGAGGTTGCTGTATCAATAAACGAAATGTTACCATTTAAGCAGAAGTTTTATAAATAAATTTATAATGGATAACCTGATTAGAGGTGTTATATATGTTGAACGAGGTTTTAAAGCCTTTGCTCAATCGGATGGAAATATAATAAATGGGTATTTTGAAGAAGCTACAAAAACTTCTGTACTCCCACATAAGAAAATTGCTATATTATCAGGAGTGGGATGGATTGGTAAAAACAACTTATTCATTACTAAAGAATATGGGTGTGCATTATGTATAGGCACCGTTTTAACAAATGCACCATTACCTATTGAAAATAGTCAGATAATAATACCTAAATGCGCCGGTTGTACTGTTTGTAAAGACATATGCCCTGCGAATGTAATTCATGGCACTACTTGGGAACCAGGTATGAATAGAGATTTAATAGTTGATGTATACCACTGTGAATGCTGCTTAAAATGCTTGGTACATTGTCCATGGACGCAAAAATATATGGAGAGTAATATAAAATTGTAATATGAATTAATTTACCTTTTTCTTTTTTCGCCTAACTATCGTAAGTCTAGGATAGTTAGAGATTATGAAAGTAAAGCCAAGTAACTTTTGAAAATGAAAATAGAAACAATGTTCTTTGAAAATTGAATAATGCGGTATAAAAATCAGAAGGAGTTTACGTTTATTACAGAAACAACCATCTAAAATGATATAACTATGATACAATTAGCAGTAGTTAAGTAAGTGAGGGAGAATGAAAAATGATTTATAGCGAACTATTGAAACAACAACAAGAGCTTCAGGTTGAGGTTAAAGAGATATTAACAGAATTAAAACTCAATGACCTGCTATCGCCAGTTGGGGAACCAGTTCAAGTTGGTAGCTCAGCTCTCGGATTAATGGTTTGGAGGGACATAGACATCACAGTGGTATGTTCTAAGCTCGATATTAATGCTGTAGCTCAAATAGCATCTAAATTAATTAGTTACAAAGGTATGCGGGAGGTTAAATTTATCAATGATTCTGGCATTTTCAACAATAGCTCTGATTACCCCGATGGACTATACCTCGGACTTAAGTATAAATCTCTAAAAGGAATGAATTGGAGCTTAGACATCTGGTTCGTTGATAGACCAGAAAAACAACCCGACCTTATGCATATTAGGGTTATACCTAAACAGCTTACTCCGGAATTGCGAGAATCAATCCTAACAATTAAAAGTATTTGGGTTACGAAGGATGAATACGGAAAAACAGTGAGGAGTTATGACATCTACACGGCAGTACTATATGATAATGTGCGGACACCATATCAGTTTCAAGAATGGTTAAGAATCAAATCCAAAATATAGTAGAAACGCAATAAAAAGATTTCAACAGATTTAGAATATTATTGTTTAACACAACAACTGAAAAAACGAATAATTTACATGGACGGCGCATTATTCATAATTTTGCCTAACTATCGTAAGATTGCTATAGTTAGGGATTATGAAAACAAAGTGACGTAACTTTTGAATATGAAGATAGAAGAAATTTTCTTTGGAAATTAAATAATGCACTGGTGAAAAGTAAAATTAAGTTACACTTGTTATAACAACAATCATTTAAAATTATGTAAATATGATATAATTATGATTGATTAAGTGTAAATAGCAAATTAATATAAGCTAGATAAATATGAATTTGAGGTGAAATGCTATGGACAAATATACAAGAGAAGAATTGTCAGAAGCGCTACAGGTTGTATCTTCAACTATCAGCAAATGTGAAAAAATGCAGCCTAAATTTGCAGAAGGTACCTCTCAGCACACACTCCTTAAGAACAGGATAAAGGCAATGTATATTTCAAAATCATTGATAACAGATGAAAATGCTATGGACAAATATACAAAAGAAGAATTGATAGAAGCACTACGCCCTGTATCTTCAGTTATCAGCAAATGTGAGAAAGCACAGCTAAAATTTGCGGAGGGGACGCCCCATCACACTGGTTTAAAAAAACTAATAAAAGCGATGTATACTTCTAAATCATTAATAACAGATGAAATTAGCAAAAGAGGTTAACTTCCAGTTACATACTGTTGCATATTAATGAAATATTGCCCTTAAGCAGAGTCTATAAGAAAAGACTAGGGACCAATTTTTATTAAGTTGGTCCAAATAAAAAACTCCAGTCTCTTCTTCTGGAGATTTAACTTCTGGTAGTTTTGCTTATATCTGATATGACCTAATATAATTTGAGGTCATTCTTCTTGCATACTCTAACATATCAACATTTCCATCACTAACACACCAATAATAAATAATTCCCCTAGCTAATATCAGTAGTTCTTCTATTAATAAATCTGCAGGAACATCTCTTCTAATTTTGTTTTCATCAATGGCTCTAAGAACCAACCTTCTTAACCCTTCAGGAAGCCCTCTTTCCTTAGATAAAAAAAATGTATTACCATTTTCTATCTGAGCTTTATATATATTTTTTACTAGGTCTTTTCCTGAATTTAGGGCATACTGACATTGAGTAACTAAATAAAGGATAATTGCTTCTATTGGTTCTTCATCTGTTACAGATTCCAAAACTTCATTAAAGAAGAATAAATCAATATCCCTATAAATCTCAACAACAATACCTGTTTTATTTTCAAAGTGATGGTAGAAGGCTCCAACAGAAACATCCGCTTTTTTACAAATATCCTGAATGCTTATTTCATCAAATGTGCGATGTTGTAATAATTCTTTTGCAACAGCAAGTATATGTGCCTTTGTATTTTCAGCTTGAATTTGTCGTGAAGTTTTCTTTATCACTTAATTCAACTCCTCTCTAATAGAATATTATACAAAAAAATATTCCCAAATAGAAGAAAAAGTTATTTTCAGAAAATTACATAAAGTATATTGACAAAACTATAACAGAGGAATAAAATGTTAATATAATCAATTCGCCGAATACGTTATGTGAAAGTGAGGGGTTTATTATGAAACGTTATCCACAGTTATTTGAATCTGCTTATATTGGTAAGCTAAAAATTAAGAACAAACTCTCTATGGCTCCAATGGGACCTGTAGGCTATGCTGATGCATTTGGAGCATTTAATCAGCGACTCCAAGATTACTATGTAGAACGTGCTAAAAATGGAGTTGGTTTAATTATTACCGGTATTTGCAATGTAGACATGGGAACAGAAGAAATGCCAACTATTGGATTACCTTGCCCTACTTCTAATCCAATTGCATTTATACATAGTACTTATCAGATGAATGAACGTGTACATGCATATGGAGCGAAAATATTTATCCAGTTAACAGCTGGGTTAGGTAGAAGTGCATTGCCTGGATTTGTAAACAAAAATATTGCACCATCAGAAAATGAAAATCGTTTTGATCCAAGAATAATCCATCGTGAAATGACAAAGGATGAAATTAGAACTTTAATCCAAAAATTTATTGCTTCTGCGGTAATTGCTAAGAAATCAGGCTTTGATGGGGTGGAAATTCACGCTGTTCATGAAGGTTATTTATTAGATCAATTTGCCATTTCTCTCTTTAACCATCGTACAGATGAATATGGCGGTTCTTTAGAGAATAGACTTAGAATTTCTACTGAAATAGTTAAGGGAATCAAAAAAGCCTGTGGAGAAGATTTCCCTGTAAGTTTACGTTACAGCCTTAAGAGTTGTATGAAGGGGATACGACAAGGCGGGTTACCAGAAGAAGACTATGAGGAAGCAGGTAGAGATATCGAAGAGGGAATCGAGGCTGCAAAAATATTAGTGGCGGCAGGATATGATGCCCTAAATGTGGATGCAGGAACTTATGATTCTTGGTATTGGAATCATCCTCCAATGTATTTTGAGGATGGAATGTACAGACAATTTGGAGAAATATTAAAGAAACACGTTAATGTACCAATTATCTTAGCTGGAAGAATGGATGATCCAGAGATTGCAATCTCTGCACTTGGAAAAAGCTGTGACATTATAAGCTATGGAAGACCTTTGCTTGCAGACGAAGAATATGTAGAAAAGCTTCGTACAGGAAGATTAGATGAAGTTCGTCCTTGTTTAGGTTGTCACGAAGGTTGTCTAGGCAGAATTGGCAATGCACCTATAAGTTGTGCAGTTAATCCAGCTTGTGGAAGAGAAAAAATATATGGTATTGAAGCTGCAGTCGCTAAAAAGAACATTCTTATTATAGGCGGTGGTGTGGCTGGATTGGAAGCAGCTCGTGTAGCAGCTATTCGCGGACATAAAGTAATGCTATGTGAAAAATCTGATCAGCTTGGCGGAAACTTGATTCCTGGTGGAGTTCCACATTTTAAACGTAATGATCATAAATTAGTTTCATACTATAAACGCCAGTTAGAGCTTCTTAATGTTGATGTAAAATATAATACTACTATTGCAAAAGAGGATATTAAAAAATATGATGTGGATGTTGTAATTGCTGCAACAGGTTCAACTCCTAAGAATATTAACTTTGAAGGTGTACAAGCTTCCTTTACTGCAGATCAGATATTGCTTGGAAAAGCAGAAGTTAAGGATGAGGTTATTATTGTTGGCGGCGGGTTGGTAGGATGTGAAACAGCTCTATGGCTAGCTCAGAAAGGTAAAAAGGTGGCTGTAGTTGAAATCGCAAAGGAAATTTTAGGCGGACATGGATCTTTACCTCATATGAATGAGTTTATGCTTTTAGATTTATTAAAGTATTATCATATAGATATTTACACAGGTACTTCTATTGTTAAGACAAAGGAAAATAGCGTAGAAGTAAAACAAGGGGACAAAATATTTGAACTTCCAGCTGAAACCATAATTACATCAGTAGGTTATACATCAAATGATAACTTATATAAAGAAATAAAAGATTTAGATATACCTGTTTATAATATAGGTGATTCTAATAAAGTACACAATATTATGTATGCTATTTGGAATGCCTACGAAGTTGCAAGGAATGTGTAGTTTGTGGAAAGTTATAACATAAAGCTTACATTAAGGAATATGGAACCATTATAGTTAATGAATAACGTTTTTTGTTAAAATAGATATAGAGTGAAGCATCTGCTGTGAAAATAGCAGGTGCTTTTTATCTGCTTAGGAAGAAAGCAAAAAGGTCATATATTATGCATAAAGGGAAGGATAAACACTGTAAATACATTAGTTAAGGGTTAAATAAAGTTCAAGAGACATACTTACCACATTTTACTACTATTATAAGATATGTTTTTTTATTTAAATTTTAAAAATTGCAAACACTAAAAATAAAACAGAAAGAAGGGTTTGCTATGGAAAGTAAAGGATTTAGTGAATTAGGTCTTGATGAAAATATTCTTAAAGCTTTAGATGTAATGGGTTTTGAGGAACCATCTAAGATTCAAGCTGAGGTAATACCCATTCTCTTAGAAGGGCATGATGCAATTGGGCAGGCACAAACTGGTACAGGAAAGACATTGGCATTTGCAGCACCAATCTTAAGTAGCTTTAGAAGGTCAGAGGGGAAGATAAATAGTATTATACTAACTCCTACAAGAGAGCTTGCCATTCAGGTAAATGATGAACTGAATCGTATAGGAAAATTTACTAAAGTTAAACTAATTCCTTTATATGGAGGTCAACCTATTGAAAGGCAGATTTCTGCTTTGCGTAAAGGTATAGATATAGTGGTAGGAACTCCTGGAAGAGTATTGGATTTAATTAGAAGAAAAGTTTTAGATTTAAGTTCTATTCGATTCCTTGTATTGGATGAAGCAGACGAAATGCTTAATATGGGTTTTATTGATGATATAGAAGAAATAATAAAAAATTCCAATGAAGATAGGCAGACAATGTTATTTTCTGCTACAATGCCTCCAGAAATCAAAAAGCTTGCTAAAAGATATATGAGGCCTGAAGCGAAACATATAGCTGTCTCAAAAGGCACAATGACGGTGGCCACAGTGGAACAATACTATTATGAAGTTAAGAATAGAGAAAGATTTGAATCACTTTGCAGAATATTAGATGTAGAAGAACCTTCAGCTGCTATTATCTTCTGCAAGACTAAGAGAGGCGTAGACGAACTGATGGAAGGTTTGCAGAGCAGAGGCTATGGTGTTGAAGGAATGCATGGAGATATGAATCAGAATCAGAGGATAAATGCCTTAAGAAGATTTAAGGAAGGAAGTTCAGAGTTCCTTATAGCTACTGATGTTGCTGCAAGAGGTATAGATGTTGAAAATGTAAGTCACGTAATAAATTACGATTTGCCTCAGGATGTAGAATCCTATGTTCATAGAATAGGTAGAACTGGCAGGGCAAATAAGGAAGGAGTTGCGTATACACTAGTTACTGCAAGAGAATATACTTCCCTTAAACATATTGAAAAGGCTACAAAGAGTAAGATAAGAAGAAGAGAGATTCCTACAGTAGATGAAATATTTGTTTCCAAGTATAAAACCATGCTATCCAGGATAAAAGAAACCTTAGAAGAGGATAGCTATAAAAGATTTATCCCACTAGCAACAGAGCTTGATGAAGAGTTTAGTCTTGTAGAAGTAGCAGCGGCTCTAATGCATATGTTATACAGCAAAGAAGTAAGCTATGATTACAGCGAAAATGCAATAGGTTCAGCGTCAGAGAGTAAGAGGTTGTTTTTAACTGTAGGACGTATGGATAAAGTTAATCCGAAGAAGTTAGTGGAATTCTTTAGTGAAAATGCAAAAATAAACAAGGAAGACGTTGGAGATATTGATATTCTTGAAAAGTTTTCTTTTGTAAATGTAACAGAGGCTGCAGCGGAATCTATAATAAAGTATTGCAGTGGAAAGAGGTTCGCTGGAAGAAAGTTGAATATTGAAATTTCAACAAAATCAAGGAAGTAATCTGTTCAAGAGCTTTAGTATTTAGCTATCTTCACTAAGATGGACTGACATATTGAAGTTACGATAAAACTGCAGATAAAATATATTCTCTCAAGCTTATGGTATGCACCTCAAAAGTTAGACACCAGTATAACTTTTTGGGGTGAATTCATTGGGTTGGGGGAATTTTACTTTATAGGTCATATTAGTATAAAATGCTGTAAAGTATTTTACATTATAGGTAGGTTATGGAATATGTATATTTTTTAGAAATGTATGAAATTTGAAGTTTTACTTGCGCTATTTAGTGACTAATCAGTATAGTGAATTCAATAATATTTAAAAATTCAAGGCAATGGTAAAACCTTTCAATAATTACATCAGTTACATGTTAAATTTTTCACCAAAAATAATTAATAACAATTTATTAATTTGTGCCTTTGCCTTGAAAATTAAAACTTAATAGAGAATTTAAAGGTATGCATATAAGCTGATTCATACTTAAATCGTATAATTCTAATTAGTGACACTATTGCTATTTTCTAAGCAAATCTATGTTCTTAATTCGTAAAATTGCAAAAAACTCCTTTTTACGATAATCATGTTATAATCATGTCGTAAAATAAAAAAGGAGGTACATCTTTATGGATAATAAATTGTCTAAAGATGCATATGGTGGCGTAGCAGGCAAAGACTACGTTCCTTATATTTCCAGTGGTTCGAAATCCGGTGGAAATGTTACTGTATTAATAATTGGTATTCTTTTAGCTGTTTTATTTGCAGCATCAACTGCCTATTCAGGTATGAAGTCAGGACTTACAGTTGCAGCTGGTATACCTGGTTCAATAATAGGTTCAGCCTTTGTAGCTGCATTTGCTAAACAAAAAGGTATTCTTGGAAAAAACTTAATTCAAGGTATGGCAAGTGGTGGAGAATCAATTGCTAGTGGTATGATATTCGTTTTACCAGCAGTTCTTTTAATAGGATCAAAGGTTTCCTTCTTAGAAGGTTTTGCTGTTGGTGTAGGTGGAGTTTTATTCGGTATAGGAATAGCTTCTCTTGTACACAATTACTTAATAGTTGAAGAACACGGTAAATTAATGTACCCTGAGTCAATGGCTATATCTGAAACACTTGTTGCTTCAGAAGGTGCTGGAGACTCAATGAAGTACATGGGAATAGGATTTGGAATAGGTGGTATCATAACTGTTATAACTGGTTCGTTCTTAAATGTAGCTAATAACGTTATAAGCTATGTAAACGAATCCTTCTACAAGTGGAAACTTGAAGTTGAAGTTAACCCTCTATTATTAGGTATAGGATTCATAGTTGGTTTAGATGTTTCTTTAACTATGTTTGCTGGTTCTATATTATCTAACTTTGGTATTATGCCTTTAATAGGTTACTTCTCAACTCTTGCGAATGATGGAGCAACAGTATGGAATGCTCCTGGTGTTGCTATAAATGCTATGAAAGTTAATAACATAGCTGGTAGTTATGTAAAATATATCGGTGCTGGTATGATGCTTTCTGGTGGTTTAATAGGTGCTATAAAGCTTATACCTACTATAATATCTTCTATAAAAGAAACTCTTAACGCTAAGTCTTCAAATAGTGGTGCTGGTAGTTCATCTGCTGGAAACATAATATTACTTGGTGGAGTAGTGGTAGGTTTCATAGGAGGATTCCTAATATCTGGTGGTAATATAGTTATGGCAATAGCTGCTTCTGTTTTATCATTATTCTTATCATTACTATTTGTTATAGTTTCTGGTCGTTTAACTGGTACTATAGGAACTTCAAACCTTCCTGTATCTGGTATGACTATAGCTTCTATAGTTCTTGTAACATTATTATTTGTTGTAATGGGATGGAAAGACCTTGAAAGTAATAGATCATTACTTTTATTCGGTACATTTATAGTTGTTGCTATATCTGCAGCTGGTGGCTACTGTCAATCACAAAAAGTTACCTTCGTAATAGGTGGAGACAAGAACGAAATGCAAAAATATTTTGCTATAGCTGGTGTGGTTGGTGTTGCAGTAGTTGTTGGTACTATATTATTACTTTCTAGCCAACTTTCAATGACTGGTGATAACGTTCCGTTTGCATTACCTCAAGCTAACTTAATATCAACATTAACTGCTGGTATAATGTCAGGCAGCTTACCTTGGGTTATGATAATTGTTGGTATCGTTATGGGAGTTGTTTTATTCTTATTAAACCTTCCTGTAATGACAGTTGCTATAGGTTTCTACTTACCAATAGCTACAACTTCTATAATATTAATAGGAGCATTAGTTCGTTTATTCGTAGAAAGAGCTTCTAAATCTGAAGAAGAGAAAGAAGTTAAGATTGCTAATGGTATAAGCTTATCTTCTGGACTTGTTGCTGGTGGTTCTATAATAGGTCTTATTGGTATAATACTTCAAGTAGCAGGTGTTATAAAAGGAAAGGGACCAAGCGGATTTGCTGGTTCTAACGGAATGGCATTTATACTATTGATAGCTTTAGTAGTAGCTACTGCAATACCTTTACTTAATAGTAAAGTGAAAGATGCCCAATAGTAACGAAGAGGTTTTAAATATAATATTTAAAATCTCTGATAACTTAGAATATGAAGTTGATAAAGACAATATTGTGACCATACTTGAAAAACAAGATCATAAGGTGCAAAATTTCTTTAGAAAACTTAAATTTAGAATTCCAGAATATAAAAAAATCACTCTAGACGAATATGGAAGTTATGTGTTTTTACAAATAGATGGCAAGAAAACTATAAAGGATATAGGAGAGAGTCTTGAAGCGAAGTATGGTGAGGAAGCTAACCCGCTTTACGAAAGATTACTGTTATTCTTAAACCATATCGATGTTAATTGTCACTACATAGAGAAAACAAACTTCTAACACAGAAGATGGCACTGCATTGCAGAGGCCATCTTTATTTTTTTGTATTATAAAGACAAAATTATCACAACCTAAGATACTTTCAGTAAAGATATAGGTGTTAGCCGAAGCTACAGTTAAGGAGTTAGTGAAGGAATATAAAATTCATAGGGAAGATGCATGTGTCCAATCATTTTTTTTATTCCTAAAATTAGAAATTGAATGTAAAGCATCTGCAAAAAAATGAAAAATATACCTTTTTGACCAAAATTATGTTATAATACTTAAATAAAACAAAAAAGGGGGTACGTCTTATGGATAAAAAACTATCTAAAGATGCATATGGTGGCATAGCTGGTAAAAACTATGTCCCTTATATTTCCAGTGGCTCAAAATCCGGTGGAAATGCTGCAGTATTAGTAATAGGTATTGTTTTGGCTGCTTTATTCGCAGCATCAACTGCCTATTCAGGTATGAAATCAGGACTTACAGTTGCTGCCGGTATACCTGGCTCTATAATAGGCTCTGCCTTTATAGCTGCATTTGCTAAGCAAAAAGGTATTCTTGGCAAAAATCTACTTCAAGGTATGTCAAGCGGTGGAGAATCAGTTGCCAGTGGTATAATATTTGTTTTACCAGCAGTTCTTTTAATAGGATCAAAGGTTTCCTTCTTAGAAGGTTTGGCTGTTGGTGTAGGTGGAGTTCTATTCGGTATAGGAATAGCTTCTCTTGTTTACAACTATTTAATAGTTGAAGAGCATGGTAAGTTAATGTATCCTGAGTCAATGGCTATATCTGAAACACTTGTTGCTTCAGAAGGTGCTGGAGAATCAATGAAGTACATGGGAATAGGATTTGGAATAGGTGGTATTATAACTGTTGTAACTGGCTCATTCTTAAATGTAGCTAATAACGTTATAAGCTATGTAAACGAATCCTTCTATAAGTGGAAATTTGAAGTTGAGGTTAATCCTCTATTATTAGGTATAGGATTCATAGTTGGCTTAGATGTTTCTTTAACTATGTTTGCTGGCTCCATATTATCTAACTTCGGTATCATGCCTTTGATAGGTTACTTCTCAACTCTTGCAAATGACGGAGCAACAGTATGGAATGCTCCTGGCGTTGCTATAAATGCTATGAAAGTTAATAACATAGCTGGTAGTTATGTAAAATATATCGGCGCTGGTATGATGCTTTCTGGTGGTTTAATAGGTGCTATAAAGCTTATACCTACTATAATATCTTCTATAAAAGAAACTCTTAATGCCAAGTCCTCCAATAGTGCTGATAGTTCATCTGCTGGAAACGTAATATTACTTGGTGGAATAGTAGTAGGTTTCATAGGCGGATTCCTAATATCCGGCGGTAACATATTGATGGCAATTACTGCTTCTATTTTATCATTATTCTTATCATTACTATTTGTTATAGTTTCTGGTCGTTTAACTGGTACTATAGGAACTTCAAACCTTCCTGTATCTGGTATGACCATAGCTTCTATAGTTGTTGTAACATTACTATTTGTTGCAATGGGATGGAAAAACCTTGAAAGTAACAGGTCTCTACTTCTATTTGGTACATTTATAGTTACTGCTATAGCCATGGCTGGTGGATATTGTCAGTCACAAAAAGTTACTTTTGTAATAGGTGGAGACAAGAACGAAATGCAAAAATACTTTGCTATAGCTGGTGTGGTTGGTGTTGCAGTAGTTGTTGGTACTATATTATTACTTTCAAGCCAACTTTCAATGACCGGTGATAACGTTCCATTTGCATTACCTCAGGCTAACTTAATGTCAACATTAACTGCTGGTATAATGTCAGGCAGCTTACCTTGGGTTATGATAATTGTTGGTATCGTTATGGGAATTGTTTTATTCTTATTAAACCTTCCAGTAATGACAGTTGCTATAGGTTTCTACTTACCAATATCTACAACTTCTATAATATTAATAGGAGCATTAGTTCGTCTATTTGTAGAAAGAGCTTCTAAATCCGAACAGGAAAAAGAAGTTAAGATTGCTAATGGTATAAGCTTATCTTCTGGACTTGTTGCTGGTGGCTCTATAATAGGACTTATTGGTATAATACTTCAAGTGTCAGGTGTTATAAAAGGAGCTGGACCAAGTGGCTTTACTGCTTCTAATGGAATGGCAATTATACTACTAATACTTCTAGTAATAGTTACTACAATACCAATAGTAAACAGTAAGGTTAAAAATGCCAAATAGCAATGAAGAGGTATTAAATATAATATTTAAAATCTCTGATAACCTGGAATATGAAGTGGATAAAGATAATATTGTAACCATACTTGAAAAACAAGATCATAAGGTGCAAAATTTCTTTAGAAAACTTAAATTTAGAATTCCAGAATATAAAAAAATTACTCTGGACGAATATGGAAGTTATGTGTTTTTACAAATAGATGGCAAGAAAACTGTAAAAGATATAGGAGAAAATCTTGAAGCAAAGTATGGTGAGAAAGCTCACCCACTTTATGAAAGGTTATTGTTATTCTTAAACCATATCAACGTTAATTGCCACTACATAGAAAAAACAAATTTCTAATACAAAAGATGGCACCCATTGCAGGTGCCGTCTTTGTTTTTAGTACACTTATTAACGATTGTGTTTATCTTCACCGGCTTGTGCAGCTGCCTTAGTTTTTTGAACTGTGCCACGTGGATGTTGAGGTGGTGCATAAATAGAATACAATTTAATTGGTTTGTTGCCTGTGTTTATGAGATTGTGCCATGTGCCGGCAGGTATGATAAAGGCAAAATCATCATAGACTTTTTGTTGGAAGTCCAATTTATCTTTCCTATTACCCATTTTAACAATTCCTTGACCTTCTTCAATGCGTATGAATTGATCAAGGTTAGGATGAATTTCCAAACCTATGTCTTCTCCAGGCTTAATACTCATCAAGGTAAGCTGCAAATGTTTTCCTGTCCATAAAGCGGTACGGTAAGTATCGTTTTGCTTAGTAGCCTTATCAATGTTAATTACAAAGGGTTCTGGTCCATAATCCTTCAATTGAAGTAAATCATTGTCTCTTAGTGGTTCTGAAAAATCAGATGTTGGTTCATATTCAATTTCATCGGTAAAAGATGGATACTGATCAGCAAATTGATCGGAAAAGTCTGAGTTGTACCTTGATGCGTTAACCCAGTAAGGACATGGATATTCCATGCAGTAAGAGCAGGGACATGGATTATAAGAGTTGTTCACATAGATCATTCCTTTCATAAACTTACAGTATCATCATATGCTCTGTATTTAGAGAAGGTGCAAAATTATTAGCTGCATTTCAGGGCAGCTATACTTCTAAGTTCTCTTTTTATCAACATCACAAAAAATTCTAAACCCGTAACCTCGTACCGTTTGAATAGCCACATTAGAATTGTAGAAAGTTAGCTTTTTTCTAAGTCGTTTAACAGCATCATCAGTAGCTCTTGAATCTAATTCCTTTAATTTAAAATTCCATATTTTTCTTAATAATTCTTCTCTACTAACTGCTCGATTTGAATTCTTTATTAGATATGTTATCAAAGAAAATTCCGTTTGAGTGAGATTAACCTTTTCGCCTTTAATAGAAGCACTTCTCTGTTGCTCATTAATAGTGATGTCTCCGAAGACTAAATCTAAGGAAAATACTTGAGGCTCTTGATCCAGTTGAATTCTTCTAAATATGGCCTTTACCCTTGCAACAAGCTCAAGATGTGAAAAGGGCTTGGAAATATAATCGTCACAACCTAAGGTAATTCCAGTGACTTTATCTATTTCACTATCAAGGGCAGATACTATTATTATTGGAACATTGCTAAGCTTTCTAAGTAAAGCACATATTGAAAGCCCATCCATTCCAGGCATTATTATATCTAGAATAACTAAATTAGCGGGGCTTACGTAAAACTCGTCAAGAAGGTCTATACCATTATTAAAAGTTTTAACTATAAAACCCTCCTTCTTAAGAAGAGAACTCATAAGCTCCAGTATGTTTTCCTCATCATCAGCTATATATATAGTTTTACTCAAAACAAGCAACTCCATTTCCGTAGTAAAATATATAAAAATATAACACAATAAAGCTTATATGTTAATACTTTGCCACAAAATTGCCACAATAGCTCCTTTGTTATGACAGAATTGCCACAGTATTATATAATCATGACTTGCAATTTATCATCACATATCATAAATTTAATTAATTTTTATGGAGGTAATAATTATGAAAAAGTTAGAAAATAAAGTTGCTATCATAACAGCAGCTACAAAAGGAATAGGTTTAGCATCAGCAGAGGTACTTGCCAGAGAAGGGGCCCTAGTCTATATAGCTGCTCGGTCTGAAGAATTAGCAAAGGAAGTAATCATGAATATACATGAAAAAGGTGGGATAGCCAAATTTGTTTACTTCAATGCTAGGGAAGAGGAGACTTACACTACAATGGTAAATAAAGTCGTAGAAGCAGAAGGCAGATTAGATATACTAATAAATAACTATGGTGCAACCAACGTTAGGCTAGATCATAATGTTACTGAAGGTGACAGTGATGAATTCTTCAAAATATTAAAAGATAACGTACAAAGTGTATATTTACCATGCAAAGCAGCAATCCCTCACATGGAAAAAACAGGAGGAGGAAGTATAGTTAATATATCAACTATAGGTTCAGTAGTTCCAGACCTATCGAGAGTAGCTTACTGTGTATCAAAGGCAGCTATAAATTCCTTAACTCAAAATATAGCCCTCCAGTATGCTAGAAAAAATATAAGATGTAATGCAGTGTTACCAGGTCTCATAGGAACTAAGGCCGCTCTTGAAAATATGAGTGATGAATTTAGAGATTCATTTTTGGGACATGTACCTCTTAATCGTGTAGGAAGACCGGAGGATATTGCAAATGCAGTTCTATATTATGCTAGTGATGATTCTTCATATGTAACAGGAATGCTCCATGAAGTTGCTGGTGGTTATGCTTTAGGAACTCCCCAATATTCTGAGTATTCCACAAGAGATTAATCAGCTTCTAAGGATTGTCTTTAAACATAGAAAAAAGCTAGAGTCGGCTAACTACTGACTTTAGCTTTTTTATTAAAGAGTAATAGAATGCTTGTGGTATAGTGATAATCTTATGAGCGTTCGAAAGAGAATTAGACAAGTTTCGACTTTGTGTTATAATAAGGCTATTAAATAAAGAGAAGATAATAGGTGGGAATATAGCATTTTATATTGCAACCTAAAAATATCAATCTAATGAAAAGGTAGATTTAATTTTCAAAGAAAGAGAAGTAGTAAAACATGAGATTAGATAAATTTTTAGCAGAATCATCTATTGGAAGAAGAAAAGAAGTTAGGATTTATATCAAAGAAGGTAAGGTTAAAGTTAATGGACAGGCAGTAACAGAACCAGCAGTAGAAATTGAAGAAAACTCTGATGTTATTGAGTACCTTGGAAAAGTAGTTGAGTATACTGGAAAAGTGTATTATATGTTTAATAAACCTGCTGGATGCATTACTGCAAGAGAGGATGCAGTTCACAAAACGGTCTTTGATTTTTTTGCTGATCTTAAGATGAAGGGAGTATTTCATGTTGGAAGATTGGACAAAGATACAGAAGGATTATTATTGCTTACCAACGACGGTGCCTTTGAGCATAAGCTAATGTATCCGGAAAAGCATGTTGAAAAAACCTACTTTTTTTGGGCCTTAGGCTCTTTAAGTGAAGAAGACAAAAAGCAATTAGAGCAGGGAATTTACATCGGAAAAGATGAAATGCCAACAAAGCCAGCAAAAATTCAGGTAGAAAACTGTGGAATATATAAAGATCTAAAAGATGAAACCGCTGCTAAGGAATTATGCAAAATAGATTTAAATCATTATAATCAGCCAGTTGTTTCTGGGTATCTTACCATTTCAGAGGGACGTAAGCATCAAGTAAAGCGTATGTTAAAGGCAGTAGGTTGTTATGTGGTGTATTTAAAAAGGGTTTCAGTTGGAGAGTTGCTGCTAGATGAATCATTGGAGAAAGGTCAGTATCGACCTTTAACAGAAGTAGAGATTCTAAATTTATTGGGACAATGTGAATAAGCCATAATTTTCATATTATATTTTAGTAGGAAATTGAAATTGTGCTATAATAATTACTATGGAAACTGGAGCACAAAGGTGAATAAAACTAATGGGCAAACGGGTATATCAATAAGAAAAATGATACAGATAAAATAATCTAAATAACATAGTAATGATTTAGAGAAGGGCTGTGAAAATATGTCACATATTTCAAATAAAGAAGCCTACAGGAGATTAGAAGAGCGTATTAATAGATTTCCACAAGGGGCACCTCCATCAAAAACATTGTATAAAATATTAAGCATGCTTTTTACTGAAAAGGAAGCTGAACTTGTAGCAATGCTTCCTATTAAGCCATTTACGGTTAAAACTGCAAGTTATATTTGGAAAATGGATGAGGTTCAAACTGAAAACATTCTTCAAAAGCTGGCTTCAAAAGCTATACTTTTAGATGTTGATTATGATGGAAAAAAAGAATACTGCCTTCCACCGCCTATGATTGGTTTTTTTGAGTTTTCTCTTATGAGAACTAGAGATGATATTGATCAAAAGGTTTTGTCGGAACTCTATTTTCAATATTTGAATGTAGAAGAGGACTTTATTAAAGATCTATTTTTAAGTACAGAAACAAGATTTGGAAAGGTTTTTGTGCAGGAAGGAGTTCTTTCAAATCAGAATCAATTGGAGATAATGGACTATGATAGAGCTAGTAATGTAATTAAAAATGCTAAATTTATAACTGCCAGTATGTGCTTTTGCAGACATAAGATGAAGCACTTAGAAAAAGCATGTAGTGCTCCCATGGATGTTTGTTTAACCTTTGGAGATAGTGCATATACCCTAAGTAAACATGGTTATGGCAGAGCTATAGAAGCAGCTGAAGGTCTGGAAATATTGAATATGGCATATGATTATAATTTAGTACAATGCGGTGAAAATGTTAGGGATGGGTCAGTATTTCTTTGTAATTGTTGTGGCTGCTGCTGCGAAGGCATGCAGGCAATTAAAGAATTCGGGTATTTAAATCCCATTCAGACTACTGCATTTCTTCCTAAGGTTATAGAAGATAGCTGTGTAGGCTGTGGTAAATGTTCAAAGGCATGTCCCATAGAGGCCATAAAGGTTGATCCTCTATCTAAAAAAGCTAAAGTTGATGAAAAAATATGCCTTGGTTGCGGCATATGTGTTAGAAATTGCTATAAGAAAAGCATATATCTAAAACATAGAGAAAAGGAAATAATAACTCCTGCTAATACAACTCACAGAATAGTGCTGCAAGCTATTGAAAAAGGCCAGCTTCAAGAGCTAATTTTTGATAATAAGGCATTATTTAGTCACAGAGCTATGGCAGCAGTTTTATCAGCTATTTTAAAACTTCCACCTATTAAGAGGGCTATGGCAAGCAAACAGATGAAATCGGTATATCTAGATAGACTATTAAGTAAAAAATAATAGGGATAAAATTTAGTATATTCGCCATCTTCTTTGTGAAGAAAGTAGATCTAAGTAAACAGGTAAAATCATTAATTGCAAAATATTGTTAAAAATGCCCACTTCGGATATAATTAAAATAGTTAAGAAGAATGGAGCAATAGAAAAGATATAAATATCCTATGATTATAAAGTATAAGAGTTTTTGCAGTTCGCTATTGTGTTTAGAAAAAAGAAAGCGAGGCTATTATATGGAGTTACAAAAACTAATAGTAGATATTGCAGATAAATATAATTTGCAGTCTGCTGGCATATTTGGAAGTCGTTCTAGGGGGGATTATAGAGAGGATTCGGACTATGATATCTTTATAATCGGAAATTTGACTTTAGCTGAAGAATTAAATTTGGAATCAGAATTAGAAAAACTACTTAATTACAGCGTTGATATAGTAAAAATAGATGAAAATACTGATAAGCTGCTATTAAAGAACATTCTTAATGATGCTGAGATTATTTATAACAAAAATAATTCTTATGAAAATTTATATAAATTGGTAGAGAAATTTTTTAAAGAAAACAGCGATTTTATTCGCCTAAGGGAGGCTGACTTGCTTGATTAATCGAGATAGGACATTAAAATTAATTAGTGATTTCAAAGAATGGGAACAAGATTTTAAAGAATGTTTAGCTTCAATAGATTCTAGTGGGGACAAGATAAAGAAGTTTCTTTATCATAGTATAAGAGCGTATTTTTTAGATTTTCATATACTATGTGAGGACTATATATCCATAACTTTAAAATATCTAAATAAATTTAAAATAGACATATCGGCAATAGAGGGTATGGAGATAATCAAAAATTCTAATAAAGTAAGCGAAGAGTTTTTTGAGTTTTATAGTTCATCAAGAAAGTTAAGAAATAGATTAGCACACAGATATAAGATGCCAAAAGACGAAGATTTGCTTTTAAATTTGAAAGATAATGTAAAATATTTAGAAGAATTAGAAGAAGCATTAAAAGAACTGCTGAAATAACAATAAAAAAGAAATTTAATATTTTATGTCCCTACATAAGTAAGTTACTAGAAAGATAGTTTGAAATATAGCTATCTTTTTATTTAGCTTATACATTAAGAGGTGTACTCTTATTAGAAAAGATAAAAACTCACCTTGGTTAATTGACGAGATAGGAGAAGGCTAACTATATTATAATAATTGAGCCACAGTTGTAATTTAAAACGAAGTAACTATTGAAATGGAACATATGAACAATGACCTTTGATAATTGAATAATACTGTGTTAAAAAATAAGAGAATGTTATATTGTAAATATATCTTGCTGTAATAATGTGGGAAACATGATATAATTTTTATAGTAGTTAAGTCTGAGTGGTAAAAAAATATCATGCGACAATACTATAGAAAGGTGAATAAAATGAGAAGAATCCAAACTTGGGAATTTAAATTAAGCATACTAATACTTATAATTGTTTCATTTATTGTACCAGCAAATATAAGACAAAACGGAACTTTAATAGTATATAATTTTGGGTTTCCCTGTGAGTATTGGTCAATATATCAAGGTAATAAAGGAAGTTCTCAACTCTTTAGCAATCTATTTAATGGAAATAAAGGAATGATGATTAATATACTAGGCCTATTTGCTAATGTGTTTATTATTTATGCCTTATTGGTAGTAATAAAGAAAATATATATAAAAATTAAGACAAAATAGAAAAACTGAACAATTCATCCGGACACCGTATTATTCTTATGTAGAGTTATAGCTGATGTATCTAAAAGATTTAGATATACTGCTTGATAACTTCTCAAAAAATAATATATTAGTTAAATGACGTTAATGCTCAATGTTTTTTATTATTTATAAAATTATGAGAAACTACTAAATAAGGTCGCCTATATAAAACAACCTTATTTCAGCATTTACTATAATTAAATGAGCTATTTCTAAAACTTCAGAAAGGTTAAAGTAAACCTAGTGCCGATACCTATCTTGCTCTCAGCTTCAATAATACCATCATGTGCTTCTACTATAGATTTAGCAAGGGCTAGGCCTATACCAACAGAATCACTTTTTTTAGAGGTCCTTGCTTTATAAAACCTTTTGAAAATATTAGGTAAATCATCTTCACTTATACCTTCTCCAGTATCCTCTATTATAATTCTTCTATAAACAGGATTTTCATAAAGGTTTATAGTTACTTCTCCGTCTTCCAATGTGTGCTCTATGCCATTCTTAATAATGTTAATTAATGCCTCTTCAAGCCACAACCTGTCATGTTCAAAGTTAACTTCTTCTTTTTCTATGAAGTTAACCTTAACTCTATGCTCTAAAGCTTTGCTTTCCAAGGAATCTATTGCTTCCTGTATGGTTTCATTTAGACTTTGTTTTTCTCTATCAAGTTCTATAGCTTTAGCATCTATCTTGGCTAGCTTTAAAATACTATGTATAAGGTGATGCATTCTATCAAGTTGATTTTGATTACTTAGCAAAAATGTCTTACTTTGCTCTTTAGAAAGCTCCTTACTTAGCATAATGTCATTGTATACAACCATTGAAGCTAGTGGGGTTTTAAGCTGATGAGATATATCTGACAAAAGGTCAACTAAAAACTGCTTTTCCTTCTTAAGTTCACCTATATTATTTTTTATTATTTCTCTCATAGAATTAAAGGAAACTGCAAGCTTAGACAGGTCTCCTTCCTTGTTTTCATTTATAGTTAAGTCGTAATCTCCATCCACAACTTTTTTTGCACCAATAGTAAGCCTTCTTATCTTTTTATAGAAAAAAGCATACTGCAAATAGTTAAGTAGTAAGAATAGAGCAGTCATCACTATAAATATTAAAAGAGTAAAATAGTTGCTCTTTTTAGAGGTTTCATTTATATAAGGAAAAAGTCCGTTATCTAAGTTTGTTGTTAAACTATATTGGCTTAAGAAAGCTTTTCCTTTTGATTGATCTTCTTGTGATATTTCCTTTGTAACAAGGGGCATAATTTCTTTCTCTAAGCTAGGATTATGCTCCACTATTCTTGCAGCAACAGCTCCTACACTTCTAAGGTAGTCATTTTTTAAATCATTATAATAGAGCCTTTGAACAAATACATTTGCTATGAAAAATAAAATCATTGATAAAAAAAGAATAACTGAGCTCATTTTAAGCTCAGGATTTGTAAAATATCTCTTCATATTTTATACTTCTCCTTATATGAATATCCTAAGTAACTTCTTTATCCCACTTATAGCCTAATCCCCTTAAGGTAACTATATACTTAGGTTCTCTAGGGTTATCTTCTATTTTTTCTCTTACTCTTTTAATATAAACAGATAGTGTATTTTCATCAAAGAAAACCTCAGAGTCTTCTGTAAGTTCTCTTAGTATCTTCTCACGCTTCATTAAAATCTTTGGGTTATTCATAAATATCAGTAAAAGTTTATACTCCTGAGCTGTTAAAGTAACTGGCAAATCCCTTTTCTTAACTATTGCAGTTCCCAAATCAACTTCTATTTCTTCACTTATAAGCTTATTGGAAGGGGACATAGTGCTATTAGAGCTTCGTCTTAACAGAGCCTTTACTCGTGATAAAAGTTCTCTTACCCTAAAGGGTTTAGTTATATAGTCGTCTCCTCCAATTTCTAATCCAAGGATTACATTAACTTCATCATCCAAGGCAGTTAAGAATATTATTGGTACGTTACTTTTTTCTCTAATATATTTGCAAAGGTCGTATCCGCTTCCATCTGGTAAATTTATATCTAATATAAGAAGATCGAAGGGCTCGGAATTAAATAGACTTTTACTTGCTTCAATAGTTGCAGCTCTTGACACCTCATAACCTTCATCCCTAAGTGAGAATTCTATGCCCAATGCTAAAGATTCATCATCTTCAACTAATAATAGTTTATTCATCTGTTTCACCTCAAACTATATTATACCAGAATACCACATTCCTCAAAAAATTTATTTCTACTGTCAATATTCTTGTTAACCAATTCTTTTGAGAAAAACATTAATACGACGCATATATAAATAGTTTCTAACATATTTTTAATTTTAACCATTTTTTGCTTTCCTCCTATAAATTTTTTATTTACTATGCCTTAATTATATATAGTAGAGCTTTTTATATCTATATCTCTTCTCTTACAAAATAACAGGCTGTCTTACAGTTTAGTAAGACAGCCTATAATAATTTTACTCTTCTCTAATAGCTTCAATTAAATTTTCATTTTTTATTCTTCTAAGTGGTGCTAGCACTGAAATATATCCAATAACTATTGCAGAAGCTGCCGCAATAGCTATGGCATCCCAAGGAATAGTCCATGGGAACTCTCTTACGCTGCCTAGGCCTATATACATTCCGTAGGAGGCTGCGCATCCTATAACAGAACCATATATAGAGCCTACAAGACCATATAGAAGCCCCTCCAGAGTAATCATTTTCTTAAGTCCTTTTTGAGTTAAGCCTATAGATTTTAAAGCTGCAAACTCTCTTTTTCTTAATATAATGTTTGTAGTAAGTGTATTTATAATGTTAACGCTTCCAATTAAAGATACTACTACAACAAAACCATATACTAGAATCTGCATCATAAGTATTGAGGTTTTACTTTTTCTATTATTGTCTATATTGTTTATTGTTTTTAAAGAAGGGTCTGATTTTATCACATTTTCAATGTCATTTAAGGCTTTCCCTTCACTTTGTATATCTTTAATTTTAATATTTAAATTTACCGGCTTAATATCCTTTTTGCCAGATAAAGCCTCTGCCACCTGAGAAGTAGATATCATTTTAAGACCGGATTGATTTCCACGGTAGTTAAAAGGTTCAGTATCAAGTATAGCCATAACCTTCACCCTTTTAACTGCATCTTTTCCGAATTCTTTTCTTTCAGGCTGTTCTACCTTATCATCATAATATTGGAGTTCTATTTCATCTCCAACCTTTACATCCGCTATTGGACCCATATAGGATTTTTTTGTTGCACCATTAAATATTTTATTTTTGTTTATTAAGATTACTCCATTTTCTTTATTAATTTTCTCTATATCAATATTACCTGATGACAGGTATTTTTTAGCTGCCTCTAAGGACTCACTGTCATATACTACTAAAGAACTAGATAAAATACTTTTTTCATTAACCTGAGTATATATACCACTAATTTCTTTAACTTCACTAATCTCTTTATCTTTGCTAATTGCAGCATCAAAGGAGAAGGAATCAAATACCCTATAAACCTTGTCAACAGTACTTAGATTATTTAAAGCTTTCACCATTTTTTCATCTATTACCTTATTTTCTTCTGTAGCTTGATAATCTCTTATTACAGAAAAGTGCATATCCTTTGATTCATTTGGTGTGCTTGTAATATTCAGACTCATATCCATAAAAGATTTAAAGGTAATAAAGAGCACAACACTTATTACTACAGAAAAAACAGTAATTCTATACCTTTTTCTGTTTCTTCTTATATTTTTACTGGCAAGGGCTCCTTCAAAACCTAATATTCCTTGCATAAGCCTGTTTTTTCTTCTCTTTATTTTTTCCTTTGTTATAGAGTTTCTGCTGCTTATAGCAACTAAAGGGGATATCCTGCCTGCAAAATAAGCTGGTATCAATGCAGAAATGTATATGGATAGGAGACCAATTACTCCGCTTATAGCAAGTACTTTAAATGAGATGTCAATACTCATTGGAAATACTGAATCTCCACCTATTATATTGAAAGAAATAATTATACAATTCACTGCTAGGATTCCAAATAATAATCCTAAAGGAATGCTGATTAATACCAAGAGGGTAGCTTCCCTTAACACAAGCTTTCTGATTTGCTTTGGTGTTGCACCTATAGCTCTCAACAACCCAAATTGCTTAATTCTTTCTACTACACTTATCTGGAAGGAGTTGTATATAACAGCAATGGTACATATAACCACTATTCCAATTATTATACCTAAGGTTAAATACAATCCATTCATACTATTACCTTCACCTACGCCCAGCATCATAAGAAGTTCAGCGTTTTCAGCAACAGTGTCCTTTGGAGCCAAAGCCTTAAGTTCACGTAGAGCAGTATTTAAATTTGTTTTGCTGCTAATTTCTACAACTAGCATTGAGTTACTCTTATCAATGTTATTGCTTTTAGATAACAGTATTCCTTTATTATCTACTTGATTGCTTATATTGTTTTCTAGAATACCTGTAAGTTTATATTCTTTGTTATTAAAGTTAATTATGCTTCCTACTTTGGCAGTTTTATCAATATAACTAAGAACCCAGTTTTCAATTGCTACTTCCTTATTATTGTCAGGAAGCTTTCCCTCTTTGACTCTATAAGGAAGCAGTTCTAAAGCGCTATCTGTAGCAGCTGTTTCTGTAACCTTTAATTTATTTGTCACATCAACTGGCTCGTTAAAACTTAAAAAGCCATATCTTGAAACCTTAGGATTATTAGCAATTTTTGAAACCAAGCTTTCATCTGCCTTTTGAAATATTAAATGAAATGCCCCATAGTTGTTTTTGGCCTCTTGAACTTGCGATACCTGCATACTGTGAAAGAAAAGCCCTATAGTTGATATTAGTGCAACAGATAAAACTATTCCTAAAATAGTAAGGGCAGTTCTCTTCTTAGTTGCTCTTAAATACTTTCCAGTAAGCTTTCTATATGAATCTATCATTATATTAACTCCTTTTATAAAATTTTAGTTGTTTTTCATATACTTATCAGAGACTATCTCGCCGTCCTGTATTGTGATTACTCTATCAGCCATAGAAGCTATGTTTATGTCGTGAGTAATTAAGATAAGTGTTTGGTTATACTTTTTAGCAGTGAACTTTAACAATTCAATAACCTCCTTTGAATTTTTACTGTCTAAGTTTCCAGTAGGCTCATCTGCAAGCACAATAGAGGGTCTGTTTAATAGCGCTCTGCCTATAGATACTCTCTGCTGCTGTCCTCCGGAAAGCTCTGAAGGAAGGTGATTTTTTCTATCTGTAAGTCCTAGCAACTCTATAATCTCATTGAGGTAAGTACTATCAACCTTCTCATTATCTAAAAGAGCTGGAAGTGATATGTTTTCCTCTACATCTAAAACAGGAATGAGGTTAAAAAATTGAAAGATAAATCCTATCTTACGTCTTCTGAATATGGCAAGCTTTTCTTCTTTATAATCATAAATATTTTCACCATCAATAATAATGCTGCCTGTTGTAGGTTTATCCAGCCCTCCTAATAAATGAAGTAATGTACTTTTACCGGAACCTGATGCACCTACAATGGCAACAAATTCTCCTTTGTTAACGGATAAATTCACGTTTTTAAGTGCTTCTACCTTGTTTTCTCCACTACCATAGGTCTTATTTAAATTTTTAACTTCTAATATCTTCATAAATATCGCTCCTTTTTTATACTATGGATTAATTATATCCAATTACTGTTTTTAGCTCTATGTCTATAGACTTACAAAAGTCTCAAACTATCTTACAATTTAGTAAGAGAGTTTGAGGCTAAGTTTTTCCTTATTTCATTTAATAGAGCATATGTTAAACCGTATTAAAATTTCATAATGATAAATAATATGAAATATCTATGAATTTGCTTAAGGAGGAAAAAATATGGACTTAAGTTGGGTTTGGCAAGCAGCTCTAATATTTATCATAGGAACATTTGTTTTAAGAATAGGTGGAAGAAAATCAATTTCTCAAATGACAATATCACAAACTATTGTGATGATAGGATTAGGTTCATTGCTTATTGAGCCTGTAGCTGGAAGAGGTCTACTTATTACATTTTTGGCAGCACTAGTTCTAACTGTACTTATGATGATTACTGAATATTTACAAGTGAAGGTAGATTTTTTAGAAACCATATTTTCAGGCAAAGCAGTAATTGTTATAGAAGATGGTAAACCAAATATTGAAAATCTAAAAAGGCTTAGGATGACAATTGATAAACTTGAAACTCGATTAAGACAGGCAGGTATATCGTCTATAGAAGATGTTCAATATGCAACAATTGAAGTCAGTGGTCAGCTTGGATATGAGTTGAAAAGCAATAAAAAACCCTTAACACAGGAAGACTTTGTCAAGTTAATGGGTGAAATATCTGAATTGAAAACAATGATTAATAGCAAAACAAAATCAACTAATGAAAGAAATGATATTTTTAAAGAGATAAAGAATGAAAGCTTTGAAGGAAACAAAAATGAGCCCCAATAAGTATTTTGTGTAACAACTATCTTTATCTGAGGAAAATAACATGATGAATAGAGAAACTCCCTATAGGTATTGCCTTTGCAGTAACGGAAAATACAAAAATCAATATTAGGCGATGTAAATTTGATGAAGAACTTAAAACCCGTTGTGTTAATATTTACCGTATTGGTAGGAATTAAAAAGTTTTTACTGAATATCTTTATAGTAAAGGTGGAACTGAGTTCTACTGTATAGAATAAAAGCAATGTATGATACATGAAAGTTTTTCATCAAATAAAACAATATATATGAGGGGGTATTTATTGTGAAAATTGCTATAATAGGTGCAGGGGCAATGGGTAGCTTGTATGGCGGCTATCTTTCAAAGGTTGCCAAGGAGGTATATTTAGTTGATATATGGCAGGAACATATAGAGGCCATAAATAAAAGTGGTCTTAAGATAGAAGAGGCAGATAAAGATATAGTGGTTCATCCAAAGGCTGTAACCACTGCTGAGACTGTTGGACATGTTGATTTAGCTATAATCTTTGTTAAGTCTATTATGACAGGTATGGCACTAGAGAAAAACTCAGCTCTTTTGGGCCCAGACACTATGGTACTTAGCCTGCAGAATGGTTACGGAAATATAGATCAGATATGCAAATATGTAAAAATTGATAATGTTATAGCAGGAACTACTGCCCATGGAGCAACAATGTTGGCACCGGCTCATATTAAACATGGAGGCACAGGAGAAACTCATATTGGCTTAGTTGTGAAGAAGGAAGATAAAAGAATTCATAATATAGCTAAGCTTTTGAGAGAGGCAGGCTTTAGTACTATTATTTCAGATAATGTTATGGAACTTATATGGTCCAAGCTAATAATCAATGTAGGAATCAATGCTCTTACCGCTATATTTAAAGTGGAGAATGGAAAACTTCTAAAATTTGAGGAAACAAAAGATCTTATGACAATGGCAGTTAAGGAAGCTGTTAAAGTAGCAAAGGCATCAGGGATTATTTTTGATGAAGAAGCTATGATAAAAAAAGTTATGGAGGTTACCTATAATACTTCTGAAAATAAATCCTCTATGCTTCAGGATATTTTAAATAAAAGAAAAACAGAAATAGATACAATTAATGGAGCTATTGTAAAAGAAGGTGAAAAGTATTTAATTAGTACCCCTGTAAATCTTGTACTTACTAATATGATTAAATCATTAGAAAAAGGTATTTAAGCAATAGATAAAATAGATTACCGTAGAGCTTCACTATATATTGAAAGGGAGATAAGCAATGGAGCAAAAAAATGATTATAATATAAATTCACTTATTAGGTCTTTAAATATACTAGAATATTTAGTAGACAACGGTGAGGTAAGTATATTAGAGATGTCAAACTCCTTTGGCATGGGAAAAAGTACAGTACACAGAATACTTGGAACCTTTAAGACAATGGGATATGTTGATCAAAACAAAGAAAACAACAAATATTATGCAACACTAAAAATATTTGAACTAGGTAATAAAGTTGCAAATAGAATTCCATTAAAGAAAATCGTAAGACCATACTTAGAGGAATTATTTGAAAAGTGTCATGAGACTGTTAACTTTGCCATTGTAGATAAAAATGAAGTTGTATTTCTAGATAAAATTATTACTGCAGAGCCTTTAAGAATAGAGCTTGAGGTAGGGAAAAGGGTACCTGTTCACTGCAGCGCCCTTGGAAAGGCATTTATAGCTTTTAAAAGAGATTTAGATATTTCTCAATTGAAGTTAACTAAAATAAACAATAATACTATAGATTCTGCAGAAAAACTTATGAGTAATCTGGAAGAGATAAGAAGAAATGGATACGCCTTAGATGATGGAGAGTATATAGAGGGGCTTATATGCATTGCAGTACCAATAAAGGATCAATTAAACAATGCTATTGCTGTAATAAGTATTGCTACCCCTGCAGTTAGGATGGAAGAAGAAAAAAAACAGATATATGTTAGATTATTACAGGAGACTGCCTTAAGGATATCAATGCATAGTGGATTTGTATCCAACTGATAGTAGGAGAGAATCCTGCCAAATTAGATTAAGTTTTATTAAGAAGTTTATAGTAAGGCCTGCAGTAATTCATATAAACAGAGTTTAGCACTGAAGATAATCTTATTTTCAGTGCTAAAGCTTTTATATTAAAAGTAGCTAAAAATATCTTATAAAATTGTTTAAATTCATAAGTGAATTCCTATTAATTTTTAATTTAATAATAAAATGTGAAAAATAATGGTAATTTTTCAATTTATAAAGAATATATATTAAATATAAAACAATAATGGAATTCAGTTCTACAATGTAGAACTGTTAAAGGGAGGAATAAAAGTGAAAAAGAAAATGACTGTTTTAGATTTCCAAAAGTATAAGGATGAAGGTAAAAAGTTTACCTATGTAACAGCTTATGATTATACAACAGCTTCTATTGTAAATGACAGTGAGTGTGAGGTTATTCTAGTAGGTGATTCACTTGCTATGGTTATGTTAGGCTACACAAGTACAACTGCTGTTACTATGGAAGACATGATTCACCACATTCGTCCAGTAGTTAAAGGTGCTCCTAATACATTTATTGTTGGAGATATGCCTTTTGGATCTTATAATGTTAGCTGTGAGCAGGCTATTGCCAATGCAAATCGACTTATTAAAGAAACTGGCTGTGACTGTATAAAGTTAGAAGGCGGCATTGAAATGGCAGATAAAATTGAAGCCATTGTTAAAGCAGGAATACCGGTAATGGGCCATTTAGGACTTACACCACAAACTACCAGCCAGCTTGGAGGTTTCAGAGTACAGGGCTCTACTCCTGAAAGTGCTGCAAAGCTCATTGAAGATGCTAAGACAATTGAAAAAGCAGGTGTATTTTCTATTGTTCTTGAATGTGTTCCTAGTTGTGTGGCTAGAGCAATGGCGAAGGCTGTTAAAGTCCCTGTATTAGGTATTGGAGCGGGACCTGATGTGGATTGTCAAGTATTGGTTACACAGGACTTATTAGGAATGTATGGAGATTTTAAACCAAAGTTTGTTAAACAATTTGCACAAATTAGAACTGCCATGGTAGAAGGCCTTAATCAATTCCACAAAGAAACTCTTGAGGGAACTTTCCCTTCACCTGAATTCAGTTTTAATGCAAAGGTGCCAGGATATGAAGAAGGTGCTTGTGCAGGAGAACTGAAGGAAGAAGTACTAAAAAAACTATATTAAAATATTATTAGGGGGCATAAAAATATGAATATTTATATATTGGGAATTGCCTTATATTGTATAGCTCTAATAATTATAAGCGTAGTGGTATCTAAATTTGTAAAGAGTGGAAGTGACTTTATAGTTGCAGGAAGAAGATTTAATTCTGGACTACTCTTTGCTACATTAATAGGAGGAAATATAGGGGCTGGCTCTACTGTTGGTATTACAGGGCTTGCATATACCTCTGGTATATCAGCAGTTTGGTGGATGATCATGTCAGGTATTGGAAGTTTAGTTCTTGCATTTTTCGTAGGACCAAAGGTTTGGGAATTATCTGTTAAATATAACTTACTTACAGCCGGTGACTTTTTAGATAAGAGATATTCCAAAAAGTTTAAAGGTGTTTTTTCTACAATGATGGCAATTGGAACCTTAGCACTATTTGCAGGACAGCTTATGGGTGTTGCTTGGATATTAAATGTTATTGCAGATGTGCCTAAAACTACAGGAGTAATTATTGGTGCATTAGTTGTTACAATATACTTTGCTTTTGGAGGAATAGTATCTGCTGCATATGTAGGAATATTAAAATTAGTAGTAGTCTTAGCAGGATTTATAATAGCGGTGCCTTTTGCACTAGGACACGTTGGAGGTTTTAGCGGACTACACACAATGGTATCAGCAAATTTGGCAGATGTAGCTAAAACAAATAGTTATTTTAGTTTCTTTGGTTTAGGGGCTACCGTAATAATAGGATACTTCTTTATGCTTACTCCTTCCTTCTTTGTATCTCCTGGTCTAGTTGGAATAGTATTTGGTTCTAAGGACAAATCTACCATAAGAAAAGGCACTACCTATAATGCAATTGTGCAGTTTGTCTTTGCATTTATTCCAGCAATACTTGGAATGTGTACCTTCGCAATGTTTCCACATTTAACACAACAGGATTTAGCATTGCCTACAGCAATGAAAGAGTTACTACCTACCTGGGTGTCAGCAATAGCTTTAGCAGCAGTTTTTGCAGCAGAAATAAGTACCGCAGATACTGTTCTATATATGTTAACCACATCCTTCACCAATGATATATATAAAACCTTCTTTAAGCCTAAAACTACAGATATTGAACTGCTTAAACTAAGTAGATATGTTACTTTTATTTGCGGAGTTCTTGGTGTTGGAATGTCCCTATTACTTCCTAATATAATAACTGCTCTTTCAATTTTCTATACGCTAATGTCTGTATCCTTAACAGCACCATTACTTTTTGGTATATTTTCAAATCGTCCTACTGCAGCAGCAGCTTCAGTTTCAGCAATTTTAGGTGTTGCAGTTACAATTATTCTAACCTTTGGTATCAAAGTGAAACTATTTGGAATTCTAAATGCTCAAACTACCGGAATGATTGTATCACTTATTATAATGGCTATAATGATGTATGCATTCCCAGCTAAAGCCTTTAAAGAAGGAAAGAAAGAAATAGAGATGGAGTCGATGCAATAAATAAATATAAGTAGTATTTATTTGTTTTGATTAAAATAGTTCTTAGAATTGGGAGGAAATAAAATGGTTTTTGATTATTCATATGCAGACTATGCTTTTAAAAATGGAAAGGTAATTACAGTAAACCAGAAGGATGAAATTGCCGAGGCAGTAGCTGTAAAGGATAACAAGATAGTTTACGTAGGGGATAATGAAGGATTAGAAAAGATTATTGATTCTAATACTAAGGTTATTGATCTTAAAGGCCGTGCTTTAACGCCTGGCTTTATTGATACCCACTATCATCCTATCTTAAACGGATTCTTCGGAAATACAGAAGATGCTGCAATTATAAACACTGGATATGCTAATTGTAAATCAATTAAGGATATTGTCGAATTAATAAAAAAAGCTGCTGCAAAGAGAAAACCTGGTGAGTGGATTTCAATGATGGGCTATGATCAAAACAGAGTAGAAGAAAAAAGGCATATAACAATAGAAGAAATGGACGAAGCTGCACCAAATAACCCTGTACAGTGTATGAGAACCTGTGGACATATTTGCATGTATAATACAGCTGCTCTAAATGCAGTAGGAATATACACTGCAGAAGATGCTAAAAAGTTTGCTCATGATGAGGTAGTAGTTGAAAATGGCAAGTTAACTGGTATGGTCAAGGATCACACACATTTTTACCTTTGGAGCAAGGTAGTTTATACTGATGAACAGCAGAAGGCTGCTGCTATGAAATCAAATGATTTACTTCTTAGAAATGGAGTAACTTCTGTACATGATGCAGGGGAGTGTGATAGACCATCCTATCACATTATGCAGAGTCTTTGTAGATCTAGAGAATTTAAGCCTAGAGAATACATGATGCTTCATAGTATCTTTGGAAAGCCAGTTTCCCTTGAAGATAACGATCATTTCCTTAAACTAGGACTTCAGTCTGGAATAGGAGATGAACATTTCAAAATTGGTACTTGTAAATTTATGATAGATGGCGGCACCAGCGGACCTTCCTGTGCAACAAGAGAGCCTTACTGTCACGATCCTAACATGCCTGGTATTCTTGGCTGGGAAAGGGAAGAGGTAGCAGATTATATTAAGATGATAAACGATGCTGACTGCCAAGCATCAGCTCATGCTGTTGGTGACTTGGCTGTAGAGTTTATGGTGGAAGGTTATGAAAAGGCCTTTGAAACCAATCCAAGACCAGGTGCAAGACACAGAATAGAACACTGTGCCATTGTAGATCAGGATCTCATTGACAGGATGGCTAAACTAAATATTTGCCCAAGTGTAAACCCTGGATTTATCGCATGGAATGGAAGAAATTATTTCAAGTTCTATGGTGAAAGAATGAAATATTTTGCTGCTCTTAGAAGTATGATTGATGCAGGAATTATGGTTTCAATCGGAAGTGATGCTCCTTCAGGCCCTGTAGAATCAATGTCTATACTAGATGCCTGTGTAAATAGAACTGACAGAGTAACAAATGAACCAGTAGATCAGACTCAGAAAATCACTATGCTAGAAGCAATAAGACTTTACACCTATAACGGAGCTTATTCAAGTTATGAAGAAAAAGTTAAGGGAAGTATCGAGGTTGGCAAGCTGGCTGATATAGTTGTTTTATCTGAGGATATTCTAGCATACCCACAGGATAAGATACTTGATATCAAAGTTGATATGACTATGATTGATGGAAAAATTGAGTATGAGAGAAAATAGGTGCTGTAACAATAATACTGTAATATTATCTTTTAATAAAAAGTTACTTGACTTTAATAAATGAAAGTGATACACTGGTAACAATAAATTTTTAGGAGGAATTAATTATGAAAAACTTATCAATTATAACAATGCAAGTTGTCTTTAATAGCCAATTTAGATAGGTTTGTACCTAATAATTTTACATAGGTGCAAACCACCTAATTCATGGAATTAAAAGGTTTGTATCTATGTTGGCTATAAAGTATAAGTTTTTCAGTAATTATTTTATAGAAGCCACATAGATAGTCTATGTGGCTTTTTCGACTTTTTGTATGCATTTACAGGCCACATGGAGTACCATGTGGCTTTTTGCATACAAAAAAATATGGAAGGGAGAATTTTTATGGAAGCAGCATCAGGTGTATTAGTTCAAAGCTTAATCTTATCAATTATGGTATTGGGGGTTTATATAAGTTATAAAATTTTAGACTTTCCTGATTTATCTGCAGATGGAAGTTTTACTTTAGGAGCAGCAATAATAGTTACAATGTTAAAGAAAGGAGTATCTCCTGCCTCAGCTATGTTGATTGCTCTATTAGCTGGATTAGCAGCAGGGTTTTTAACAGGAATACTACATGTAAAGCTTAAGATATCAAATTTACTTTCTGGAATTTTAGTAATGGGAATTTTGTATTCATTAAATTTAAGAATTATGGGAAAGGCTAATATTCCTATATTTAGCCAAGCAAATATATTCTCTGATTTTAATCCTTTAATAATTGCCTTTATTCTTGTAGTCATAGTTAAAGTTTTCATTGATGTATTTTTGAAAACAGGACTAGGGTATACCCTGAAGGCTGTTGGAGATAATCCTCAGATGATTAAATCCTTAGGAATAGAGGTAGGAAGCATTAAAATATTAGGACTTATGCTATCTAATGGACTTATAGCACTTTCAGGAAGCATGATGGCTCAATACCAAGGCTTTTCCGATATTTCTATGGGAATTGGCACACTAGTTTTAGGAATAGCATCAATAATTATTGGAACATCAATAATAAAAAAGAGAACTCTTATTAAGGACACAACTCTTGTAATATTAGGCACATTGATTTACCAAGTTACTATATATTTTGCCATGAATGTAGGACTAACTCCAGTTGACCTAAAGATGATAACATCCTTAGTAATTATTATATTCTTAGCTGTCAGAGGAGTTAAAAACAATGAAGAGAAAAAAATGGGGAGGTGGATTATAAATGTTAAAAATTCAAAACTTATCAAAAAGCTTTCATAATAACTACATAGGTGAAAACAAGCTGTTCTCAAACCTTAATCTAAAGATTAATAAAGGTGACTTTGTAAGCATAATTGGCAGCAATGGTACTGGTAAATCAACGCTATTAAATATAATTTCAGGGGTAATTGAAGAAACTTCAGGCAGCATTTTACTTCAAGATAAGGATATAACTAAAATGCCTGAGCATAAAAGAACTAGGATTATAAGCAGGGTTTTTCAAAATCCAGCATTAGGTACATGCCCTTCTATGACAGTAAGAGAAAATTTATCTTTAGCACTAAATAAGGGAAAATTGACTAACCTTAAATATTGTCTAAGATACAAAACAGACTACCTAAGAAAATTACTAGAAGGCATATCCCTAGATTTAAAAGGCATGCTAGATGTAGAGGTGAAATATCTTTCAGGAGGACAAAGACAAGCTTTATCACTAATAATGGCAAGCATATGTGAACCAAAACTATTGCTTTTAGATGAACATACCGCTGCCTTAGATCCTAAAACCTCTAAAGAGGTGATGAAACTTACGGAAAAAATTGTGAAAGAAAAAAATATTATTACGTTGATGGTAACTCACAATTTAAAAGATGCAATAGAGTATGGTAACAGACTTATTATGTTACATAAAGGTGAAGTTATCTTGGATTTAGATGAGAAGAAAAAGAAGGAAATAACTGTAGAGGACATATTAAAAAAATTTGAATATGCAGTATAAAGAGGAGATGGGATTATGAAAAAGATAGTTGTTGGAATATTAATAGCCGCTAGTGTGATGACAGGCTGTGCAAAAACAGAGAGTAAAAAGAAAGTAATAAATATAGGTATAAGTCAAATTGTAGAGTATGTTGCCTTAGATGAAAACAGAAAAGGATTTATAAAAGCTCTTGAGGAAGGGGGATATAAAGAAGGAGAAAATATAAAAATAGACTATCAAAATGCTCAGGGAGATATAGCAGTAGCTCAAACTATAGCAAAGAAATTTTCCTCAGATAAGAAAGATTTAATTTTTGCTATAGGTACTCCAGCAGCACAGGGGGCATTTAATACAACAAAGAAAATACCAATAATGATTAGCTCTGTTACTGATCCAGTAAAAGCTGAATTAGTTAAATCTGTAGAAAAGCCTGAAACTAACGTATCGGGAACCTCAGACTATTTGCCGGTGGAAAAACAGTTGGATTTAATAAAGAAACTTGTACCAAAGGCGAAGAAAATAGGATTTATATATAATACAAGTGAAGTAAATTCAGAAGTTCAATTAAATGAACTAAAAAAGGTTGCCAAGGGTTACGAAATTATTCCAGCAGGAGTAACCAGTACGAATGATGTAAACAGTAATATAGCTAGTTTAGTAAAAAAGATAGATGTACTATATGTACCTACAGACCAATTAGTTGTATCATCAATGCCTATAATAGCTAAGCATACATTAGAGGCAAAGGTGCCTATAATTGCAGCGGAAAAGGGAAGTGTAGAAGCAGGAGCCCTTGCTACCGTAGGAATTAATTACTATAAATTAGGTTACGAAACAGGAAAAATGGCAGTTTCAGTATTAGAGGGAGAAGATATTTCTAAAATACCAATTAAAATATCAAATGAAACTGATGTATATATAAATGAAGATAGCCTAAAAAAGCTGAATATTGAAAAACCTTCAATGGAGAATGTTAAATATATCAAAACCAAATAATTTTCAAGTATAATTATTAAGACAGGAATTAAAAAAGGAATGCTGTGACACATTCCTTTTTTAATTCTGATATATGGTTTTAAGCTGTATAAACATCAGATTGTTTTTTACTATTAGCCTTTGAGGATTTAAACATAATAAAGGAGGTATATACTATTACGCAGGCAACTACCCATTTTAAAATATCTAAAGGCAGTGATTTTACAACATATGCAGCTATTAATACGCCTATAGAACCTAAAATAGCTATAGCCACTGAGGCCTTTGTTGAATAGGCTCCATTTTTTATGAATTGATAAGATGAAAAAGGCATTAACAATGCACAGGATCCCATCATTATAGGGAAAGCTACTTGAGGCCCCATGCCTAGTGCAAAGACTAAAGCCATACAAGGAGCATAAAGTCCTATACCTATGGTCATAAGTGCACCGAATAGGAAGTTACCAGCAAGTCCAATTATTAGCTTGACTCCTGTAAGAGCAGTTTCATTTCCGCCTACAGGGAAAAGCTTTAATTGTCCTGCAACCATAAGTGCAGCTACTGCTAAAAGGGCTAAACCCATGGAAATCTGAATAGTTTTTTCATCAAATTTGGAAACTACTTTAGCACCTACTACAGCACCTAGAACTGCAGCTGCTAACATACTAAAAAGTGTTACAGGTTCTACCTTTATAACTGTCATAAATATAAGTGCCTCTAATATAGTAGGTATAGTATTAGCCACATTCAAGGTTCCTGGAAGTTTTTTATCCTCTATTAACTTGAAATTTTTGAATAATGAAGTTTCTATGGCAAAACTTCCTATTCCTAGAGTATCAAAAAAGTTAGCTAACATACCAATAAGTCCAAGTTTTATAAAGCTTCCTTCCTCTAAAGTACCTTCCTTTTTCTTTTTAATATAGTCTTTGATGAGTATGAAAGAATACCAGATACTGCTTGCTACCATAAATAATAGTACGATTTTTAACATATTTATCCCCCTTGTTTTTATTGTTTTCGAGTATTTTCTATTTATAGTGATTTAATTTTACAATAAATTCTCTCTTTTTTCAATATAGTTTAAATTTGTGAAATTGAATTTTTGATATTGCAAATTTAAGCACTCAATTATATAATTGAGCTTAAAATATTAAGATAAGAATGGATGATGTCTATGCCTGTGAATTCTTTTGAAAATTACCCCATGAGTTGGAAACCAAAATTGACTGAGAGTAGTCAACCGTTATACTTAGCCATTGCAGAGCTGTTGGAGGTATAGATTTGAAACAAATAAGTACCAAAAATACACCAGCAGCTATCGAACCTTATTGCCAGGCATGTCTAGCTGGGTATTATATGTTTACATTAGGATTTGGAAAATTAGAGGAGGGAGATTAAATTATGAGACAATATGTAGTGGATGCATTTACTGACAAAGTATTTGGTGGAAATCCAGCAGCAGTTTGTGTTATGGACAAATACCTTGATGATGAAACTATGTTAAAGATTACTATGGAAAATAACTTATCTGAAACTGCCTTTGCAGTAAAGGAGGGTGAAAGCTACAAGCTTAGATGGTTTACTCCTGGAGGTGAAATAGACCTTTGCGGGCATGCGACCTTGGCTACGGCATATATAATAACAAGATTTGTAGAACCAAGTTTAAAGGAGGTTCGTTTCGAAACTTTAAGTGGCATTTTGACAGTTAATAAAAATGATGAACTTTTAGAAATGAACTTTCCAGCATATGATTTAAAAAAAGTGGAAGTAACGGATGCCATGGCTGAGGTAATTGGTGTACGCCCCCTTGAGGCATGGATGGCTAGAGACCTTCTTTGCATATTGGAAAATGAAGAAGATGTTTTAAACATGAATCCTAATATGGAAAAAGTTAAGGAATTAGATGGTCTGCTTTTACATGTTACAGCGAAAGGAAAAAATTTTGATTGTGTATCACGCTCATTTGCTCCTAAACTGAATGTACCCGAGGACCCGGTTTGCGGATCAGGCCACTGCTATATAGTTCCCTTTTGGGCAAACAAGATAGGAAATAACAACATTATTGCATATCAGGCTTCAAGAAGAGGTGGAACCTTGTATTGCAAAGTTGAGGTCAACCGCATTAAAATGAGTGGAAAAGCGGCACTGTATTCTATAGCAGACATCAATTTCTAGTAAAACTTTTATGCAAAGTTAGGTACTTTATAATAGTGTCAAATCAACACCATAATTTATTATTACTTAGTATAGATGACCAAGCATAAGAAAGTATTAGAGGGTATTTTGTGCCTGTTAACGGTAAAACTACGATAGTTGAGTATTAGTAATTAAGAGATGTATGGTAAAAACCAGCACCATTTAGGTGCTGGAAATGTCCTTATAGAATTTAATTAATCCAAAATACTATTTTCCAACTTGGAAACCATATTTAAGAGGATCATCGTTGTCGATAATATAGGTAGATACGCCTGTTAAATAAGCACTGCCTGTAATCTGTGGAATTACTGCAGGAAACTCACCGGCTTTTGTTTCTTCTTTGATAACGCCCTTAAATGTTGTTCCTATAAAACTTTCATATACAAATGGTTCACCAATTCCAATTTTACCTCTTCTATAAAGAGTTGCTAACTTTGCACTTGTACCAGTTCCGCATGGAGAGCGGTCTGCCATGTAATCACCGAAAATAACCACGTTCCTCATGTCACATCCAGATGTAGAGGTTGGACAATATAATTCTGCTAAATCTACAGATGTAATATCAAGTTCAGGGTGTTGGATATGATTTTCTTTATTTGCATTCTCAATTAATTTCATACCAAATTCCGTAAGTGAAGGAATATTTTCAGGCACTATATCAAGTCCAATCTGAGTAACATCACATAAAGCAAAAAAGCTTCCACCAAAGGAAATATCATATGTAACTTCCTTACCATCTATAATTGTTTTTAAGTTTTCTTTATAAAGGAAAGCAGGAACATTTGTAAGGGTAACATTTACAACTTTTCCGCCTTTTACTTCTGCCTTTGTGCGAATTAATCCTGCAGGAGCATCAAGAACGACTTCTGTATAAGGCTCCTTTGCTTCTAGGAGTCCACCTTCTATGATGGCAGTAACAGTACCAATGGTACCATGTCCACACATATTTAAATATCCACCTGTATCCATGTAGATAACACCGTAATCTGCTTCTGAGCTAATTGGTTTTGTTACTATGGAACCGAACATATCGTGATGTCCACGTGGTTCAAACATTAAAGCTTTTCTGTACTCATCGCAATGTTCTTCTAGATATTTTTTCTTTTCAATCATAGTGTTTCCTGGAATTTCAGGAAATCCTGACAATACTACACGAGTAAATTCTCCTACGGTATGAGTATCCACAGCAGTAAAGCTTTTTTCGTAAATACTTAAATTAACATTTGGTCTTAATTCCATAAAAATACCCCCATAAGTTATAAAATAATGTTTCGTAACGTTATTTTATAACTTATTTTTAGAAAAGTCAACAGGATATAGAAAATATAAATGACAATGCTGGAAATGAGAATAGAAATATGGTATCGTATACCTAAACAAAATGAAAAATTAAAAAAATACATAGAAAAGAAGTTTTATAAAAATGAAAATATGAGGTGGAGCATGGGAAAAGAGGAAGAAAAGTATACAAAAGACGCATCCATGCCTTCTGATTTGAAGTATTTAAACAGGAAGCGTATTTTGCAAATGATAAGAAATGAGCAAGTTGTATCTGTAAATGATATAAGTGAAGCTACAAGGATCAGTCGCCCAACGATAAAAAGAGCAATTCAAAGTTTTGAAGAGAAGGGGCTTTTAGTTTCGGTAGGGAAAGGATCTTCTACAAATACCGGTGGAAAACGTCCGGAATTATATACCTTTTGCTGTGAAAAGGTGATTTTGTGTATATATTTAGAAAAGAAATACATTCATTTTGCGATTTTAAATATGAAAAATGAATGTATACGAGAAAAAGAGGTTTTATTTAATTACGAGGATACTTTCGAAAAATTTCAGCATATCTTAAGGCATAATATATATTTAATTTTACAAGAAGCGGAAACTTCCTATGAAGACTTATATGGAATTAGTCTAGCAATAGGGGGATTTGTAGACCGTAAACTTGGAATTGTACGGTTTTGTGCGCTGGCTCCAGAATGGGGAAGGAATATTCCGATAAAAGCTTGGTTGGAAGAATTATTTCCTAAACAAGTTATTGTTGTAGAAAATCTTGTAAGAATTGCAGGAGGTTCTCTTCTTCTAGAGGAAAAATATCGTAGTAAAAGGATAGTTGCCATATATACTGAGGAGGGTATTTCTGCATGCTACATAGATGGAGAAGTCCTTACTGGGAGAAATGCATTAATTGGTGAAATTGGACACATGACAATTGATTATAGTGACAAAGAAGTATGTTCCTGTGGAAGTAGAGGCTGTTTTGAAAGAATGGTCAGTGAAGATAGAATAAAAGAGAAACTAAAGGAAAATCCTAAAAAGCTACCTTGTTCCACTATGAAACAGTGGATTGAATCAGATGAACTTATACGACATTTGTTTGAGGAAGCTGATAAAGGGGACGAATTAGCAAAGGAGATTGTCAGTTATGTTGCGGAAATGTTTTCTTTGATATTAAAAAATATAGCTATTAATTTTGATCCAGAAATCATTGTAGTACAAGGAAAGTATGCTTATGCGGGGGAGTATTTTGAAAGTGAGCTTAAAGAAGCAAGAAAAAAGGCAGGCTTTTTTCCAGAAGAAACAGCTTCCAAATTATACTATGATATGCGTCCACTAAGAGAATTACAAAGGTTTGGAGGATACCATGAACTGGCAGAAATGTTTTTTGAAAATCCACAGTTTTATGAAGGAACTACATTAGAATAGAATATTAAGTGGAAAAATCTGCTATTTTCATTAAAGTACTAATCAAGGAATATACTATAGTAATTTTGAATCATTTTAATTAGAGATTACTTTGACAACAAATAGGTAGCCTAAAGGGGCTGCCTATTTGTTTAAATGCACAGATTAATAATTTAAGAAAGTTTTATATTTTAAATTTTGAGATTAAATTTTTTAAGGAGTTAGTTATAGTGTTTAGTATATTTGAACTTTCATTTAAAGTATAAACCGTTTCCTCTTGTTTTACGTTATATTCCAATATGTCGTTTATAGAGAGTTCTATCTTATTAGAAGAATCGGATATATCCTTTAAGGACTTATTTATTATGCTGCTTGCTTTTTTCTGAGTTTCTACTAAATTGCTTAGTTTTCTTGAAAACTCCTCAAAGGTACTTAAGTTATTGACTATATCATTTAAGACTAATTGAGAATTTTTTATTTTACTTAATTCCTCCATAGTATTTTTTACATCCATATTCATAGATTTAGCTGCAGAATTAGATTCAACTATTATTTCATTTATAAGCTTTTCTATATTTCTTAAAACCCCTTCTGTTTCATTTGAAAACTTTTTAATTTCCTGCGCAACTACAGCAAAGCCCTTTCCTGATTCACCAGCTTTGCCAGCCTCTATACTTGCATTTAAGGACAACATCTTAGTTTGTTTAGATATTTTCTTTATTGACTCCAAGGTTCCTTCTATTTGCTTTGTTCTCTCTTCCAATTTATTTATGGAATCCACTGCAAATTTTACTAAATCTATAACATTACCTAGCTCTCTTATAGAGGTTTCTGTAATATCTTTAGTAGTATTGATAGCTTTAACACTTTGTATGGTTTTGTTTACATTCTCCTCTGATAAGTTATATATATTGTCCATAAAGCCATCAATTTTATGAAAACTAGCATAAATGTCATCAATGTTTTTATTTTGAAGGTTTATATCTGACTGTACACTTCTTATTTGGGATATTATATCACTACTTGTCCTAGATATGCCTACGCTGCTATTTTGTAATTCACTTACTATGCCATTTAATCTGAGAATATCCTTACTTATACCTCCTACAATAGTTCTTATAGACTTGGAGGATTCATTCATAGCGTTTATCAATATACCTATTTCATCCTTCACCTCTAAGTTAACATTATAGGTCAAATCTCCAGTAGAAAGAGCTTTTGATAATTCTACACCTTTATTAATATTTTTTAAGATACTTTTACTTATTAATATAGAAGTTAAAATCGTAAGCATAATCCCTATAAACAACCCTACTATATCTGTTAACAACAAGGCATAAAGTTCATTGGTTATTATATCAACTGGATAAGCTATCAATAACTGCCATCCCGTAGAACTAATTTTTTCATTAAATAGGTAATATTCCTTATTTTCCATAACCACATTACTAAAATCCTCTGAATTCTTACTAAGTTTACCGCTTAACGCTGATAAAGGGTCATTGGTATCGGATATTTTTTTCTTTAGCACATATTCCTTATTAGGGTGATATATATAGGTTCCCTTTTCTGAAACTAAGAAACAAAAGGCTCCTTTTTCCAGCTTTAGTTCTTTCATTATATTTTCTATTCTATCCATATTTACATCTATTCCTGACACACCTATGAAATTTCCATCTTTATCTACCATTTTTTGTACACCGGATATAAGTTTTCTGCCAGTGGCTTCTTCATAATAAGGTTCTGTCCACTTATAGCTTTCATAACCTTGTCCTATTTTATACCAATCCTGCTCCCAATATTTAAAGTCATTGATATCTGATGCTGTAAAAGGAATAGCGCCTTTTTCTTTATCTCTCATAATACACTCATAAGGCAGCTCATTATCTATCCTCATTTCTGGTTTAAAGAAGGTATAGGCAGTTTCTAGGTCTTTATTACTTTTTAATATTTCTGATAAGGATTGTTGAAGATAATCCTTTACTTCTACATAATTATTCTTATCATATTTAAGCCTTTCACTCATCAGGGAAATAGAGGAGCCTATACTTTGAATTTCTTTCATATTTTTATCTATGTCACTACTTATCTTTTCAGCAACAGCCCTCTCATTTGCTTGTAGTTGATCCTTAAGTTTATTCTTAGTTAGATTAAAATTCAGCATACTTGTAAATATTAAAATAACACTCATAGACAGAGAAAACCACAGAATTAATTTCCTCTTCACACTCTTCATAGGGGTAAATCCTCTCCTTTAGGCTTACTATTAAACATACCTAATATAAACTATGCTTTTTAGCTTAAAGTGTACTATTATTAAAAGTTTTTTGTATTTTAGAAAAGGCTAAAAGGCTCTTATAAAATTTAGCGGCCATAGCTTCTTTTCTTAGCATAGGCAGAAATACAATATTTGCTTAAATAATTGCATAATAATATATAGGTATGTATAATTTTATATAAAAGGTATTAATAAGCAAGTATTCTAATTGGAGGTTTCGACATGGCTAGCTTATTAGAGATTGGAACTATACTGCAAAGTAACACAGGGCAAGTGCTGGTTGTAAATGGATTACTAGGCTGCGGTGGACAAGGACAAGTCTACGAGGTTATTATAGGCAATAAAAGGTATGCCCTAAAGTGGTACTATAGCAGTCAAGGAATTAAAAAACAAAGAGATATAATAGAGAGATTAATACTGACGGGGAGTCCAGATAGTAGGTTTTTGTGGCCTATAGATATTGTAGATGCTCCTAATTTGCAAAGCTTTGGATACATAATGGAAATTAAAGGTATAGAGTATAGAAGTATGTCAGAAATAGTGGAGAAAAAAGCAGAACTTACATTCAGAACTCTATGCAATGCAGCTATAAACCTAGTAGATAGTTATTTAAAACTACACTCTAAGGGACTTTGTTACAGAGATATATCTCTTGGCAATATATTTATAAATCCACAAAGTGGAGATATTCTCATATGCGATAATGATAACGTAGCAGTCACAGGAACCAGTGAGTTAAGTGTATTAGGTACTCATAGATTTATGGCACCAGAAATAGTAAGGGGAGAAGCAGTTCCATCTACAGAGACAGACTTATTTTCATTAGCAACTTTGCTGTTTTATATGTTTATGTTTCACCACCCTTTAGAAGGAAAGGCCTCTGTAAATGTTGATACAAGAAATATCAATGTTGGTAGGGAGATCTATGGCGACAAACCTTTATTTATTTGGGATGAAAATGATTTTTCAAATAGACCTGTCTTTGGATATCATATAAATGCTTTAATTTATTGGGATATATATCCTCAGTTTATAAGAGAGCTATTTATTAAAGCTTTCACGAAGGGACTTTTTGATCCTAAGTGCAGGCTTTTGGAAGTGGAATGGAGAAGGGGATTTATAAAGTTAAGAGATAGTATATTATACTGCAAAAATTGTGGGGCAGAAAACTTTTATGATGCTTTGAGAATAAAAAACGGGGAGCAGCATAGGTGTTGGTATTGCAAGGGCAAAATTTCTATCCCGCCAAGAATAAAGGTAAATGATAATGTGATTTTATTAAACTTAAATAGTAGAATATACTCACACCATATAAAAGAAGATTTAAATTTTAATAAGGTAATAGGAGAAGTTACAGCTAATCCTAAAAATAAAGATATATTAGGAATTAAAAATTTATCTGAAAATCCTTGGAAAGTACTAAAGGTAAATGGAGATGAAGTTAAATTAGATAAAGATAGAACCATGATGTTAACAAGTATAAGGAAAATAGATTTTGGTTCGGAGATAGGTGAACTAAAATTATAAAGGAGGGTTAAATTGGAAAATAAAATTTTACATTTTATATGGATGTTAGACTGTTCAGGATCTATGACTGGTGAAAAGATACAGTCCTTAAATTACGCAATAAGAAATGCTCTTCCAAGTATAATTGATATTGCAGAGAAAAATAAAGATATACAAATTTTCATGAGAATTATTAAATTTTCAGATGGAGCACAGTGGCTTACAGAAAAGCCTGTAGAGTTAGATAAATTCATATGGTCAGATTTACAGACAGGAGGGATAACAGACCTGGGAGCTGCCTTAGACATGGTTAACGAAGAACTCAGTAAATTAGATAAAAAAACTAACTTACCACCGGTGATTATATTAGTTACTGATGGACAACCTACTGATAATTATGAAGAGGGACTACGTAAGTTATTAAGCAGCGAAATAGGAAGTCAGTCAGTTAGGATTGCAATTGCCATAGGAGAGGATGTAGATAATGATATACTTCAAGATTTTATAGGAAATAATGATGAAAGGCCTTTACAGGCTGGTAATTCTCATTCATTGATTAATCTTATTAAGTGGTCCTCTATAAATGCTGTGGATAAGAGCTTTCAGCAGGTAAAAGAGTATAACTGTGATGACGACGAAATTTGGTAGTACTAATAATTAAATTTTAAGTATAATAAGGAAAGGCAGGTGAATCCGTTATCATATATAACCTTATTACATCGGATAAAAGGTTATATGATATGGGATAACGAAAACTATAGTGAATAGAGAACTTATAATAAAAGTGAGAGAATTGATAAACAAACAAGGAGAAGAATTATATACTAATAGTAAAAAACTAAAGGCTTACCTAAATGACTATTTTCCAAACCAATATAATAGAGAAAAAAGATTAATAGTAGATTCTATAGAACAGAAGATACCAGAAGCTATAATAAACTACTCTGATTCAGAGATAGACAGCATAATGTACAATAATCTAGTGAAAAAGTTATATGATAACTTAGGAATATCACAGGAATTATCAGAGGGGACAGTACAATTTTGGTGTCAAGTTTTCGATAAAACTTATATAAAAATTAATAATACGGCTCAAAATCCTGCTAGCTACAGCCAAGGCAGTATTGGCTATACTAATAGCGGTATACCTAATGTAAATGGAAGCTTTCCTTACACAAACAATGGAGCAGCAAATATGAGTAGCGGTGGATTTAATGCAATGCCTCAAAACAGCATGTATAGCCAACAGGGTATACCAGCTGTTCCTGTTAACGCCAATCAGCAGTTCAATGACCAACAGACTGTGTTATTGAATAATAATAATATTACAGCTCCAAAATCAGATGGCAGAAAAAAAATTATCCTAGGGGCAGCAGCTTTATTAGCAGTAGTTATTGTTGTAATAGCATTAGTTTTTAATAATACAAATAATAAAAATGTAAGTGCAAATAAAAAAGAGGTAGCTACAAATGAAGGAACTAAGGAAACTAATACCACTAGTGAAGCAAAGGAAGAGACTGAAAAGCAGCAACCAAACAGAACTATAACAGCTAATAATTTTATTTTTAAAGATAGCAGTCAAAATAAAATAGAATCTTACAGATTATATAATTTAACTAGTGATCAGCTTTTTATAGCTCGAAATGAAATTTTTGCAAGACACGGTTTAATATTTAAAGATAAAAAACTACAAGCTTATTTTGAAAAACAAGCTTGGTATAAGCCAGATCCAAATGCTGTTGGAACTACAAATGATCCTATAGAAAAATATAATGTAGATCATATAAAAGATATAGAAGAAGTGAAGCTCTGCTTTAAAAATGCCCCTGCAATAAATAGGGATTATATATTATATGATAGCTATTATTATAAGCTTACCACAGAGGAAATAGAGAGATTAAGTAATTTGGAAATTTTACTTGCTCGAAATGAAATTTTTGCAAGACATGGATATATTTTTGGAATACCGGAACTTAATGATTATTTCCAAACTAAACCATGGTATACTAAAGTATCAAATGATGTTAACTTAAATGAAGTGGAAGAGTACAATGTACAAGCTTTAAAGGCTGTAGAAGATAAGAGAGTATACAATATGATATATAACTATACTTTAGGTGACGGTTACTAAGATATGTCTTAAGATAAGGCTAAGATATATCTAATAAGGGGTGGACAATTTGAAATTTAAACTAAAAATTATTTCCTTAATCCTTGGTACTACTTTGTTGTTTGCAGGATGCGGTGGTAATAAGGCTGATTTATCAACAGAAAATAAACCAGAGGAAACCAAAGTAGAAAGCAGTAAAGAAACAAATAATAATAAGGAAAATAAAAAAGCAGCAGAGGTAAAAAAACCTACAGAAGCGAAACCTGTTACAGAAGTTGAAAAGCCAAAAACAGAAGAGCCTAAAGTTGAAAAGAGAAAGCTTATTGTTTTAGATCCAGGTCATGGAAATAGATCTAACTTAGAAAAAGAGCCTATAAGCCCAGGAGCTTCAGAGTTAAAGATAAAGGATGGCGGCGGAGCTGAAGGGGTAAATAGTAAGACACCAGAGTATGCAATAACAATGGGTATAACTATTAAGCTTAAGGCAATCCTTGAAAAAGAAGGATATAACGTAATAATGACCAAAACTATGGATAGTGAAAGCCTTGGTAATATAGAAAGAGCAGAAGTTGGAAATAAAAACAATGCAGATTTGGTTTTAAGAATACATGCAGATTCATCAGAGTCATCAAGTGCTTCTGGAGCATCAATGCTCGTACCAGCACCTATAGGTTATGTAAAAGATAAGGTGGATATCAGTAGGAGGTACGGACAGATAATACTGAAAAGCCTAACGGATGAAGTTGGTATGGCTAATAAAGGAGTAGTGGAAAGAGCAGACATGACTGGATTTAACTGGTCTAAAGTGCCGGTGGTCTTAGTGGAAACAGGATTTTTATCTAATCCACAGGAAGATAAACTCTTAAATAGTCAGGAATATCAGCAAAGGATAGCAGAAGCATTGTGTAATGGCATAAAAAAGGCTTTAAATTAAATACAGAAAAAAACTGGAGGCTGCCAATGATAACTGGCAGCCTAAAAATTATGTATAAAAACTATTAAACTTATCTTTATTCTTATAATAAACTTTAATTTTAAACTAAAGCATACTACTAGCGTAATGATTTTTGTTCTATTATCAATTTTTCAAAAATATGCTATAATTTTAAAAACGTACAGGAAAGGTGTTGAAGTTATGAAAAGTCATGGATGTACTCTTGATTGTTTTGGATGTTGCAAACTAAATGTTCATGTTGAAAATAATAAGGTGGTAAAAATAGAAGCAGATAAAAATCATCCTTACACAAAGGGAATAATGTGTCAAAAGGGAAGAAATCATTTAAAAAGACTAAATGATAAGGACAGACTTTATTCTCCAATGAAAAAAGAGGATGGAAAATGGGTAAATATAAGCTTTGAAGAAGCTATAGATATAATCGCCAGTAAATTAAAGTATTACAAAGAAAAGTATTCTTCAAATGCTGTACTTCATTATAGTGAATCCGGTTCCGGTTCTATATTAAAGGCAATAGAGGATATATTTTTTAATTTTTATGGTGGTATAAGTAAAACCGATGGAGGAACCTGCTGGAGCGCTGGTACTAAAGCACAAAAGTATGACTTTGGATATAATAAATCCCATGCTATAGATGATGTTTTAAATTCAAAAAATATAATACTTTGGAGCAAAAATCCAGCAAACTCCCACATACAGTTGTTCCACAGAATAAAAAAGGCAAGGGAAAAGGGCATAAAAGTAATAGTAATAGACCCTCTTTCCACTGACAGTGTAAATATTGCTGATATTCATATAAAGATAAATCCATCTACAGATGCTGCTCTTGCTATGGCAATGACAAAAATAGTAATAGAAGAAAATCTTCAAGATACAGAATTTATAAAAGAAAATATCATAGGTTTTGAGGAATACAAAGCTTATTTAGACACTCTGGATATAAATTATCTATGTGAGGAATGTGGAGTAGATATATCTACAGTAAAAGAGCTTACTTATCTCTATGCTAAAGAAAAGTACAGTTCCATACACCTGGGATATGGACTTCAGAGATATAAAAACGGAGGTAATGCAGTAAGGGCAATAGATGCCTTAGCAGCAATAACTGGAAGTATAGGTAAAAAAGGCGGGGGAGTAAACTACAGTAATAAGGTATATCCAGATGTGTTAAATTTAGATCCTTACAATAGCCGCAAACATGCCTTAAATGAAAGAGAGTTTGATTTAAATGATTTTCCAGGTTTTGCAAAGGAGAATCTTAAGGCTATATTTATAAGTAAGGCAAATCCTCTTAACCAATGGCCTAATTTAAATGAATTCACTAAAGCTTTTAAAAGCATAGAATTTAAGGTGTGTATAGACATGTTTTTGACGGATACTGCAAAGCATTGTGATTTGGTTATTCCCTGCACAAATACTTTAGAGAGTGAAGATTTAGTATACACCTCAATGAGCAACCCCTATATAGTATACAATGAGAAATGTGTAGAACCAAAGCATAAGTTAATGGACGAATACTATTTTTTCAGAGAGCTTGCAAGGAAAATGGAAATAAAAGAATATCCTTATGTAGCTAAAAAGGAATATTTAGCACAGATTATAAAACCTTTAGAGGATAGGGGAATAACCCTTGAAAAGATAAAAAATGAATATGTAACTATACAAGAAGATGATGTTGCCTGGAAGGACTTAATATTTAAAACCACATCAAAGAAAATAGAGATATATTCTGAAAATGCAAAAGAGAATAATGTAAGCCCAATACCAGTTTATACTAATGAGAAAAATCCTAAACTCAGGCTTATAACTACCCATCCTAAAGCTTCTTTAATGTCTCAAGGCTTTAAAGATATAGATACCATGGCAATAGCTAATATAAGCGAAAATACTGCTAAGAATCATGATTTACTTAACGGAGAAGTTATCACGTTAAAGTCCGCTAATGGGGCAATAGATGTACAAGTATCCATAAATAAAAAGCTGATGGACAGCATAGTCCATATGGAAACAGGCTGGTGGGAGAAAAGCTCCAACCCAAATTTCTTAACAGAAGGGGACGCTTCTGATATAGGAAAACAAATAGCCTATTATGATACTTTTGTAGAAATAAAAAAGAAGATTTAATTTATAAGTAAATAGCTAGAAAGTTAACTTATGGGCAGCCGCATTCTGGCTTATAAGTTAACTTTCATTACTATTACCCTAAATTATTTCTATTTTTCTTTTCGCTTTGATATTAATCTACTATGGTGTCCTCTGATTCTTCCACTAATGGTACATTATTTAGGTTAACTTTTCTGTTATCTAGAGTGTTATTGTTTATATGTTTTGTAATCATACCTTCAGAAGGGTTCATTAAAAAGCTTTCTAAAAAAATCCTGCCCTTATGGGAATTGGCTACAGCATGATGCTCTCCACGACTTACATAATGAACCCAAGAGTAGCCACTATTTATTACTTTATCTAAGTCTTCCTTATCAATTAAAGTTTTTTCTTTTTTCCTTCCATATTTATCTCTAAGAATTACAGCAGTAGTTTCTGAGTCCACATCTTCATAATCATTAACTGCTTCATTTTGATTATATACCTCTATATTACATCTTCTATTGTCTAAAGTATCTCCATTAATATGTCTAATGGGAGTTTTAGTATGTACGCCTAGAATAAATGAGTGTAAACTTTGTTTTTCTTTAGTCTTTTTTCCAGTAGCAGGAGAGGGTTGTAAACTTTGAGCTAAATAGCTGTTAAAATCTTTATGCCACTCTGCAAACCAAAGACCTTTATCTAGTACCATTTTTAAATCGTCAACATCTACTTTACTATCAATAATTGAGCCATCTTTTTTTCTTAATTTTATATATGCAATGTTTTCCTTTACTTCATATTCGTTAGCTTTTAATTTCTGTTTATTATTCATAATAGTCACCGCTTTCTTTTGTTACTAGTATTATGTATATAATTTTTGTGTCAGTATTTTTTATTATACCACATATATGAAATTTTTTGTCTCAATAAAGAACTAACATAAATCATACAGGGAAAATCCTATATGCTGCGAAGTTGCTTTTGTTACAATTATAAGATTCTTAGGTAAAACTAAACTTCCTATTATTCATATACTTGTTAAGTATATGAATAATTAGTACTCTGGCAGTATGTGTTAGCCTTTCACACCGGCTTTTTTCTTATTGATACTTATGTTCTAATAAGTATATAATAAACATAATGAAAAATTACAAATTTGTAATTTATTGTGCAATTTCGCCGATACTAAACTAAAAGTTCTATTAGTATTTAAATAAAAACAATTTTAAAAGGAGGAAATAATATGGGGTTATTTAAGAAAATATTATTAACTGTAGGTGTTGGGGGAGCTGAAGTAAACACTGAGATTCTACAATCTACTGTAAGGATTGGAGAAGATATAGAGGGGGTTGTAAATATTCTAGGAGGCTCTGCAGAGCAAAATATTGATAGGGTAGAAGTAGAGCTTAAAACAGAATACATCAAAGAAGTAGATGATGTTAAACAAAAACATAGGGCAACACTAGTAAAATTAGTAGTAGGTAGGGATATAGCAATTTCGCCTAATGAGAGAAAGCAAATTCCTTTTACCTTTAGAGTGCCTGAACATACACCAATTAGTATGAATAGGAAAACTGTATGGGTAGAGACAGAATTAGAAATTCCACTGGCAATAGATCCTGAAGATAGAGATTATATAGAAATTAGGCCAAGTAATACAATGGAAGTTGTTCTAGATGCAGTTCTAAATGTATTAGGATTTAGATTGAGAGAAGTAGAGTGCAAAGCAGGATATATTGGTAGAAGTGAAGGTGGTTTCTTACAGGAGTTTGAATTTGTGCCTCAGTCAGCATTTAGGGGAGTATTAGATGAACTAGAGATTACTTTTTTACCATCCTCTGAAGGGGTTAACCTTTTTATGCAAATTGATAGAAGAGCGAGAGGCTTTAAATCCTTCATGCAAGAAGCAGCAGGGCTAGATGAAAAACATATAATACTTACAATTAGTGACTATGATGCATCACAAGGCAGCAGATATGTAGCTGAAATTTTAGAAAATACAATAAATAATTATTGTTAAAACATTAAATATTTACTATTGACCATAGTTTTTGTGGTATACTTTTCCTGAGAACACATAAACATTGAAAGGGGATTAACATAATGAAAGTATCTGAAAGAATTACAAAGTTAAGAGCCTTGATGGCAGAAAAGAATATCAACATGTATATTGTACCTACTGCTGATTTTCATCAGAGTGAGTATGTTGGTGAACATTTTAAAGCTAGAAAGTATATAACAGGTTTTACAGGTTCTGCAGGAACTGCTGTTATTACAATGGACAGTGCAGGACTTTGGACAGATGGAAGGTATTTTCTCCAAGCTGGAAAGCAATTAGAAGAAACAACTGTTGAATTATTTAAAATGGGTGAACCAATGGTTCCAACTATAGAAGAATTTATCGAAAGCAATCTTCCAGAAGGGGGAACACTTGGATTTGATGGTCGTGTTGTTTCTATGGGAAATGGACAGGATTATGAAAAAATTGTTGAAAAGAAAAACGGCTCTATAAAATATCAGTGCGATTTAGTTGACCATATATGGGAAGACCGTCCACCGCTTTCTGAAAAACCAGCATTTGCCCTTGATATAAAATATACTGGTGAGTCTACAGCCTCTAAATTAAAACGTGTTAGAGAAGCAATGAAAGCTGCAGGTGCAAATGCACATATAATTACATCTCTAGATGATATAGCATGGCTTCTTAACATACGTGGAGATGATATTGAGTTCTTTCCTTTAATTTTAAGCTATGTAATCGTTACGATAGATGAGGTACATCTTTTCATAAATGAAAATAAATTAAGCGATGAGATAAAATCTGACCTTATAAAAAATGGTGTAACAAATTTCCATCCATATAATGATGTATATGAAGAAGCTAAGAAATTCACTGCTTCTGATGTATTATTAATTGACCCTGTTAGAATGAATTACGCATTATATAACAACATCCCTAAAGATGTTAAGAAAGTAGAAAAAGAAAATCCATGTGTTTTATTTAAAGCTATGAAAAACCCAACTGAAATTAAAAATATTAAAAATGCTCATATCAAAGATGGAATAGCAAATACAAAATTTATGTATTGGTTAAAACAAAATATAGGCAAAGAAAAAATTACAGAAATAAGTGCCTCTAATAAATTAGAAGGACTACGTGCACAGCAGGAGGGATTTATTCGCCCAAGCTTTGAACCAATATGTGCCTTTGGTGAACACGCTGCTATCGTACACTACACTTCTTCTCCTGAAACTGATGTAGAGCTTAAAGAGGGAGCTTTATTTTTAACAGATACAGGAGCTGGTTACTATGAAGGTTCCACTGACATTACAAGAACTATTGCACTTGGAGAAATACCACAAATAATGAAAGACCACTTTACTCTAACTTTGCAAAGTAATCTTCGCCTTGCTCATGCAAGATTCCTTTATGGATGTAACGGTATGAATTTGGACATAGTTGCACGTGCTCCATTCTGGGACAATAACTTAAACTTTAACCATGGAACAGGTCACGGTGTTGGATATTTAATGAATATTCACGAAGCGCCAACAGGCTTTAGATGGCAATACCGTGCACATGAAATTCATCAAATTGAAGAAGGTATGGTTCTTACTGATGAGCCAGGAATATATATTGCAGGTTCCCACGGAGTTAGAATTGAAAATGAACTTCTTGCCTGCAAAGGTGAAAAAAATGAGTATGGTCAATTTATGTATTTTGAGACAATTACTTATGCACCTATAGATTTAGATGCAGTAAACCCTGAAATGATGAGTGTACAAGAAAAGGCTTGGTTAAATGAATATCACAAGACAGTATACGATAAAATTTCACCATACTTAAATGAAGAAGAAAGAGAATGGCTAAAAGAATATACTAGAGAAATCTAATAACTAAAATCAATGGAGTAGTATGAAAATAATTATTTTCATACTACTTTATATTTAGAATACTATTAAAAAATAGATATATCATAGAGATTGTAAAAAAAGATTGTTATTTTCTCGTAAATATGTATAATATTTATGTAAGTGGTTTGCTGATAGCTGCAGATATCAACAAACGGGTCGGGAGAGGGATACCAATAAAGAGGAAAACTAAATATGTTACATGAAATGATAAAGAGAAGATTACATTTATATGACTGTAACCTTGATATAAAGAAAGAACTCGTTGCTGGGGTTATTTCTTTTTTTACGGTAGTTTATATAATTGCAGTTAACTCGTCAATTTTATCAGAAACAGGAATTCCTATTGAAGCCGGTATGGTAGCAACAATTGCAGCCTCGTTTTTTGCATGCATGGTAATAGGATTTTGGGCCAATGTGCCTATTGTTATTGTTCCAGGTATGGGAATTAATGCTTTGTTCTCCTATACAGTTGTTAAATCCATTGGTCTTTCCTGGCAAGAAGCTTTAGCTGTTGTTTTTGTTTCGGGAATTTTATTTACAGTGATTGCTTCTACTTCTCTTGCTGAAATTATATCAGATTCCATACCTCATTCTTTAAAGGAAGCTATTACCGTTGGACTAGGGTTATTTTTAACGTTAATAGGTTTAGAAAAGGGTGGAATGGTTATAAGAGGCACCAACTCTATATTAGCTTTAGGACATTTAAACAATTCTTATGTACTTGCAACGGTTATTACACTAGTAATAACAATAGTTCTTTTTATAAGAAATGTTCCTGCAAACTTCTTATTAAGTATACTGTTAGGTACGGTAGTGGCTATAATGTTTGGTGTTGTAAATATGCAGGAGCTTAATGGAGCAAGCTTTGATTTAAGCAACTATGGAAAAGTCCTTGGAGCAATGTCTTTTTCAAAGATTTTATCCTACAAGTTTTGGATGGCAGTATTTTCTTTAACTATGGTAATGGTCTTTGAGAGTATAGGTTTAATACATGGACAACTTAGCTTATTAAAGCAGCCGGAAAAATACAAAGCTTCTATTCAGGCTGTTGCAGTATCAACTATAGCTAGCGGAGTGTTCGGTACAAGTCCAACAGTTCCAGCTGTTGAAAGTGCAGCAGGAATTGCTGCTGGTGGAAAAACTGGAATAACAGCTATTACAGCTGGAGGTTTGTTTCTAGCATCATTATTCTTTCTTCCTGTAATTAAGATAATTCCGGGAAGTGCCATTGCACCAGTACTAGTTATTATAGGAGCACTAATGGTTCAAAATGTGAAAAACATTGACTTTGGAGATTTGTCAGAGGGAATTCCTGCTTTCTTAATAATAGTAATGATACCATTTACTTATAGTATTTCTGATGGGATAGCTTTTGGTTTCATTGCATACCCCATTTTAAAGGTAGCATTAGGAAAGGCAAAGAAGGTATCAATGCCTCTATATATAATCTCTTGTCTATTTTTAATAAGTTTTATTTTTAGATAGCACTAATCAAAATCACACTTAAATTCATATATTATAAAAATCAAAAGCTATATGAAGATGAACTACTTTGTTCAAAATTCATATAGCTTTCATATTGGCAATTTAGAGAATTACTATTCGTACTAGTCTAGTGATACTATATTTTTATAGTCTACATCAAAGGCTTCTCCTGACTTCTTTATTATATGACCAGAAGTATAGGGCTTACCCTCTATGGTAATACACACCTGACCTACGTTATAATAGTTTCCTAAAGTATTAGTTACAGAGGTTAATACTGACATCTCTGTATATGTCCCTTTATTCGTTATAGAAATAAATTCCTTTGAAAAATCCACATAAACCTTATTTTCGCTTTCATTAAGATAAAGTTTATTTATCTTAGTATTAGCAGTTATTAAAGGAGTTGTAGAGGAATTTGGAGCTTTTTTAAAGTTCTTTTCAAAAAATGCTTTTGTTTCATCATTAGTTTTAAAGCTTGCAACTACTTTCTTTTCTCCAATTTTATCCTCTGCAGGCATAGGATAATAGAATTTAACGGTCTGAGTAACAACTGCAGCTTTATCTATTTTTTCTAAGGTAGTAGTAACAACTAATCCATTAGATTGAAAGGTACTTTTTATTAGACCTACTCCTAATCCATAATAATCTTTTGTAGTGGAGTCCTTTTCTTCTGTAGTAACTTCTATGGATTTAAACTTTCCTGCTGGAGTAGTTACAAGGTCGTTAACAGCTGTTATAGTTCTTTTTCTACCATCAGATAAAGTCCATGTAGTTCCTTTTACTATTGGTTCTTTAATTAAAGTTTCCCTTATATTTGAATTCTCCTTTGTCAAGTCATCCCTATAATAGAACTCTCCTCTGGAAAATACTATTTTTAGTTCTCCGTTTTTATTTTCAAGTATTTGTCCTGCTGTAGTACCTGCATTTATAATTCGCAGCTGAATTTTATTTTCTCTTAAATAGTCAACATATACATCCTTTGACGCATATTCGCTTCCTGATCCAGAATATTTCATTCTAACATTTTCCTTCATTGGGAAAAAGTCATTTATTGTATATTGCTTTGATTCACTTTCTGTGTTGGGTTTAGTTTGATTTTGAGTCTCTATAGGCTTAGATTCTGCTGATAAATCTGCCGGTTTACTACAAGCTGTTAGCAGAGCTAAACCCAAAGACAACATAATTACCATTAGCTTTTTCATAGTATCATCTCCTATAATGTTTTATAGATAATATAATATTTTTATCTCAGCTATGAATTTATAAGTATATCTAACATTTTTTCAGTGTTATTTACAAATTGTTTCATTACCTGAAAATGTTCAGTGTCTTTATATATTACTTTTTTAAACCCGTCTTTTAGTTCATATATTACAGCATGTGGATAGGACATTATAATAGGTGAATGGGTAGCAATTACAAACTGAGAACCTTGTTCTACTAGTTCATGCATCCTTGCAACCATGGTCATCTGTCTTGTTGGTGATAAAGCAGCTTCTGGCTCATCTAAAATATACAGGCTATTTCCTCTAAATTTATTAATGAATAATGATATGAAAGATTCTCCATGTGACTGGTCATGTAGTGAAACCCCTCCGTATGCTCTTACAACATCTAATTCATCAATTTTAGTGGCAACGTTATAAAAGCTTTCTGCTCTTAGAAAAAAGCCGTCCTCTGGCATTTTAACACCTTTTATTAGCTTTAAATATTTATATAGCTCTGAATGAGTCTCCTTAGTTGAAAAGTTGAAATTTTTTGTTCCACCTTCAGGATTAAAACCATATGCTGTGGCAATTGCTTCCAGTATCGTTGATTTTCCTGTACCATTTTCACCTACAATAAATGTTACCTTGGGATGAAAATCTAAAGTAAATAAATTTCGTACTGCCTCTAAAGAAAATGGATATTCAGAAAATGAGTTTATATTTTCTCTGCACAACTTTACCGTTCTTAAATATTGATTTAGCATAAATTTATCCAATTACAATCGACTCCAAACAAGATTTTACATATATTTAATTATACTGTATACAAACTTAAACATCAAATATTTCACATAACTATACAAATATTAATTTTGTTATTGAATATGTTGTTTAATTGCATTATAATTTATATTAAACACAATTAATTGGCAAGAGGGTGTAATTATGGCAATTAAAATGATATTATTTTTAACATTTTTATCACTTGCAGCATTATATACTGTATACAAAGTTGGGTATAACCAAGCCAAAGAAGAAGTAGAAGAAACAACATGCCAAGATTTTGAGGTGTGTAACAATCTATGTTACCAATGTAAAATCTCTCAGAAGTGTTGGGAGTTGTCTAATCATATGTATTAAGTAAAAACATATATCTATTAAATTAAATCAAAAAAGGCAAGTGGCAAAACTAAGTTTTACCACCTGTTAGCTTCTAGTTCTATTGAATTTTTTCAACTGGTACCTGAATTTCAGTAATGTATTCCTCAGGATTATTAGTTGACCATTCTCCATCTAAATATAATTCTCTGTTAGGTCCTACAATTTTATAACCATTCTCCTCAATCCATTTAAGCAAAGCATTGTATGCCATATTTATATTTTCATAGCTTCCTTTGTGTATTACACAGGCTGAACTTTCTACATAGGGAAGTTCTTTAACCTTTATTCTATCAGTTTCAGGTACATTGCTAGCTATACAAGACATAACCTCAATGTCTACATCACTTTCCTTATAACCTGGATCATAGTAGATTGCTCTGCAGGGTGCAATTATCTTTGCATTATTTGCTTCTAAGTGAGCTGTAAGCTCTCCCCATAAATTACACTGCTTACTGTAACCTGGTATAATATCTCTAACAGCAGCTACCTTAATAGTTTCAAGTTGTTTTAAAACCACATCATATTTTAACATAAACCTGTCATCCTCCTTAATTCTATTTATAAGTGTTTCTACTTTTAAAAGTCTCATTTTTTCATATTTGATAGTATCGTGAATTTCATTTCTTTTTTGGTCCAGCATTGAAAGTACAATATCCGTAGATATTTCATTGTCGATTACACTAGCAATTTGGCTCAAAGAAAATCCTAAGTCTTTTAAGGCTAGTATTCTATTTAGCCTTGGAAGTTGTTTTGCTGAGTAATATCTATATCCTGTTTGTAGGTCAACTTCTATAGGCTTTAAGAGGTCTAGTTCATCATAATATCTAAGGGTTTTTATAGATATTTTGTTAAGCTTTGCAAAGTCTCCTATTTTAAACATATTTATCTCTCCTATGCGCGCATATTGTCTTTACAATATAATAATAAACCCTCCAGTAATGGGAGAGTCAATAGAAAGTTTTTATAATAATTTCCAGGTTGGCTATTTTTTATTAAGAGAAAAGAGCTTGTTGGATTATAGAGGTAAGTAATGATATAATTATATATGTTCTGTGTTAAATTTTGGTTTATGTGGTCCATATTGGGTGAAGATACTATATTTTTGTCTTTGCCTTCATTTATATTAGTACAAGAATCCATAAAGCTTTAGCTGTGAAAGAGGATAGCCTATGAAAATAATAACAAAATTACATTAAAGGAGAAAAAAATGCAGTATAATAAATTAGACAAAGATGCTAAAAAATCATGGATGATAGCTAGATTTATAGGAATGATTATAGTAACATTAGTACTTTTAGCTATAAAATATTTCTTCACATATAAAATCCAAGTGAAATTTTTTGTAAATTGGAGTTTAGGCATAAATATAGTTGTTGGAATAATAATTTTTCTTTCTTTATTAGATACTTTCTTATACCCTTCAATAGAATATGCTCAATGGAAATATATAATCACAAAGGATAAGATAGAGTTTTCGGAAGGTATATATTATGTTAAAACAACAATCATTCCAATAGTTAGAGTTCAACATATAAAAATAAACCAAGGACCTATAAATAAGATATTCAAACTTGCAAATATCAATATATTTACTGCAGGAGGAAGTCATACAATTCCTAATTTGAGTATAGAGAAAGCAAATGAAATTGGCGAATATTTAAAAGAAAAAATTAAGGAAAAGGTTAACAAAAATGATATATAGACCAAATAGAACTCATTTTTCATATGTAGTAAAGCAAATAATTAAGTTTATTAAAAATGTATGGGTCTTTGGAGTTATAGCTTTAACTACTGGTATTAAATCACCGCTATTCTTGGGCTTTATAGCTATTTTAGTGCTGTCAATTATTTTTATAATAATAGAGTGGAGAAAAACTATATTTTATATTAAAGATAACATATTAGTTTTGGAAAAAGGTGTTATTTCGACTTCTAAGCAAGAGGTACCCTTTGATAAGATTAATACTATAGACTCTTCTCAAAGCTTAATTGATAGAATATTTAAAGTGTATACATTAAAGGTAGATACAGGCAGTGTTATTGCTAAAAAATCTGAGTTTTTGGTTATTGTAAAGAAAGAAAGATTAGATGAACTTAAAAATAGTATTATAGACAAAGATAATAAAACTTCCCCAAATTTAAGCATTGATAAAGATAAGGAAGCTGAGGTATCTGAAGAGGTAAGATTTAATAAAGATACAGAAGAGCATTTAGTAAACAGAAGGGTTATAACCTCAAAAGAAATATTTAAATATGCTTTAACGAAAAGTAAGATATTTTGGGCTATAGGTGGATTTTTTGCGTTAACTAATGGTTTAGATGATATACTAAGATATTTTGATTTAAAAATTTTTAATAGTGTTGTTAATTATATAAATTTAAACTCTATCCAATCAAAGTCTGTTTTCATAATAATTTTAGCATTTATAATTCTTTCTATTTTTGTATATATGATTATAGTTGTAGCTTCAGTAATTTTTGAAATGATAAGGCTGAATAATTTTACAGTAGAGACCTACAAGGATAAGATAAGTATATCTTATGGCTTATTTACTAAAAAGCAGTACTCCTTTAAGCTAAATAAAGTATATGGCATAAGATTCAAACAAACCTTGCTGCAGCAATTTATGAATATAGGAGTACTAGAACTAATAACTGTTGGTTATGGTGATGAAAAGGATGAAAAAGCTATTTTATATCCTATAATAGATGAAAAGTCTAAAGAGGATTTTTTAAAAACTGTATTGCCAGATATGATATTTGAAGGAGAGATTGTCAATCCACCTAAAAGCAGCTTCATAGCTTTTATTTTAAAGGGTATTATAATCCCAGTCATAATACTTGTACCAATAGATATATTCTTAAAGATAGTACCAAACAATGTTAAATTATCTGTTATACTGATTGTTCTAGTGTTATCATTTATCGCTAGTCTATTAAATTATAAAAATACATCTCTAGGCACAAGTAAAAATGTTTTAATAGCAAGTAGTGGAGGACTGAGTAAAGTAACAACAATAATAAGAGAAGAGGCTGTACAGTCAATAACGAAAAAACAAGGTATATTTCAAAATAGAGTTAAAGTATGTAGTTATAAGATAGATTTATACTCTAACAAATTAGGAGATGTGATTAATGTTAAATATATAAATCAATCGCTTTATAACAAAATACAAGAAAATTTGAAATTTTAACTAGGGAGTCCTTTGAACTTCCTTTTTTTCAAAGTATTGGCATTTGGGACATGATTAGATACAGTGATATAGTGTGGAGAGAAACCTCTCATATCTGTGCATGAAATGAGAGGCTTTCATAGCAATTAGCCAGATATTGAACTATATTTAAATGAAGATCCAACTAATTCAAAGTTTGAAGTTTGGGTGCCAATAACAAAATGTAAATAAAAGAAAGCCTGTAACTATAGATAAATGTATATAATTCTTGTTTTTAGTGTATTTTAGGCAATAAAAATAACACCTGCTTGAAAGCAGGTGCAAAGATAAGGGATTAAATATATTTAAGTTAACACCATTTTACTAAAAATAAAAAGGAACTTCTTACGAAGTTCCTGATAAACAAATTTAAAATACATATAATGTTATATTGAAGATAATATAGCTATGAATATAACATAATTCCTATGCATTTTCTCTCCCTCCGAAAGATAGCAATTAAAAGCAAAAGGCAGGTCTCCTGACTCACGGATCATTCTCCTTCTTCCTTCCCAGATAAATCCAGTGGATATAGAATTCGTCTCCGTATACAGTAGCGGGGGCTGCAGTGGATTTTCACCACTTTCCCTTTTAAACATTATAAAAGTACCTAAAACTTTATATTTAATTTTCTTTTTAGTACATTATTTATTATATCATACTATTTTTGGTATTGCCATAATTTCCTTTATATTTCTTCTCTAAATTTATATTTATAATATTTATTTACAGCTTCTTTGCATTAACTTATGCATAATACACTTAAGTTATGATTTGTGTAAAAAGCCCCTTAAACTGTATATGAAAAACTTGCATTTTGTATGGCGGCTGTTTATATTAATAAGAGAACTATATTAAAGACATATTAATAGAATCTTAAGGTTTTCATAAGAAAATTACTACCATATAGATTATTGCTTTATATTACCATGATACTAGATATTTATACGCAATCAGGAAAGAGGTGATGAGATTATGAGCATTAATATTTTAGTTGTAGACGATGAACAATCCATAGCAGATCTAATCGAAGTTTATTTGAAAAATGAAGATTTTATGGTGTACAAATTTTATAATGGAGAAGATGCATTAAATTGCATTAAATCGGAACAGATAGAGCTTGCCATACTTGATGTTATGCTTCCAGACGTTGATGGCTTTACTATCTGTCAGAAAATCAGGGAAAATCATAATTTTCCTGTTATTATGCTGACGGCAAAGGAAGAAGAGGTTGACAAAATTACTGGACTAACACTAGGTGCAGATGACTACATTACGAAACCCTTTCGACCTTTGGAGCTTGTTGCTCGAGTTAAGGCTCAGCTGCGCAGGTTTACCAAATATAATTCTCATGAACCATTACGGGAGGAAAGGCTAATTGAATTCTCAGGATTAGTTCTAGACAAGGATACTCATGAATGCATATTAAACGAAAAGCCCCTTGCGCTTACTCCTACAGAGTTTTCTATTTTATGGGTGTTAGCCTCCAATCGGGGCCGTGTAGTTAGTTCAGAGGAATTATTTCAAGAGGTATGGGGAGATAAATATTTTAGCAATAATAATAATACGGTAATGGTACATATTCGGCATTTGAGAGAAAAAATGCATGATTCTGCAGAGCATCCAAAGTACATCAAAACTGTATGGGGGGTTGGCTATAAAATTGAAAAGTAGGGGAGAGAGCATTTTAAAAGCTATTATTATTATATTTGCAATTATTCTATTTTTTTTAGGTATGGTATGGCTGGTAGACCAAGTATTTAATGGAGTATTTAAAGAATGGTTTTATAATATGTTTTTTGTTGATGGTGAATACTCAAGTAGTGGAAAGATAGGAGCAATTTTTAAAGATTGGTATGAAATAAAGCAGTTTTTCATTACTGCATTCCTTAATTTTATAATAATCTTAGCATTATGCATAGGTATTTCAGCATATTCTTATGCCCAGTATAAAAGTAAAAGGGAAATTACTTTTATTGCTGAGTCAATGAATTCATTTATAAAGTCAGACGGTGATGAATTGGTACTGCCCCAGAAATACTCTGAAATTGAAAGAGAGCTTATTAAAATAAAAGCAACTTCAGAAAGGCATCAGCAATTGATGCAAACTGAAATGCAGCGAAAAAATGACTTGATTACATATTTGGCTCATGACCTAAAAACACCACTTGCTTCAGTAATTGGCTACCTAAGTCTTTTAGATGAAGCACAAGATATGCCTCCAGAACAAAGGATGAAATATGTTGGAGTAGCTTTAAATAAAGCCTACAGATTGGAGGAGTTAACCAATGAATTTTTTGAAATTACAAGGTTTAACCTACAGTCTATTGTTTTAAATAAAGGAAAAATAAAACTTGCTTTTATGCTTCAGCAAATGACTGACGAGTTTTATCCTATGCTCTCTCCAAAGGGAAAAGAGACAGAGATACATATTTCAGAGGATCTTATACTTTTTGGGGATGCAGATAAGCTTGCGCGGGTTTTCAATAATATTCTAAAAAACGCCATTGCATACAGTTATGAAAATACTACTATTAATATTTCAGCAGCTCAGCAAGGAGAAAATGTGGTTATTACCTTCGTAAATCAGGGAGATCCCATTCCTCCCCAAAAGCTGGACACTATTTTTGAAAAGTTCTATAGATTGGACTCTGCCCGTTCCACAAATACTGGCGGAGCTGGACTGGGTTTGGCAATTGCCAAAGAAATCGTCACTGCTCATGGTGGAACTATTACAGTAGAAAGTAATCTAGAACATACTGTATTTACGGTAAAACTTCCGTCATAAGAAAATCTTAAGAAGTTCATAAGAGGAAATTCCAAAATGACTCTTTGTTTTGTGATTAAATATAGCTATCACAAAATAAGGAGTTGTTTTTATTATGGAAAAAATAAAAAAGAAGGAATCTAAGTTTTTTGTTCTTCTGATAATAGCTATTATTGTTTTTATTTACATATTTAATTTTACCAGTAACGGAAAATTCATGTTTATAAAAACTAAGGTCAATAAAGCAGGGGAGACTTCTTTATTGACCACAGTACCTGATCCTTCACTTTCAGTACTATCAAAGAATCTGAACAGTCCAAATGCCATTCTGATTCAGTTGGATAATCTCACTGTATTGATGGAGAAAAATAGCAGCCAAAGGATTTACCCTGCGTCTTTAACTAAAATAATGACAGCAATAGTTGCAATTGAGAACTTACAGGACTTACAGGAAAATATAAAACTTTCTAACGCCACCTTTCATGAGCTCTACAAGGAGGATGCATCAATAGCAGGATTTAAACCAGATGAAAATGTCAGAGCAATTGACTTGCTTTATGGTGTAATACTGCCCAGTGGAGCAGAGTGCTCCATTGGACTTGCAGACCACATTGCAGGATCAGAGAAAAAATTTGTAGAGATAATGAATCAAAAAGCAATGGCATTGGGAATGAGAGATACACACTTTACCAATTCCACTGGGCTTCAAGATAGTAATCACTATACTACAGTAAGAGATTTATCAATACTTTTGAGCTATGCCTTGAAAAATAATACTTTTAGAGATATTTTTACTTCTTCACGTTATTCCACAACACCTACTAACAAACATCCAGAGGGGATTACATTTCACAGCACAATGTTTAAAAACATGGAAAACCCAGTTATTGATGGAGGGAGAATTTTAGGCGGCAAGACCGGATATACAGATAGAGCCGGGTTATGTCTTGCAAGTCTTGCAGAGAAAGGTGGCAGGGAGTATATACTTGTAACGGCAGGAGCCAAGGGTAATCATAAATCAGAGCAATATAACATTGATGACGCTTACGCTGTATATAACAAATTAGGAAAATACAAAAAGAGTTGAGTGTAACCTAGAAGATAACAGTATAAGCATTAATATAATATGAATATAACAGTGCTAAGAAAATACGGGTTTTATTAAGATGCCACTGAAAAAGCAGAACTTTTTCGATGGCATCTTTTATTAATCCGCATTTTTTAGTTTATTAGCGTTTTATGGATACGCTGACTATAAAACACCATATAAAAAATTAGATATCAATAGTAGAATGAGGTTAAACATAGTTTTATCTGTGCCTATTAAGATTACAGATGAAATAATTTACTAGTTTCAAATTTACAAATCTCAAACAGCACATACAAGGGGGATATACATGAAAAAATTATTTAGACTTTTACTAATTTTCATGATGACTATTAGTTTAAGCTTTAGTAATCTTTTATTAGTACATGCTGAAAATGGAAATAACTCCACTGAATTAAATTTTACTCCAACACAGGTTATAGCTGATCCGGATAAGCCTATTCTTTATTTCACAGATATGGCAGGAAAAAAGGTCCATTCAATTAACTATGATACCGGTGAACATAAGAGTATATCTTTTACACTAGCACCAGAAAGACTTACTTTATCTAAGGGAGAACTATTCGTAACTCTTTTAAAAAGTGGACATCAACAGTTTGGCGATTCCCCTGAAGAAGCCTCTATAGCTATTATTGATGCCGGAAGCCTTACTTTGAGGGAAGAATTTAATGTGGATATTGACCCTTCCGATATTGTTGTAGATAAGCAGGGCTATATTTATTTATTTGGAGGTTCTCATCAGTGGACTTATATAAAAGCCTACTCTAGAGATGGAAAAGAGGTTAGTTCTAGTGAAGAAAAAATTTATCAGGGGAGTGCAGGACAACTTCATCCTACTATGGATAAGGTTTATTTTATGGAGACTAAATCAAGTCCTATTCAAATGGGAACTTTTAATGCAAGTAATGGCAGTTCCAAAATAAGTTTTTATAAATGGCTTTATCATGATGATTTTCCAGCTAATAATTACTTTAAGATATCTCCTGATGGAAAGTATATTTTTAATTCAGCTGGAACAGTTTTTAACGCTGCAAATGATAAAGGAAATGATATGACTTATGTGACCGCTATAAAGGGTGAATTTAAAGACATAGCTTTTGATACTGCAGCAAACAAGTTTTACACTGCATCAAGTGAAAATATAATAAGTGTTTATGATTATAGTAATTTTAAACTTTTAGGAAAGTATAAAACTCCTTCTAATATACAGAATATATTTGCACAGGATAACAAAATTATAACGGTGACTAAGGATAATGCAGGAAAGTACACTATAAATACTATATTTAAGCAAAATATATTAGATGCTCTTAGTTTAGACAACCCATCAGAGGGTACTATTCCGGACAAAATTATTTCAGCGGTATATGACAGCAGTAGAAATAAAGTATATTCAGTGGATTCTGCTTTTAACAAGCTGTTGATTTTCGATGCTGCTACAGATGCTTTAGAGAGAACTGTAGATTTAAAATACAGACCTTCTGCAATAACCTTATCAGAAGATGGTACAAAACTTTATATTGTAAATGATGATACTCAATATTTAGTTAGTAAAATTGATTTAAGTACACTTGCTAATATTGGTAACTTAAAATTTGCTACAGCACCAAAAGCTGATCTGGTAAATGGACATAGACATATATATGAAAAAGGAAATAAATTATACGTTATAACTGGTGATGCAAGTCCAGCACTTTTGGTTTTTGATTCAGACACCTTTGTGCAAATTAATTACGGGGCACCTATAGATCAGGTAGGAGATATCAAGTTTACTGCTGATGGCAAATACTTTTATAAGTTAAATGAATATAGCTTTCCATCAGGTTTTGAAGCCAATAATGTAATGAAGTACTCTGTAAATGGAAATAGCATTAAACTTGAAGAAAGTTCTAAGATAGAACACTTAGCCAGCAATAATTATCCTATAGATACGCCTGTATTTTTAACTGAAAATGAAAATAAAGTAATAGGTAGTGATAAGCTTTTTAATGCCAAGGATCTTACTAAAGCTCCTGTAGCTTTACCGGAGCCTATATATGCAGTATATGAAAAAGAGAATATTATGGTAGGAAAATCTGGGGTATATAGTCTAAGCTCTATGAAACTAATAAATACTATACCTACTCATGAAAAGAACATCCTAATTTTCGATAACTTTGGGAAGCTTCACTATTTTGATAATATTACAATGAAATCTATAAATGCTAAACCAGATATAAAAAAGCTAACTGTACAAAATTCAAGTATCAGTAATGGAGATGTAGATGTACCTCCAGACTATCCTATAGTCGTAAAGTTTGACTATGATATAGAGACAGTTGATAGCTCAAAGATTACTATAAAAGACAGTGGCAAGAATTATGAGGTTAACGCTTATGTTCAGGATGGTTTACTAGTTATAGAACATGAGGATTTATCTTATAACACCAATTTTACTTTAAACATAGATTCTAAGGCAGTAAATGATTCTGTAAATACCTTATACAATGATTCTTATAGTATAAGCTTTAACACAGGAAAGGAATTTAACCGTATCAAAGGTATTGATAGGTATGAAACTAGCGTAAATGTTTCAAAGCAATGGGCAAGTTCCCATTATTTAGTACTTGCTTCTGGAGAGGATTTTCCGGATGCATTAAGTGCAGCACCCTTAGCTAGAACATATGGAGCTCCTATACTATTAACTAATCCCAGTGCACTTATGCCAAGCACCGAAGCAGAAATATCAAGGCTAGGAGTAAAGGAAGTCTTTATTATTGGAGGAACTGCTTCTGTATCAAAGAATATAGAAAATAAGTTGGCAGCAAAAGGGATTAGCATAACAAGATTGAGCGGAAATGATAGATATGAAACTTCACTGGCTGTAGCTGACTATATAGGAAGCGCTGGAGAGATATTTGTAGTTTCAGGAGCTAACTTTCCAGATGCCCTGTCTATAGCCTCCTATGCAGCAGATTCACAGATACCAATTCTTTTAACAGAAGGCAGCAAGTTGTCAGAAGGCATAGAAGAATTTATTTCAGTTTATGGTGTAAATAAAACCTATTTAATAGGAGGAACAGGGGTCATCAATGAAGATGTAGCAAATAAGCTGCCGAATGTTGAGAGGATAGGTGGAAGGGATAGATATGAAACTAATATAAAGGTTATGGAAAGATTTCCTTTTTACTTTGGAATAACTATGATTGCTTCTGGTCAGGGATTTGCAGATGCTTTATCAGGATCAGCCCTAGCAGCAACCTTTGGCAGTCCTATTATTCTTATGGATGAAGGTATGGCTAATAATGGAGATATTATCCATAGACTAGGTAGTTTAAAATCCTATATAAAAATGAAATATGTCATTGGCGGAGAAGCTGTAGTGCCTCCATCTGTAGTAGATAAGGTGTTCAAATAGTTATAAACTATATAAAGAGGAAATAAAAAGAGTATAAATATGGATGATCAATTGGGGCTGTCGCACTAAGAGTAAATTTTACAACATATTGTGTTTGTTATTGAGTTGCAAACCAGTATATTGTATATAAATTTCTTAATGCGACAGCCCCTTGGTTTACAAATACATAAAGTCTATTATAAATCAGTAAATATTTAATCTATCAGCTGTTTTCTTACTGACGAAAATGCTAGAAGTCTTTACTGTTTTGTGATGGCTAAAATTTAAGAAATCCAGTGGATTATATTGACATACTGTCAAAAATTTGGTTTTATAGAGTAATAAGGAGGAGATAACTTGAAGAGTAAAATTGTAACAGGATTTCTTTGTACTATTCTTTTGATGACAGCACCTAGTGTACAAGCAGCAGAATTTATAGACAATCAGGTAGTAAATTCAAACAAAACATGGGATAGTTAAATTTAATAGTGAGATCGCTTTAGAAAATTTAACTAGAGATGCTATAACAGTGACTGATAGCAAAGGAACTAAAGTAAACATAGGAGTTCAACAAGGAGAAGACAAGAAAGTAGTGAAAATAACAGCTCCAGAAGAGGGGTACTTATCAGGAGAAAAATATGTGCTAAAAATAAGAAATAATATATATTCTACTACAGGGAAAGCATTGAAAAATGAATATAAATTAGATTTCTCTGTCGGTGATAAAGATAAAACCTTAAACAAAGATTTGAAAACAAAGATAAAATCAGGTAACTTAGCTACAGATTATAGTATTGAGCAGGCTTTAAGTGATATAGACAAGTTCCAATTGAACACTCTGAATATACCTGTAGTAATAAGAATAGATAACTTATCTTCAAGTGCCATGACGGTAGACAAGTATAGTGAAGAAAAGGCAATAAATCTAATAAAGGAATTGAAAGATAAAAATATAAATATAATATTAGAACCTTACCCATGGATAAATGATGGAGATGATCCTGAAACTAATTGGAGTCCAGACAATATAAATACTTTCTTTTGGAACTGGAAGACAACTGTATTGAAGTCATTAATTGATAATATTGCCAATCCATATAATGTAGATGCTATAAATATAGGGTCAAGCTTTAATAACCTGGAATATGCAGAAGGATATTGGTGCGATACCATAGACTATGTTAGAGAGCATTATGATGGATTAGTAACCTACAGAACGGGCTGGTGGTATATAGCAGAAGGATACCAAAGCAAACTAAACAACAGAATGTTCTCCAAGTTAGATTTTATTTTTATTGCAGCTTACTTTGAGCTTACAGATAAATCTTTAGGTAAGGATACAAATACAGTAGAAGATTTAGTTAAGGCTATAGAAAGTACACAAAATCCCAATAGAAAGCAAAAGATAAAAGAAGAAATAAAAGGATTGCATGATAAGTGGGATAAACAAATTTTCTTTGGAGAGCTTGGTTTTCCTAGAATTAATAAGGCCTCGGCTGAACCTTGGAATCCAGATGAAAATAATATTATAAATGATGTGGAGCAGGCTAACTGCTTTGAGGCTTATAGAAGAGAATTTGAGAATGAACCATGGTTTTTAGGATTTTCTGTATTTTCAATAGGTGAGACTAGTGCTGATAAACGTTATTATCCTAGTGAGCAAAGTACTTCAGTTATAAAGAATTGGTACAATAAGAATTAAAGGATGGGTGTAGAATTACAGAAGTTTAAATGGTTGTAAGGTAATACTTATTTTCAAGTATTTACGTTGCAATGGTTAAATATGTATGCTATCATATAGATACGATTAAAAGAATGGAGGATTGCTTAAAAATGGGTGTTTTTTATATAAGATTTCGATTTTTTTCTTTATGTAACTAACTTAATAGTGCTAAAGGCTCTGCCTATGTGTAGAGTAATCGGGATTGGTCTGCCTATTTTTAAGAAAACCTTATTAACGGTATAGAAGTATGCCTTCAAGAGGGAGAGACAAATCTACCCTCTTTTTGTGTTTTTTAAAATAGAATAGGAAATGAGGAAGTTATTCCCTTTACTCTAAGCATAGGTGACCGATCTATGCTTTTTTATTTCAGTTAGAATGGAGGATGAAGATGAAATTCGCTATAATCATTAGGGTATAATAACTAATGCCGCAATAAATTATATGTAAAAAAATAGTAGAGGTGTATATGACGAATATGAATACAAATTGGAAAAGAAATGTAATATTATTTTTAACCAGCCAGACCATATCTTTATTTGGGTCTTCTCTGGTTCAGTATGCAATTACCTGGTATATCACACTGCAAACACAATCTGGTGTAATGATGACCATAGCCATTATCTGTGGGTTTTTACCTACATTCTTCCTATCTCCCTTTGCAGGAGTGTGGGCTGATCGTTATAATCGTAAAATGCTGATTGTTCTATCGGATTCTATGATTGCAGCATCAACTCTAGTTTTAGCTATACTATTTCTTATGGGATATAAATATACATGGCTTCTCTTTGTTGTTTCTGCCATACGTGCGCTAGGTGCAGCAATACAAATTCCTGCTGTTGGAGCCTTTATTCCACAACTTGTGCCTGAGGATAAACTTACAAAGGTGAATGCAACAAATAGCAGTATACAATCACTGGTTATGCTTGTGTCTCCTATGCTTAGTGGTGCACTTTTAACTATGGCTTCTATAGAAGCAATATTTTTTATAGATGTTTTTACAGCAGCTATAGGAGTATTAACATTACTTCTGTTTTTGCATGTTCCGGCTCATGGAAAAGCAATGGAGAAGCAAGCAGTCAGCTACTTTAGTGATATGGCTGAAGGGTTTTACTATATCAAAAACCATGAATATGTTAAGAAATTTTTTGTATTTTGTGCCTTTTTCTTTATCCTCGTGTCACCGGCTGCGTTTTTAACGCCTCTGCAGGTTTCACGTACCTTTGGTAATGATGTTTGGCGTCTTACTGCAATTGAAATTACTTTTTCTGTAGGAATGATGGCAGGTGGTATGATTATGGCTTACTGGGGTGGCTTTAAAAATAGAATTCATACAATGACAATGTCATGCCTTATTACTGGAATAAGTACCCTTGCACTTGGAGTTATCCCTGTGTTTTGGATCTATCTTGTTTTTATGGTTTTAATCGGAGTTGCTATGCCAATGTTTAATACGCCATCTACAGTTTTATTACAGGAGAAGGTAGAAGGAGATTTTCTAGGTAGAGTATTTGGAGTTCTGGCTATGATATCAAGTGTTATGATGCCTATGGGAATGCTTATATTTGGACCATTGGCTGATATCATAAGGATAGAATGGCTGCTTATTATAACCGGTATTCTGATGTTTGCTCAGAGTTTTTTCCTAATTGGTGATAAGGCATTAATTGAAGCTGGTAAATCGGCTTCAGAACCTGAAATATAAGTTTTAAAGATAAACCCTCAACAATACTGTTGAGGGTTTTTGACTAATTTTATGTAAATATAAAAAATATCATTGACTTAAAATAAAGGCAGTGATAAAATTATATGCAGTTAAATATTATAATATATTCAATTATATCATAACACATTTAAAATAAAAAGTCAATAGAAAAATTAAAAAAGTTTAGGAGGGAATTTATAATGAATTCTATCATGGCTATTCCAAACTCTATGATAATTAAGCAGGCATTTATAGAACTTCAGCAGATTAACGAAAAAACCTTAGAATACGGTTTAAAGCTTTCTGACAAAGATATAACAGCAATTATTGAAAGGAGAACTGAAGTTTTAAAGGGCAATGGTAGAGTAGAATTTGGTGGAGGGATAATAACGAAAATTATTTCTAACTTTTGTGATTCACCTTATATTTTACAGCATAACTATGTTGAAATTATAGATGACCTTATAGAAACTTTTTACTATTATAAAAATGAAACAATGGAAGAGATAAGTGATGAGGAATTAATTAGTTTGATGAAGGAGTACTTTGACAATAGGTGTCAGGGGGATATAGAACTCCTTAGATATAAGTACCTAGATAAAATAGCCCATAATATAAAGTATGGAGTGGCTGATTATTTAGATGTGGATGAAGACATAGAGAGATATGAGAAGGGAGATGAAGAAGAATAATGGATAACTTTATTATAAATAAAAAAGGTGATTTTGAAGATTCATTAAGTAAAGAACATTACTTTCAATCTCTAGTACAGGTGCTTCATTCAAAGAATTTATTAAAGATAAAGGATATTGAAAGTATTCAGCTTCAAGTGTTAAATATCTTAAAAGAAATGGTAGGCTACTATACAAAAAATAAGAGTTCTTCCCTTAGGGTGGAAATTGCAGAGCAAATTATGTTATCTGTTTATTATACACTGGGAATATTTTTAAAAAGCCAGCCAACGATGGAGGAAAGTATAGCCTTAATTAAAAAGAAGGAGATAAAGTATTTATTTGCCCAGGGTGAAAAAGTATTAAGGGCTAAGATAGATGAATGCCAAAGATTATTAGAGATTACAAAAGAAACTAGAGTGAAAACAGAAAATTACGCATATATAGATACTATTGATTATGGAATTCCATTATTTTTTAAAGAGTATGATCCTAGGTTTGCCAGTCAAGGAATCCCAGGATCTATAGATTATCCACTGGCTATTAGTGAAAGCTATTTAGTAGGAATTGAGTATATAGAGGACTATTTAAATAAAGTAATTCTTGAAAATAAGTTTTGTTCATATTTCAACTGTGCAGAGATTGAAGCTTTATTAAAAGGCTTTAATAAGGACTCTAATCACATGTTAATAAATATTTTTCAGTTAGTTCTTATTAATTATCTAGGACGCATTCTAGCGGGAAAGGAAGGAAGGTCCTTAGAGATAACTAAAGGGGATAGAGCATATCTTAAAAGCATGATGAAAAACTTATCTCAACTAGAGTTTAAGAAATTAATTTTTCAGGCAGAAGAAAAACTCCGTAAGGAGCTTTCTATTAGGGATAAAAAGCTTATGGAATATATAAATAGAACTCTTTGTCAGGTTGCACCAGAAATAAAAAAACATATTGAAACTGATACTTTAGAAAATATATTTATTACCTTAAACAAGTCAGAGGAAAATATGCTTAAATATGAGGATGGAGAAAGTTTAGAGGATAGTAAATTTAGATATATAACTGAGGAGATTAGGGATTGTAGCAAGGTAGAAGAGAAAATAGAGATTATAAGGGAAGAATTTCATAGCTTAAAGGATTTAGTAGATGTGTTTAGTGCTGATTGTATATTTGATGATGAATTTATTGATATTTTTAAAGCTCTAGATGATTTTGAAGTAGCACTATTAATGGTGGTTATATCTAATGATAAAGTTTTAGATATTGATTATGGCACTGAAAGTGACAAGGAATGGCGTGGAAAATTTAAGGAGTATTTAGAGAGCTTGGATGATAGGAAAAAAGAAGACATAATTAAAATATCTCAAGGTATTGATATATAACCACATTTAAGGGGATATTCTCTAGATAGTAGTATTACAAATTTGAAAGGTAACTAGAATGGCGTGAATTTTTAACAAAAAATAAAGACATTGGATCAATGGAAGTTAACTCAATGTCTTTGATTTTTAAATTAAAACTAGCGAACTACATCAAGCTTTAAACTATCTTTTAACATGGAGAATGGAATTTTAAATTCAGGAATGCCAGCGGCATAAGGAGCTATTTCGGAGGATTGGTAGTAGATCACTATACCATCTTCTGCAATGTAAAAAGATTGATTGTCTGAAATTGTATTCAATGCAGCAGAAGCATCAGAATAGAATCTATCATCTGAAACAATTTGTTTCTTTATTTCTTCGGTAATTAGTTTTTTATAGTTAACTCCATCTTTAAATAAATCCTTCAGTGCTATTTTTTCTCCAGTTTTTAAATTTACATTAGAAGTTTCCATAAGGGTACTTCCATGGGCACCACCGGTGTATTGATAATAGGTGCTGGTGATACTTAAAATATTTTTTTCATTGTAAGAGATGTAGTAATCTGCAGATAGACTATAAGGCCTAGCTTCATAACCGTAATTTTTAGCATCTTCTGAGGCCTCTTTTCCTTCAATTGTCATTTGGTCTTTAATCTGCAGAACTCTATCCTTAAAAGCTTTATTTATTTCAGATTGAAGTTTTTCATTCTTTAAATTCTTTAGTACTGGAACTTGTATATCGGAGCTTAAAACATCATTCTTTTCAGATGTTAACTCTGGTACAACTTTTATAGAATCCTTCTTCAGCTCTATTCCTGTTTTTACTCCCTTCTTAAATAGGGAGAAGGGAATTTTAAATTCTGGAATACCTGTTGAATATGGTGCAATTTCATATAAGCTGAAATAAAGAGTTATATTACCATCTTCTATTGTAAAAGGTTGATTCGATGTAATGGTAACAAAGTTATTGTCTTTTTCTGTAAAATATTTATTTGGATCTGCTTTAATTTGTTTTTGAATTTCTTTGTTAATAATAGGAAAGTAATCTTCACTTTTATCAAATAGATCTTTTAAAGCAAGCTCTTTTCCAGTGGTTAAATCAAAATTAAAGGTTTTTATTTGGGAGTGTCCATGAGCCCCAAGGGTGTAATTGTAGTAAGTACAAGCTATACTTACTATATTATTTTTATTGTAGGCAACTTCGTAGCTGGTAGAAGCAGTATAAGGCCTTACTTCCTGACCCTGTTTTTTTGAATCCTTGGTAAATTGGATTCCCTGATTTTTTATATCTTCTGCAAAAGCAAGTGCATCCTTTTCTATGAAAGAATTAATGGAAGTTTGAATTTCCTTATCTTCTATTCCTTCTAGCACTGGAATTTTTAAATCAATTTGGTAAGCTTCCTTAATATCTTTTATTTCCTTTGTTGAAATTTTTACTTTAGATTGGGCAGTGACTTGTGTATCTTTCACATATACAATGGGAGTATGTTGAGGTGTTGGTGCTGCCTTTACAAAGTAAGTACCTTCCAGACTTAACATTCCAATTAATCCTAAACAAAGTATTTTTTTCATCAATATCCGCTCCTTAATTTGTTATGTTTGGTGTTATGTATATAATATACTTTACAAATCATAAAGAGTGGTTACAAAACCCTTACAAATAGTTTAAAAATTGGTTACAAAAGAATTAATAATTTCAATTTGTAATATAAATAAATTTTTTATTATCATTACATAAAATAAACCTCAAGCAGGGATAAGGCCTACTTGAAGTTTATTGAGTAAACTGAAGATTACGTTTCCACCGTCCGCTGATAAAACAAATTGTAAGAAGGATAAAACGTACAACATTGTCTGCTACCATGCAAAGCCATACCGCATTTAAACCAAGACCAAATACAGAAACACATAAAAAAGTTGATAAAATCCTAATACCCCACATAGTAAGTAATGAAATTAAAAATGGTATTTTAGTTTCTCCTACACCATTAAAGATACCTTCTAAAATGATAAGAGCACCAAACATTGGTTCAGAAATAGCTACAATACGTAAAGCGGAAGCACCAGATTGAATTACCTTAGGATCTTTAGTAAAAATAGACATCATAACATTTGGGAATAGAAAAAGTATAGCACCGGTTATTGTCATAATAGCAACGGCAATTCCTATTATTGTAACAGATACATTATGAAGTTTTTTCTCATTTCTCTCACCTAAAGCATTTCCAGCCAGTGTTGAAGCAGAAGCCTGCATACCATAGCCTGGAATATAAAAGGCTTGCTCCGCTGTTAGTGCAATGGAGTGGGCAGCAAGGGCAATAGTACCTAATTTAGTGACTAATGCCGTAAAAACAACATGTCCAAGACAGGTTGTAACCCGTTCCAAGGTCACAGGGAAGCCTATCTGAATACATCTTTTCATAATTGGCTTGTGGAGTTTAATTTTTTCACCTTTAGGAGATATTATTTTGTTTCTGTAAAGTTCAACAAACATCAAGGTACCACTTATGCAGTGAGAAATTGCAGTTGCAGTAGCAGAGCCAACCACCCCTAGTCCAGCACCATAGACAAAAAAGCTAAAATTACCTATAGATACTGTTCTGCTGTCATAAATCAATATGTAATTTAAAAGTATATTGATAATATTCATAATAAGGTTAACCACCATTGGGGTTTTCATGTCCCCAGTAGCACGAAGTACAGCTCCAAAGATTATGCTGGAAGCACGAAACAACATAGGAAGGCATATGATGCCGAAATAAATTGAAGCATCCCTTTGAATTTCCGGTGCAGCTCCCAACCACTTTGGTAGGAAGGGACTAATGGACAACATAAGTATTCCCACAGCAATTCCTAATATAATTGTAATTATAATGGACTGAACAGCTGCAATTTTTGCTTTTTCATATTTTTGAGCACCAATAGATGAAGCTATATAAGCTAGGACACCAATTCCCATAGCAAAAAAAGGTCCATTTATTAGCCAGGTTACTGTAGTTGTTAGTCCTACAGCGGCAGAAGCCTCAGCTCCTATTCTGCCTACCATGGCCGAGTCTGCATATTGCACTAAAGTTTGCAGTGCTTGTTCTACTATAGAAGGCCATGCCAATGCAAATACTGTAATTATCATTTCTTTATTTTGAAACAAAGGCTTTTTTATATTTAACATACACAACTCCTGTCTTTATATACTATTCCTGTATACACATTTTCCCATTGTTATAATAAGGGATATATAACCATATAGTCAAGGGTCTTAGAAAAGGCTGTAGTTTTTATATCACAAGTTTGAAAGGTGATGAAAAATATTTAGTATTCATCATCTTTTTATTTGTCAGGACAATCTTTAGAAATTCTTTAGAATTATCACAAGGTTATCTTTAAAAACTAGGTGTATCATAAAGGTAGAGAAATAAGGGAAGGGTAAAAAGACTATAGAGTGAAGTAACTATGATATTATATAATTTAGAATGATTTCATAGAAAGAGGGATGGGAAGAAATGAATATATATAATATTTTAGTGGTAGAAGATGAGGTAGATATAGCCATTGCAATAGAAGCTTATTTGGTAAATCAAGGATATAAAGTTTTTATTGGACATAATGGATTGGAAGGATTAGAAATAATAGAAAAAGAAGACATACATCTAGCAATTGTAGATGTAATGATGCCTAAGATGGATGGTATAACTTTTACTATGAGGCTTAGAAAAGATTATGATTTTCCAGTAATAATATTATCTGCAAAATCTGAGGAGGTTGATAAAATAATGGGACTCAATATAGGGGCAGATGACTATGTAACAAAGCCCTTTAAACCTCTTGAGCTTTTGGCAAGGGTAAATTCCCAGCTCAGAAGATATACTAAGTTTTTAAATATGGTTAAGGGAACAGGTAGGCAGGACAATGTTTACATAATAGGAGGCTTAGAACTTAATATAGACACAAAAGAGGTAACTGTAGATGGAAATATGGTAAAAACTACTCCTAGCGAGTTTAAAATTCTTGCGTTACTTATGAAAAATCCAGGAAGAGTTTTTCCTGCAGAAGAGATATATGAAAAGATTTGGAATGAGCATGCCATAAACACAGATACAATAATGGTTCATGTAAGAAACATAAGAGAAAAGATAGAGATAAATCCTAAAAATCCAAAATATTTGAAGGTGGTGTGGGGCGTTGGATATAAAATTGAAAAACAGTAAAGGCAAGTACATTATAACTATAGTTACTTTATTAGTATTAATAGCCTCTTCTTTAGCAATGTATTCTGTATATCCTATAATAAAAGAAAACAGCAAGAAATATGAATATAATATTTTCGAAAGAGGAGATTTTCTAAATGACATAGTAAATAGCAATTACAGCATATATTTTGATACTCTTAAGAAAAAGGAAAATAAGAATATTGAACCTTCCGATGTTATTTTAAATCTCGATAAAAAGTACGATGATTATATACATGATGACATAGATAATTATAAAAATAGATTTAATGAAGAGATATATGAACATAAGAGAAATTTAGATCAACAACTAATGAACCTGGAATACTATGCTATAGAAAAAGATAGTAAGTTAGTGGAGGAAAGAAACAAAGGTAGTATAAAGTCTTTATTAGATGATAGTACTAATCTTCAATCTCTTAATAACAACTATAGTTTTTATATAGTTATTGAATATGATGATCAAGGAAATAGCATAATTAAAAAGCTTTATGGTGCGGATGTGACAAATATCCTATGGCAGTTTAAAAATAATAAGATAACTAGTAGAGAACGTCTAGAGATGAAACCTATTAGGAATATGACCTATATTTATGCTGTTCCAAAAGAATTAAAATATAAGGATTCAATATCCTTATATAAAGAGAACAATGAAATTAATGCTTACAAAGATGCATCGGTATTTTTTATCATTATAGCTTCTCTTTGCATATTAATAGCTGCACTTATAATTCCGTATAAAATAGAAAAGGAACTAATTGGATTTAAAAAGATTGCTGCAATACCTGTAGAGATGATTATTCTTATAATTTCTATCCTGTCTGTACTCCTATACCAGGCACCGGAGCTTGTTATTACAAGCACAATAAATGGAGATTTATCTAAGATTTTACCAATAAGTTTTAGCCAAGCTGCTATTTATAGAGGTATAGATGTAATAAATGTTCTTTATTGGTTTTTATGTTTTGGAATATTATTTACTATTAGTATTATTGCAAAGCATATTCTAAACACTGGAATTAAGGAGTATATAAAAATAAACTCTTTCATGTATAAAATTTTAAAATTTATTGGAAGAGTTAACAAAAGGTTTTATGATTATTTAAAAAATATAGACCTAAAAGAGAAGAATACTAAGAAAATAGCAACATTATTAGGAATAAATCTAGCTATAGTATCACTAATTAGCTGTCTGTGGTTTTTAGGAATAATAGGGGCGATAATATACACTGGCATACTATTTGTAATGATAAGAAAACATTATAATAATATTAGTAATCAATATGACAAGCTTCTTGAAGCTGCAAATAAAATAGCTGAAGGCAATTTGGATGTAACTATTGAAGAAAATTTAGGGGTGTTTAATGCTTTTAAGAAGGAAATGGAAAGTATACAAAAGGGTTTTAAAAAAGCTGTTGATGAAGAAGTAAAAAGCCAGAGAATGAAGACAGAGCTTATTACTAATGTTTCTCATGACCTAAAGACGCCCTTAACATCTATTATTACCTATGTAGATTTGCTAAAAGATGAAACTCTCTCAGTGGAAAAAAGAAAGGAATATTTAGAAACCCTGGATAGGAAATCCCAAAGATTGAAGGAGTTAATAGAGGATTTATTTGAAGTTAGTAAAGCCACAAGTGGAAACATACAATTAAATATTGTAGATGTAGATGTGGTGGACTTAATGAAACAAACTTTACTTGAATTAGATGATAAAATATCAAAATCATCATTAATAGTAAAAACAAATTATCCGAAATCAAAGGTAATAGTGCCTCTAGACAGCCAGCGTATCTTTAGAGTATTCGAAAATTTAATAATTAATATAACTAAGTATGCCATGAAGGGTTCTAGAGTTTATATAGACATTGATTCAAAAGAAGACAAGGTAGAAATAACCCTAAAAAATATGGCAGCAAATGAAATAGATTTTAATGTAGATGAGATAGTAGAAAGGTTTGTAAGAGGAGATAAATCACGGAGTGCAGAGGGTTCAGGCTTAGGGTTAGCTATAGCAAAAAGCTTTGTAGAACTTCAAGGTGGAGAACTAAATGTAATTGTCGATGGAGACTTATTTAAGGTTACAATTACTTTTGAAAAAAAAGCTATATAGTAAATAGGCCTTTTCTATTCCCTAGCTTTAAGGGATAGAAAAGGTCTATTTTTAGTTGTATATAAATTAACCTAAACCTAAAATTTTAAATACTGTGGTTGTAATAAAGCACACAACAAATGCTACTAGAGTTGGTATAAGTGCTGAAAGTGCTGTCCACTTCAAGCTAAGGGTTTCCTTTTTTATAGTTAAAAGTGTTGTAGCACAAGGCCAGTGAAGCAAGCTAAATAGCATCATGTTAAGTGCTGTAAGATATGTCCATCCATGATCTAGCAATATCTTTCTTAAGGATTCTATACTTTCAAATTCAATCATAGTCCCTGTGGATAAATAAGACATCAATAGTATAGGAAGTACAATTTCGTTTGCAGGAAGTCCAAGTATAAAGGCCATTAATATGAAGCCATCAAGACCGATGACCTTGGCAAGAGGATCAAGAAAAGCTGCGGTATGCCCTATAATACTTAGGTCACCAATGTAGATATTAGCAAGTACCCAGGTTATGGCTCCTGCTGGGGCAGCAACGACTACAGCCCTCCACAGTACAAACATAGTCCTGTCAATAATTGAAGTGTATAAAACCCTTCCTATTTGAGGTACTCTATAAGGGGGAAGCTCTAAAGTAAAAGTAGAAGGAACTCCCTTTAAAACTGTCTTAGATAAGCCATAGGATACTAGTAAAGTTATAGATATACCTATAACAACTAGTGCTGTTACTGATAGTACTGGTAAAAAATTAAATCCGCTGCCTCCCTTTGCAACGAGGAAAACCGTTGAGATGGCTATTAGAGTAGGAAATCTTCCATTACAGGGAACAAAGTTATTGGTTAATGTTGCAATAAGTCTTTCTCTAGGAGATTCTATTATTCTGCAGGCTATTATGCCAGCAGCATTACAACCAAAACCCATGCACATTGTCAAACACTGCTTGCCGTGGGCACAGGCTTTTTTAAACAAGTGATCTAGATTAAAGGCTACTCTAGGCAGGTAGCCAAGATCCTCTAGTATTGTAAAGAGTGGGAAAAATATGGCCATAGGGGGAAGCATAACAGATACTACCCAGGCTAGGGTTCTGTAAAGTCCAAGTATAAGAATACCGTGAAGCCAACTAGGGGCATTCATGTGGTTAAACAATAAAGTCAGTTTAGATTCTAAATTAAATAAAAGATCAGCTATCATGGCAGAGGGCACATTGGCTCCAGTGATGGTAATCCAGAATATCATAGCTAAAGTCAGGAGCATCAGCGGAATACCAAAAACTTTTGAAGTAATATAATTATCAATTAACTTATCTCTATTTATTTTAGCCTTATTTTCCTTTACATATTTGTCCCTTACTTCTTCAGCTCTCCTGTAAATCTGTTCTGATATATCGTCTCTAATATTTATTTTATCTCTATCCTCGGTAGATGAATTTGCAGCTACTAATATTTCTTGCAAGGAATCCTTATCTAAATTGCTGAAAATAGAGGAGATTGTTCTTGAATCTCCATCTAAAACTCTTAAAGCAAGCCACCGTGAATTAATTCCTATTATATTTTTTTCAATAAGTGGTTCTATGGATTTAAACTTTTCTTCTATATAGTGGGGATATTTTACAACTTTAGGATTTGATTTAATCTGACCTGTAGTAACCTTGTACGCTGCTTCTTTTAGTTCCTTTATACCTACACCACTTCGTGCTGCGCATAATACCACAGGAACACCTAATTCCTTTTCTATGCCTTCTCCATCAATAACTATATTTTTCTTTTTTGCTTCGTCTATAAGATTTATGCATAACACTATGTTGTCAGTAAGCTCCATTATTTGATATACCAGATTGAGGTTTCTTTCAAGGCAGGTTGCATCGGTAACTACTATTACTGCATTAGAATTACCAAAGCATATAAAATCTCTAGCTACTTCTTCCTCTACAGAGGATGCAAAGAGGGAATAGGTTCCAGGCAAATCTACTAATATATTTTCTTTACCTTTATAGGTAAATTCTCCTCTTGCGTTTACTACTGTTTTACCAGGCCAATTGCCAGTGTGCTGGTGAAGACCAGTCAGGGCATTGAAAACAGTACTTTTGCCAGTATTGGGATTGCCAGCAAGAGCAATAATGTATTGCCCTTCTTTTTTCTCGATGTTAAATATGTCTGTAAAAGCATCACTTTTAGTAGAGTGGAATGTGAGCCCCATTTTTGTTAACCTCCTAAAAATTTTTGATGTTTAAAAGCAGGTAGTAACCTGCTTCAATGAGCCTTTAGTTATGAGTAACGAAAATTAAGGATGCTTCCTCTTTTCTCAGAGCTATCATGGCACCTCTTATATTGTAAACTGTGGGATCTCCTGATGGACCTTTTCTTACCACTTCTATTTGAGCGCCCTTAGTTAGACCAAGAGCCAGCATTCTTTCTCTTAACATTCCAGTAGATAACAAATTTTCAACAGTTACATAATTTCCTACAGATACATTATTGAGCTTTAACATAAAACTTCCTCCTTGAACTAATAATTATATTGTAAAAATAAGTTTTCACTAGCTTAATTTAGTTTCATGGTATTAATTTTGTTACCCTAAGCTAACTTTAATATAATCTATGCTTATAGTTCTAAAAAGGTGCTAGTTTAAATAAAATAATAAGTAGCCTAGGTTAAACCTCTGTTGACATAGGTCAAGAAAAATATTATTATGAAAAAGATAGTAGTACGTGGAGTACTACTATCTTTTTCATAATAAATTAATATTTACATATGCTGCTTAAGAAAGAAGGGCTATAACAAGAATGGATGATTTTAAAAAGGCAATTAAGGAAATAATAGAAGAAGAAATTATTAAAATAGTTATTAGCAATAAGATGAATAAGGATGTTCAATACAATAAAATAACATTTATTTTAAAAGAAAATAATCAAAAACAATATTATCAAATAGAAAAATACACTGACAAACAAGTTTTTCACGAGAATATTGACGTAGATATATTAGAAGAGAAGCTAACGGAATATTTACAAGGAAATTATAAACAACTTTCCGCTTGGTCTACCTCAACTACTTTTGATTTGAAAATATCTAAAAAGGGAAAAGTCTTTTTAGGTAAAAAGAAAGACGACAATATAAAGGTAGCAAACAAAAGTCATAATAAAGAAAAGAATTATATTTTAAAAGAGGGAATGATAATAGAACCTCTTATAGATTTAGGGGTTTTTACAAAGGAAGGTAAGGTAGTTAACTCAAAATATGATAAATATAAGCAAATAAATAGGTTTATAGAAATCATAGATGATGAAGTTAAGAAAAATGATTTTAAAGAGCTTACAATTTTAGATTTTGGTTGTGGCAAATCTTACTTGACTTTTATAGTTTACTATTATTTTGTAGAAATTAAAAAGATTAATGTAAAGATGATAGGATTAGATCTTAAGGAAGATGTTATTAAAAAGTGCAATGAGATAGCTGAAAAATATAAATATGAGAACCTACACTTTGAAATTGGAGATATAAATGGATTTAAATACAATAACAAAGTTGATATGGTAATTACATTACATGCCTGCGATACAGCAACGGATTATGCTTTATATAATGCGATAAAGTGGAATAGTAAGATGATTTTCTCTGTTCCTTGCTGCCAGCATGAGTTTAATGAACAGATGAAGGCAGAATCTCTATCTATACTTACAAGATATGGAATAGTGCAAGAAAGAGTTGCAGCACTTATGACAGATGCTGTCAGGGCTAATTTATTAGAGTGTTTAGGCTACAAAACTCAACTTTTAGAATTTATAGATATAGCACATTCCCCTAAAAATATATTAATCAGAGCATCTAAGGGTAATGTATCTGAGGATAAAAGAAAGAAAGCCCTAGTTGAGGTTGAAGATTTAATTAAGCAATTTAATTTTAATCCAACACTATTTAATCTATTAAAAAAAGATAACTTAATTTAAAGGTGACGGATTAAAATAATTTTATATATGACAATTAACAATAGCAATGGAGGAAATGAATTTATGTCTAGTTTACCAAATTGTCCAAAATGTAATTCAGAATACACTTACGAGGATGGAAGTCTTTTTGTTTGTCCAGAATGCGCTCATGAGTGGGCTTTAAAATTAGAAACAGAAGACAATGAAGACAACAATAGTATCAAAGATGCAAATGGAAATATCTTAAATGATGGCGATTCTGTAACAGTAATAAAAGATCTAAAGGTAAAAGGAAGTTCATCAGTGATAAAAATAGGTACAAAAGTAAAAAACATACGCTTAGTTGATGGAGACCACAATATTGATTGCAAAATTGATGGTTTTGGAGCTATGAAACTAAAATCTGAATTTGTTAAAAAGGTATAAATTCCTTTTTAGTAAAATAGAATAGAAACAGTTTTTGGCAACAACAAAAGAAACAAAAAATATAGTAGCAAAAGATTGGTAATGGATTACCTTTATTATAAGGCTACAGTTAATAAGTACAGATCGAGTAAGGAATTAACCCTAGCTCGATCTATATTTTTTCAGTAATTTAGTGTGAACTTATAGTTTATCATAACAATAAAATGATTATTTTAGGATAAAGAGAAATTATTGTAACTCTACTTGTTAATTTATGTGCAGGATTTAAGATTACAGATTGAAATTAAGGTTTTCTTAAGATGTTCTTTAAGTATTTTTAAATTTTATGCTGCATAATGGGTATATCAAACAAACAAGTGGGGGTACTTTACGATGGAAAAATATTGTTTATATATAGTTCTTACAAGGACAAACACAGTAATGTCTAAGCTTATTCAGTTTGTTAAGAATGATGAATATACTCATGCAGCTATATCTTTAGACAAAGAACTGAATAATATGTATGGTTTTGGAAGAAAGAATACTTATAATCCTTTTGTAGGAAGGTTTAGACAAGAAAAAGTTGATGAAGGATTATATAAATTTCATAAAAATTTACCCGGTGTAATAATGGAAGTAGAGGTATCAAAACAGCAGTATAAGAAGGCTAAAGGTTTACTGAATCATTTTATTTTTAATAGTAATCTTTATAAATATAATTATAAGGGGCTAATTCATAGTCTATTTAATAAGGCAGAATGCTCGGAGACTAGATTTCTATGTTCAGAGTTTGTGTACTATATTTTAAAGGAAAGCAATATTGCAGACCTTGATATATCAAGAAATCTTGTGAGACCTCAAAGTTTACTAGATTTAAAAGGTAAGATAATTTATAAAGGTAATCTCAAAAATATAAAATCTCAAAATAATAACTGTAATTCTATAGAAAGAGAAAGCTTCTATTTTCCATTACGACCTCAGAGTAACTAATATTATTGATAACTTATAAGGGCTACAGATGAATTATGTTCATTTGTAGCCTTCTTATATTAACTTGATATGACTTATACACTTAAAATATCCAAAATACAGATAGATTTTTAAAAATATAAGGGTAATAAATAATGGAGGATAAAAAAAACTTATAGATATGAATTAAAAGATAAGAAATATGAATTAGACCAACATTATTTATAATGATAAAATTACTTGGAGGTTACAAAGCATAGAATGAAAAGGTACTATGTACTTTTCCATAGAAATAAAAAATTTAGTTACAAAGGAGAATTGCATTGAGTATTGATATAAGCATCATTTCTGGATTCCTAGGAGCTGGAAAGACCACTTTTTTAAAAAAAATCATTCCAGGTATGGAAGGTAAAACTGCTTTAATTGAAAATGAATTTGGTGATATTGGAATTGATGGAGACTTAATCAGTGATAACCTGCCTATTAGGGAAATCTATGCTGGATGTATTTGTTGTAGTTTAGTACAAGATTTTAAAAAAAGCATAGAAGAGTTAGTTATGCAGTATAGACCAGACCGCATACTTATAGAGCCCTCTGGTGTTGGGAATTTATCAGATGTTGTGAGAGCCTGCAAGAAGATTTCTGAGAATCCACAGCTTGATATAAGAATAAATCAATTAATAACTATTGTAGATGCCAGTGCATTCGAAGACTATTTAGAGATATTTGGGGAATTTTATTTGGATCAAATTCAAAATGCTCATATTATTTTTCTAAGTCATTTAGACAAAACAGAAGACAAAGAAATTGAAAAAGTAATTTCAAAAATAAGATTAAATAATGAGAAAGCATTTATTCTCAAAGAGAACTGGTATTCCTATAATGGGGAACAAATAATTGAAATATTAAATACAATCAAGAGCTGTGAAACTAATTTAGAGGGAAAAGCTTTATCAGTGCCTGCTAATAAAATATTTGGTACTTTATCCCTTGCTAGTCCTAAGGTTTTTTCCGAGGAAGAGCTTGATAACATGCTAGTTTCTCTAAGGGACAAGGAATATGGCTTTGTTTTAAGAGCTAAGGGAATTCTAGAACTTAATACGAGGCGATTTGTCTATTTTGATTTTAATCCACATCATTACCACTGGGAATATACAGAAGAATGCAAAGAAACAAAGGTAGCTATCATTGGCAGTAATTTAGAGAAAGAAAAAATATTAAAATGTTTTAGTTAACAGGGGGGAATCATGAGTAAAATTGTTGACTTTAAGTGTACATATGATAATTCTATAGGAATTAATAAAGAAGTTACAGAAAAATTGGACTTGCAGTTTCCAGAAGCCTATAAGTATTGGGATAGCATGGCTCTCTTGGCAGAAGAGTTGAAAAAGTATGATAAGGCAAATTTCTGTGGGTTACCATTTTGTCATACCGTTGAAGGAGAAGCCTTGGGGGGAAGCATTAATTTTGGAGATGAAAATATAGGTCCAAGAGCAAAAGACTATATTTGTGCATCTGCACAGGAAATATTAAATCTACCTGAAATCGATTACTCAAAAGGACGTATATCAGAAGTTTTAAAAGCTTGTAAGCATTTAAAAGATAAAGGGGAGAATGTTCTCTTATATATTTCTGGTCCCTTTACAATTATGAATGTTTTAATAGACCCACGTCACATTTTTAAGATCTTTAGAAAAGATCCAGATACTATGCAAGCTATTTTCAATAAATTTGAAAAGGAACTATTACGTTTTGTTAAAGAGGCTCAAAAAGCAGGAGTAAATATGATTAGTTATGCTGATTCTTCTGGAGGACTAAATATTCTAGGACCTAAATTTGCAGAACAAACGGTAGAAATGTTTACTTATCCACTGTTAAAGAAGATTGAAGAAATGATTAATGATGAAACAATTGTATTACTTTGCCCTAAAACTACTTTCGCATTGATAGGAACAGATAAAGCGGTATGGAAGGATGTTAACCTTGGAGAGCCTGTAAAATACTCCGAAGCCTGCATAAAAGTAATGGGACAAGCGAAGTTTGTTGGACAAATGTGTATTAAAGATAAAGAATTTGAATTAAAAAATGGAATAATCAAAACAATTAATTTGCTGTAAGTATTAGTAAAAATATTGATTTATATAGGGAGGACATTATATGCACAAAGATGATAAGATGACACCAAATGAAAGATTGGCTGCATTTATGACAGGAAAACCTATGGACAGAATTCTAGCTATGCCAGTTGCTTGTTCTATGTCAGGATTAGCACTTGGAATGACTCACAAGGAAAAAAGAAGCAGTGCTTTAAATGAAGCAAAGGCACAGATTGCCTGTTATGAAAGATTTGGAAATGATTTAACGATTGTTGAATATGGATTGCATGGTGTAGGTGCAGCTCTAGGCAGTGAAATGAGTGACCCAGAGGACTCTGTGCCAGCAATTATGAAATATGTTTTAGAGGACTTAAATGATGTTGACAAGTTAGATATGTCAAAATTAGAGCTGAAAAATGATAAAGCCTTCCAGATGCACTTAGAAGCTGCAGGTATTATTATAGACGAAATAGGAAATGAAGTTCCAACGGGGGTTTTAATATCTGGACCATTTACTGCTGCTTCCAGTATTTATAAAACAGAAAATTTGTTAAGAGCAACTAGAAAAAATCCTGAAAAACTGCATCAATTAATTAAATTTTGTAATGATGCACTAAAAATGATTTGTAGAGAATTCATAAAAGCAGGTGTTCTTATTCTATTATGTGATCCTATTGCATCAGGAACAATTCTTAATAAAAAACAGTACTTGGAATTCGTTCTACCATACACAATAGATTTGATGAAAGATATTCATGATGCAAAAGGAATGGTTTGTTACCATATTTGTGGAGATACAACGGCAATCGTAGGAGAAATGGTGAAGTCAGGCTGTGATATGATGAGTATTGATAACAGGGTAGACTTAGCCTATACAAAAGAAGTAGTAGGAGATAAAGTTCCTATCCTTGGAAATGTAGACCCAGTAGAAGTACTGATTCTAGGAAATACTAATGATGTAGATTTAGCAGTAAAAACCTGCATACAAAAGGCTTATGACAGTCCTTGTGGATATATTTTAGCATCAGGCTGTGATCTTTCAGGAGCTGTTCCGCTAGAAAATATTGACCAATTTATGGCTTCTGCCAGAAAATATGGAAAGTGGCCTTTGGACCCAAAAAATTTCCTTTAACATATGAAGTGAAAATTGAATCGGAATAAATATATTAGTTATTAAAAAGTGGGGGGAAAAATAATGGCAGTATTAAAGGAAGAATTATTAAAGAGATTATCTGATGGTGTAGTGGATATGGAAGAGGATGATGTAATTGAAGCAGCTAATGAATATGTAGAAGCAGGGTATCCAATACTTGAAGGTATTTTGGAAGGTCTTGTAGATGGTATGAACCGCGCAAGTCAATTATATGAAGAGGAAGAATATTTTGTTACAGATATATTATTATGCTCAGATGCAATGTATGAAGGTTTAGCTATTTTAAGACCACATCTTCCTTCAGATGAAGTAGAAAAAGAAAAGCCAAGGGGAGTAATTGGAGTTGTAGAAGGAGACACCCATGATATAGGAAAAAATCTAGTGAAAATCATGTTAGAAACAGCTGGATTTGAAATGATTGATTTAGGAAGAGACGTTCCACTTCAAAATTTTGTAGATAAAGCTAAAGAGGTTAATGCATCCTTCGTATGTATGTCCACATTAATGACTACAACAATGGGGGGGATGAAAACTGTTATAGAGTTATTAAAAGAAGCTGGTATGAGAGAAAATGTTAAAGTTGTTATAGGTGGAGGACCAATTTCAAAGAAATTTGCAGATATAATTGGTGCAGATGGTTATTCTCCTAATGCAGTTGAGGCAGTTAAACAAATAAAGACATTGCTTAATATAGCGTAGAAAGAGGTGAGAGCTGTGTTATTGCCAAAAGAACGATTGATGAAGGTTCTTGGTAGAGAGAAGGTTGATAGACCACCATGTATTTGTCCTGGAGGCATGATGAACATGGTTACAACAGAATTAATAGAGGAGGTTGGAGTAGAATTTCAAAAGGCCCATTTGAATGCTGAAATGATGGCTGATTTGGCAACAGCAGTATATGAAAAAGGCTGCTTTGAAAATTACGGTGTTCCCTTCTGTATGACTATTGAGGCGGAAAATTTTGGAGCAAAAGTTGATATGGGGACAAATATTTATGAGCCTCATGTTATAGAATATGCAATTAATTCTGTTAAGGAATGGAAAGAAATTTCTGAGATTAGCTATGAAGAGAGAAGAGCAAAGGTGGTTATTGATGCTATAAAACTGTTAAAGTTGAAGGGTAGTGATGTTCCTATTATAGGTAATTTAACAGGGCCTATTAGTACAGCAAGCTCTATAATGGAACCTTCCACTTTTTATAAGGAGCTAAAGAAAAGTAATAAGGAAGCACATGAATTTCTTAATTTTGTTACAGAGCAGTTAATTTTATTTGCAACAAAACAAATAGAAGCAGGAGCAGACATAATTGCAATTTCTGACCCTAGCGGCACCGGTGAGATTTTAGGACCTAAGCTATTTGAAGAATTTGCTGTAAAATACCTTAATAAAATTGTTGATAGTATACAAAATAAGAATGTAGGTACAATTGTACATATATGTGGACAAATGAAGAAGGTTTACCCAGAAGTAAATAAAATCAAAAGTGATGTTTTAAGTTTTGATTCTATAGTTAATATGAGCGATGCAAGAAAAAATCTGGGAAACAGATTACTAATGGGCAATGTAAGTACTTATGCTATTGAATTCGGTGAAGCAAAGAAAATCACTGAACTAACTGAAAAATGTGTGAAAGACGGAGCAAATATAATATCTCCAGCCTGTGGACTTGGAATGAAGTCTCCTTTGAAAAATGTGAAAGCTATGGTAGACTATTTATCAAAAGGAGATGGAGTTATTAATGGCTAAGATTTCTATTAAACCTGAAAATAAAAGCTTTGAATATGTGCCGGGAAAAAATTTGCTGAAGCTTTTGTTAGAAAATGAGGTTTTCGTTGATAATCCTTGTAATGGAAAAGGGTCCTGTGGAAAATGTAAGATTAGACTTTTAGAAGGAAATCTGCCGGATATGGTAGAAACAGAGGCAAAACTTTTAAAGAAGGAAGAAATCAACTCAGGCATAAGATTATCCTGTCTGGTAGTACCACAAGGAGATATTGTAATTGAAATTTTACAAAAGGAAGGAAAGCATAAAATACTTACAACGGGATATGTTCCAGATTTTGAATTTAATCCTTTAATCCATAAGAAGATTTTTAAAATAGAAAAGCCTACCTTAGAAAATCAAAGTTCCTTTGAAGAGGCTATATGCAACACCTTTGATGTTGAAAAATTTGATTGGAGACTGTTGCAGCAGCGTGAATTTATGATTGGAGAAGTTACAGGAGTTTTCAATGGCAGAGAGTTAATTGGAATTGAAGCCGGTGATACTACTGACCTTCTTTACGGAGTTGCTGTGGATATTGGAACTACCACAGTTGTAACTTCACTGATTGATATGAATACTGGTAAGGAATTAGCTACAGCTTCAATGATTAATGCTCAAAAGAACTTTGGGCTGGATGTTTTAACTAGAATCACTTATGAAGTAGAGCACCCAGAGGATTCTAAGGAAAAGCTGCAGTATGCAATTGTTAACTCTATTAATGAGATGATTGGAGATATATGTAATAAATCAAAGGTAGATAGAAGAAACATATATGAGATTTCTATTGCCGCAAACTGTACAATGATGCATTTTCTTTTAGGAATTGATGCAACCTCTATAGGAAAATCTCCCTATGCACCAATATTTGTGAAATCAAAAAACATATTGGCAAAGGATATTGGCTTAGAGGCAGCTCCAGGTGCTAGGCTTTATTGTCTTCCATCGGTCTCAGCTTATATAGGAGCTGATATTGTAGCCGGTGCATATGTCTGTCAACTACACAAGGCTAAGGAGAATGTACTATTCATAGATATTGGAACTAATGGGGAAATTGTCTTATCCAATCATGGAAAGCTTTTATCCTGTTCCTGTGCTGCAGGTCCAGCCTTAGAGGGGATGAACATTAGCTCCGGTATGAGGGCAGCAGAGGGTGCCATTGAAGATGTGAAAATCACTGAAAGCGGAATTGAAGTTAAAGTTATAGGAGAGCAGGAACCAATAGGTGTATGTGGCAGCGGTATATTAGCTGTAGTAAAAGAATTAATTGGAGTAGGTCTTGTAAAAAAAGATGGAGCATTTATAAAAAAGGAAAAGCTGGAAGAATCAGATTATCGTTATAATATGCTTCAGTTAGACGGGAAAAAACGAGAATTTGTTTTAAGTAGTAATCCAAAAAAACTGCTAATTACACAGTCGGATGTTCGTCAAGTACAATTAGCAAAGGGAGCTATCCTTTCAGGTTTTTATGCTCTGTTAAAAAAGGCAAACATCAATATGAGCGAGCTTGATAAAGTTGTTATAGCAGGACAGTTCGGAGCTCATTTGCCTGCAGATAGCTTAGTAGGCATAGGCATATTGCCAGAGGAAGTTAGGGATAAGCTGGTATATGTAGGTAATTCCTCTAAAACCGGGGCATATATGGCCCTTATGTCTGCAGATGTAAAAGAGCAAATAGAAAAACTCGCCCATCAGATAGATTATATGGAACTAGGGGCATCAGAAGGTTATGAAAGACTCTTTATGGAGTGTCTAATGTTTCCAAGTTAAAATGTTATTAAAAGTTCTCTCAAAGTTACTTTGGGAGAACTTTTTTATACAGAACTATATTAATTATAGCTATATGTAATGATTTATCAGGGCATGTGCTTGTTTTTTTATATTATCTACTATTTCTTGTGGTTCAATAACCTTTGCAGAAATGCCTAACTGAAGAAAATAATTAGAAACAAAATCTAGCTCATCCTTATCAATTATTGTATCAATATACCCATTCTCATCATCCATAACAACAATGTGGGGTTCTAACCATGATTTACTCTGGCACTGTCTTATACCTTCTCTTGTAAGCTTAACATGTAATCTTACAGGCCTTTTAATAGTGTAGCTATCAAACCAATCTATTAAATTCATTGGAAACTGGTAAGTTTTTTTAGAAACTTCTAAAGAGGCGATTCTATCCACTCTAAATAATAAAACCTTATCCTTTTCCAGGTCAAAGGCAGGCATATACCAAAGTCCGTCATAGGCATATACTCCAATGGGTTTAACTTCTCTTTTTTTATTTTTGGATTTTGATACATATTCAATTATTAATGTATTACTCTCAAGAACTGCTTCAACTATATCCTTTAAAAATGGAGAGGCAATATTTCGTTTTGGATTCCATAGGCATATAAGTGTTTCTAAACGGTTTATTTTGTTTTTGGCATCCTCAGGAAGAGTGGCATACAATTTTCTAGAAGCTGAATCTATATCTGTATCAAAGGGTAGTGATTTGTAGTACTTTAGTGATTGAAAGGCAAAGAAAATTGCTAGGGCCTCATTTTCATCAAATATGATTGGAGGAAGAATTCTATTTTCTAGTGTGCGATAGCCGCCGTTTCTGCCCTGCTCTGTATATATAGGAACTCCTAATTCGCTTATTTCCATTAAATATCTATGAGCAGTTCTGACAGATATGTTAAATTCATAGGCAACATCTTGAGCAGTAAAGTTTTTCTTAGAATTTACATACATAATTAAATCAAATATTTTTTTAGCCTTTGACATATGAAATCTCCTTTGCAACAGAAATTAATCCTATGATCAATAGATTAATCTTAATAAAAACAGACAGCAATTGTCATGTTTTTAGTATACAGTATTTATGATAGATATTGAAAGGGGATTACTATGAAAAAAGAAAAATCCAATAATATTCATGTTACTGGAGCTAGAGAGAAAAACTTAAAGAATATTAATATAGAGGTTCCAAAGAAGAAAATCACTGTTTTTACCGGAGTTTCAGGCTCAGGAAAGTCATCTCTTGTATTTGATACAATTGCAGCGGAATCACAACGTCAATTGAACGAAACCTATTCAAGTTTTATACGTCACCGTCTTCCGCATTACGGACAGCCTGATGTAGATTCAATTGAAAATCTCTCTGTAGCAATTGTAGTTAGCCAAAAGAGAATAGGAGGAAATGGAAGGTCAACCGTTGGAACTATAACGGATATTTACTCTCTTTTGCGGTTGTTATTTTCACGTATTGGTATACCTTTTGTAGGCTATTCTGATGTGTTTTCCTTTAATAATCCTGCAGGAATGTGTCCTAAATGTGAAGGATTGGGAAAAATAGATATAATCAATATTGATAGACTAATTGATAAAAGTAAATCTTTAAATGAAGGAGCCATTCAGTTTCCAACCTTTAGGCCAGGAGAGGTACGATGGAAAAGATATGTTTGTACAGGACTTTTTGATAATGACAAGAAACTTAAGGATTATAGCCAGGAGGAATGGGATACCCTCCTTTATAAAGCAGGTTTTAAGCTCACAAATCCTGGAGAAGGGTGGCCCACCACTTCAAAGTATGAAGGGGTTATACCGAGAATTGAACGGACTTTTTTAAACAAAGAATGCAGGGATGCTAAGCTATATAAAAAGGATATTGATTACGTGGTTACCAGAGGAACTTGCCCATTATGCAATGGTGGAAGACTTAACCAAAAGGTACTACAGTGCAAAATAAAGGACAAAAATATTACAGATTGTACAAAAATGCAGGTCAGTAAGTTAATTAGCTTTATAGAGAATATTAAGGAGCCTTCTTCCTATACAATAGTTGAATCTATTATTAATCGATTAGAACATTTAAATTCTGTGGGACTAGGATACCTAAACTTAGATAGACAAACAGCCACACTTTCTGGAGGGGAATCACAAAGAATAAAAATGGTTCGTCAACTAGGAAGCAGTTTAACAGATATTACTTATATTTTTGATGAACCAAGCATAGGTCTTCATCCCCATGATGTGACTAGGCTTAATAACCTTTTAAAGTTATTAAGAGATAAAGGAAATACTGTTTTAATAGTGGAACATGATCCGGATGTAATTAAAATTGCAGACCATGTGATTGATATGGGGCCAAAAGCTGGCAAAAAAGGCGGAAATATTATGTATCAGGGAGCAGTAGAAGGTTTATTAAAAGCAGATACATTGACAGGAAAGTTTTTAAATCGTAGAACTACCTTGAAAGAAAGTACAAGGGAAGCTAAGGGATGGATATCTATAAAGAATGCCTCCTTGCACAATCTGAAAGAGGTTTCTGTGGATATACCTATAGGTGTTATGACTGTGATTACAGGGGTAGCTGGTTCTGGGAAGAGTACTCTTATAAATGGTATATTTAAAAAGCATTATCCTGAGGCAATTTTTATAGATCAAGGAGCAATTCAAGGTTCTAAGCGTTCTAATATAGCTACCTTCACAGGGATTTTTGATGTTATCCGAAAGCTCTTCGCAAAAGAAAACAGTGCGGAAGCTTCTCTTTTCAGCTTTAATTCTCATGGAGCTTGCACAGAATGTAAGGGATTAGGAGTAATTTATACTGACTTAGCTTTTATGGATCCGGTGGTAGGTATTTGTGAAGCATGTCAAGGAAATAGATTTACTAAGGAAGTACTTCAATTTAAATTACGAAATAAAAATATTAGCCAGGTTCTTAAAATGACAGTTGATGAAGCCTTGGAATTTTTTTGTGAAAAAGAAATATTTGCTACTTTGAAAAGATTGAAAGATGTAGGAATAGGCTATATTAGTCTAGGTCAATCCTTAGATACACTATCTGGTGGTGAACTTCAAAGACTTAAGCTTGCAGCAGAGTTGGAAAAAGAAGGGAATATATATGTATTAGATGAGCCAACTACAGGGTTGCACATGTCTGATCTGTCACAGCTTATCAAAATTATGAACCACATTGTTAACCAAGGTAGTACCTTAATTGTGATAGAGCATAATCTTGATATAATGTGTCAAGGGGATTGGATTATAGATTTAGGTCCAGGAGCAGGTCAGGATGGAGGCAAGGTGATATTCCAAGGACATCCTAAAGACTTGATTAATTCCTCTTCTTCTATTACAGGAAAGTATCTAAAAGAATATATAACGGATATGAAAATTTAACAGCCTTCTAGAGGAAAGATAGTTTCAATAGTTCTTTTTGATGCTGAAAGCAATTAAAATTATAGTAAAATGGGAGAATTTTTTAAATAAACAAAGTCTTTTTGCAATTTTTAAATCGAATAAAATAAAATAATGACGAATTTTGGAGTAATATAAAGAAAAATGCAAACAATACCACCTAAAGGTTAATTTGGTAGTTTGACAAATTATAGCCTGATTTTTTATTATTGTATAGTATTTTGTTAACTTTTTTAAAGGATTTGTTAATTAACTTCAGTAAAAGATTGCAAAAGGAGATTTAAAAGAATGAGTTCTATTTTTAAGAAAAGAAGTGTAGATTCGGTTTTAGAACGTCACCAATCTGCATCACTAGAAAAAACTCTTGGTTCCTTTGACGTAACCTTAATGAGTATCGGTGCAGTTATAGGAACAGGTGTTATGGTTCTAACAGGACTTGTAGCATCAAGAGATGCAGGACCAGCAGTTATATTATCATTTATTTGTTCTGCAATAGTATGTATGCTTGTTGGCTTATGCTATGCTGAATTTGCAGCTGCAATACCAACCTCTGGTAGTTCCTATGCTTACATCTATGTATCTTTAGGTGAAATAATTGCTCATCTTGTTGGGTGGTCACTTGTTATAGGGTACACTGTAAGTACATCATCTGTTGCAGGTGGTTGGTCAGCTTATTTTAATGGTTTTTTAGGAGAATTTGGAATACATATACCTAAACAATTCGTAACTATTCCAAGTCAGGGAGGTATAATGAACCTTCCGGCAACGGTAATAATATTATTGGTTACCTATCTGCTCTCAAGAGGAACTAAGGAAAGTAAGAAAGTAAACAACTTTATGGTTATAGTAAAAGTTGCTGTTATAATTCTATTCATAGCAGTAGGTGCCTTCTTTATAAAACCACAAAACTGGCATCCATTTATGCCATTTGGTTTAAAGGGAGTCTTTGCTGGAGCAGCATCTGTTTTCTTTGCATTTACAGGTTTTGATGCAGTTTCAACCTCTGCGGAAGAAGTAAAAAATCCACAAAAAGATCTTCCAACAGGAATCATTGCTTCATTAATTATTTGTACAATTATATATGTTATAGTTTGTCTGGTTTTAACTGGAATTACCCACTACTCTCTATTGAACGTTGGTGATGCCATGGCCTTTGCACTAAATAGGGTTGGACAAGGCTGGGCTGCTTCAATACTTTCCATTGGAGCAGTGGTAGGAATTACTGCAGTTATGTTCGCTTATATCTTTGGTACATCCCGCATACTATTTTCAATGAGTCGTGATGGATTGCTTCCAAAGGTATTCTCTAGTATAAATTCAAAGACAAATGTACCAACTTTTTCAACTTGGTTAACAGGTTGTACTGCTGCTTTAATAGCAGGTGTTGTTGATCTTAAACAATTAGCAGATCTTGCAAATATGACTCTTATAGCAACATTCATGCTTGTTGCTGCATCTGTAATTGTATTAAGAAAAACTCATCCAAATTTAAAAAGGAGCTTTAAAACTCCATTAGTACCATTAGTACCAATATTGGCAGTAGTATTCAGTCTATTCTTAATGTTTAACCTATCAAAGACAACTTGGATATATTTCCTAACATGGTTAGCATTGGGTCTTATAGTTTATTTTACATATTCACGTAAAAACAGTTCATTACAAAATACAAATAAATCCTTACTAAAGAAAAGTGCATAAATTGAACTATAGTATATAAGCAGCTTACCTTACCTTAAGAGTTTCTCTTAAGGTAAGGTAAGCTTTTATAATATTTATTTAACACTAGTAATGCTTCCTTTAAAATTGGTATTTATGGTGTTTTTTTATCTAAAAAGTTAGTTCCGATTACCCCTCCAATAATCATTACCGCTCCAATTATATGAAAATATGATAAACTTTCCTGTAGAAAGATAACTCCAGCAATCATAGTTATCAGGGTAGATAAATTATTAAATACGCTCATCTTAGATGCCTCTATTTTAGACAAAGTATAATTTGATAATAGTGATGTTATAAGTGAAGATAGTATACCTAAATAAAGTACTGAAATTAAAAATAATGGATTGATAAATGGTTTAAAATAAACATTAATAGTGCCATGAATACCATGATCAATGATAGATATTAAATTAAAACTGAGAAAACCTATAAAGGTCATCATATAAGTTAAGTCCAATATTTTATACTTTTTAGTTATCTTTCTTGCTAGAACATTATAACCAGCTGAAGAAAGTGATGATAAAATAATCATCAAGGTTCCTATAGAACTAGCAGGCTTTAAATCTATTCCTTTCATAACAAAAATATAGATTACTCCAGATACAGATAAAATTAATGATAACTTTTGTAGTCTGCTAGAATTCTCCTTTAAAAAAATGTCGCTAGGATCATTGTGAAAATAGGAATGGTGGCTTGGACTATTCCTGCTTCTGAAGATGAAATATATACTAGTCCAAAGGCTTGAAAAGCAAAAAATAAAGTTGGATAAAATAATGAAATAGGTAAAATAGGAAGCATATCTTTAAAGGTTATATCTAATTTTATCCACCCAAAAACAACAGGAATAGAAGCCACAACAAAAGATATTGTAAATCTATGTGCAAGTATATTTAGTGGATCTGTAACAGTTAAAGCTAGCTTTACGAATAGAAATGAGAAGCCTATAATCAGTGCATATAGAGTAGCAGCAAAGTAAGTGTTTCTTTTAACGGAATTTTCCATTTTAGTATTCCTCCCATAATTATAATCTTATATATCTATGTTTAGAGATGAGCATAACTAAGGAATTTCGTTATAAGTTGAAAAAGTAAATTTTAGATGAAAAATGCCTATATTTTTATCTAAAAAAGGGTAGACTATCCCTAGGACTGTTGGTTTGTGAAAATATGGTTTTATCAAAGATCAGTTATTACCTATGCGCTTCGTTTTAATCCCGTTAGGGATTTGGTTTTATCATGCTGACCTAACTTGATTGCTGTGAGGGCTGCGGTTAATAAGCAAATATGACCTAGTGTGTTTAGATTAGAAATTGAACCAAAGTTTCTAGCAGAAGCGTCTTCAAGACTTAAGTTCTTAAGCCTTGAATTATAGCGTTCTGATTCTGTACGCAAAGAGTAAATCTTCTTAAAAAATATAGATTCTGTATCTATAGATGCCCTATAGTCAGTTCCTATAGACTTATATTTTATACAACCACGGTTCTTCTTTCCATTTAAATATTTAGGATGATTGCAAGGACACTTCGTGTTATCCTTAGAAGTTCTGAAAGGACAGCAAAATTTTTGCTTTATAGAATCTTTTAAATATTGTCTGCCGTCTTTATGCATAGCCAAACCAGCTTCGCATATGGGATTGCCGGCAGGCAGTGTCTTAGGTTCTTTAGTTCCTCTTTTATTTCTTGCTATAAATGCTAGTCCATGAAGTTCATTCTTAATAAAATTGTGATTATCCTTAGAGTCAAAACCCTTATCTCCTATGAAGTAGGTGTCATCTAAGTTAAACCATCCTTTGGTTTTAGTTAAAAATGGTATCTGCATAGAAATATCAGCTTTTTCAGCAGTAGTGGTCATCTCATCAATAGGCAAACCAGATATTGCGTCACAAAGAACGAAATTCTTATACCCCCAATAGTATTCAAAGTTTTTTTCAGTTATTTCATTACTTGCAGAATGGACACCTAATCTACAATCTTTATCAGATTTAGGTTAATTTGATTTTTTGAATTTGTTTTTAGTAAAAGACTTAGGGTTATTTTGCTTAGTACTTGCTTTTATTGGTGTCGAGTCTAATGAGATAAATTCGGAACTTATTGCTCCTAAATCTTTGAGTCCAGACACCTGCTTTTTAAAGATTTCTTTAAGGATATCATTAGGAAAATCCTTTATAAATCGTTGGAGAACTGTGTATGATGGCAATGGTTTTAAAATATCAAAACCACATATATGTGCAATCTTCAAGTTATTGTGTAAGAAGTCATTTAAATCTGTTATCATAGCAAGCTTCTCACACTTCATTACTATAAAGGATCTTAGCAGAGCATGACGAGAAAAGCTCTTCGGGCCAAATTTAGATGGCAAGTAGTCTTCAAGTTCTGATAAATCAAGATTCTCAAATAAACTAGAATAAAAGTCGATTAGACTTTGAGGGGGAAATAAGTCTATCAAATTTAAAAGTTCTTGGCGTTGATACAATTGTAAGACCTCCTTAAAATACTAAAACTAATTAGTTTTACCCAATAAGTATATTATTAGTCAAAGTGCTTTTAAGGATACGTCAAAATTTGAGTGATATAGATTTTTGGTCTCTACCGAGCCTTGAAATAAAAAGGCTGTGAGTTATGCTCAAGCCTATATCTATGTTATTAAATAAGGTGTTATGATACAATGAAAGTGAACTCTCCCCCACTTTAGAAGTGGGAGCTTCATAAGACTTAAAAATCTATGCAATCTTTATTCTTATAGGCGTATCCACTTCGCCACTACTGTATAGGACTTGTAAGTCCACAACGCTACTTTTCTTTAATATGTTTAATGCCCCATTAACATCAGCATTTAGACAATACCCAATTTTAGTTTTATACAATCCCCTTTTAATTCTTTTACCACTAAAAACTATATCTGTTGGATTATCTGCATTATATTTAGGTATAGTATCATTATCAAAAAAACTTGCCCTTGAAGTATAGCTTTCTTCTTGTTTTACAAAGTTAACTCCATATAGCCTACAAAGGTATTCTAACTTTTCTTTTATATTTCCAACTGGTATATTAACAAAGTTCTGATTATTAATTTTACCTAAATTACTATCCTTTTGAAGTGTTTCATTATATCCGATTACTAGGTTTCCTATATTGTTTTCTAAGCAATAATTAATGATATATCTACAAGTCTTATTAATATAATCATTTACTTTATTATTTCTGTTGTTTCTTAATATAGACTGTTTTTTAGTAGTTCCCTTAGTTCCTTGTAAGTCCTTTATGCTTTGTAATCTACTATTTTCTTTATTGAACCACTGATTAATAGACTTTAACTTTCTTCCACCTATGATAAATGTTTTTCCTTCATTTGTTACACAAGTAGCAAGATTATTAATACCTATATCTATTGCAAGTGCTTTTGTTTTATCTAAATCCCTTTGAGTTTCAATTACTTCATAAGTGTATTGAATTTCAAAGAACCTTGCATTATCTTTAGGTATTATTCTAATCTCTTTTATTTTTTTATCTAAAAGTATAGGTGGTATTTTAATTTTAATAGGCTCATGAGTCTTTTTATAATTGTTTGAATAAGGAATAACTAGTTCATTATCCTTTAACCTTACAAAACCTATTACAAGAGTTGCAAAACTATCTTTTTTAAGATAGTTAGGTAGTTTAATTGACTTAAAATCATATGTACCCTTTTTTGCAAGTTTAATTAGTCCAAAAAATGACTTAAACACTCCATCTACTTCTTTTAGAATTTGTTGAGCCATGTTACTGTTTAGTAATTTATAATTTTCATTACTTTTACAAATAGCATAGTTCTTTTCATAATTAAGATATTCCTTTTGTTCAAGGTAATATTGTCTTACATTATACAAACCATAGTTATATAGATTTTTAGCAACATGAGATAACTCTCTAATATTTTCATAGTCTTCTTTAGATAGTTTTTTCAACTGTTGTTTTACACATAGATACATCTTTATTCACCTCGCTTTCTATTTATATTATACCGTAATTTTACTATTAATTATAGTATTCAGTAAAACATAACGTTGCAATATACACGCAGGCTTACATCCCCCACCTATAGAGGATGTGGGTGTTACGCCTTATTAGATAAAGTTAATCTATACCGGTACAGTGATTGGAAGGAGTAGGTTATGTATAAGTATTTAGCAGTATCAAATGAGATTGAAAACATGATTAAAGGTGGTAGATATAAAGAAGGAGAGAAAATTCCTTCTATTCGGAGTCTAACTGAAAATTTCAATTGCAACAAAAGTACAGTCATTAGTGCATTACATGAATTGGAAAGAAGACACATAGTTTATTCTCTTCCCAAAAGTGGGTATTATGTTGTGACAGGAAAACCTAATTTAAATAAAGGAGAGAAGCTTACAATGGATTTTGCTTCTTCCGCTCCAGATCCAGAGGTGTTTCCTTATTTAGATTTTCAGCATTGTATAAACCAAGCCATTGATATATATAAGAAGGATTTGTTTGTACATGGTACACCTAAAGGCTTACCCTCCTTAATAGATGTTATACATAAACAATTGGCAAACTATCAGGTTTCCGGCAAAAAAATCAATACTAAAAATAAACGTGTCAAATGTAACAGAGGATTATATTACTAGTGGAATTACTGAAATAATTCAGGAAATTGAGTGTTCACCTTTATAGTGGTATTATTAAATTATCTATATGAAAGGAGTTACAAAGATGGATAACTTAGGGGAATTTATAACTTTAAATTTAGAAAACATTGACAACGAACATATTTGCTGTGCTATATCCGATAAAAAATGTGTTGAGGGATATTTGAAGAAAAAGCATTGGCTGAAGGAGCAAATTCCGAAAGGATATGTATTTAAAAAATTAAATGTTAAACATAAAGTTTTTATTGAATACTGTCCATGGGATATAGCCTGGCTACCCATTACTGCACCAAACTATATGGTAATAAACTGTTTTTGGGTTGCAGGACAGTATGCAGGAAAGGGTTATGGAAAAAGGCTTTTACAGGAGTGCTTAAGAGACTCGGAAGATAAGGATGGAATTGTAGTTCTTACAAGCAATAAAAAGAGGCCCTATATCTCAGACAAAAAGTTCTTTATAAAGCAAGGATTTGAGGTATGTGATACAGCTCCTCCATATTTTGAGTTATTAGTTTACAAGAATAATCCTAACGCCATAAATCCTAGCTTTAATGAATCAGCTAAAGAAAATGTCTGTGACAATAAAAATGGCTTAACAGCATATTATTCAAATTGTTGTCCCTTTACTGAATATTATATAAACACAGTATTAAAAGAACTGGCAGGCAAAAATGACATACCTCTAGAGATTATTAAGATTGATAATAAAGAACAGGTGAAACATAATCCATCACCATTCAGCATATATAGTTTGTTTTATAATGGTAAATTTATTACACATGAAATTTTGAGTGAAGCAAAATTCAATAAAGTCGTAGATGGTATAAAAAATGGCATATACTAATTCTTCCTGTATAAAATATATTTCTGTTAGAAAATCTTTAATATAAAATATTATAAAAGAAAGAGGTATATTATATGAGTAAAACAATAGTACAAGGAAAGACTTTAGAGCAGTGGAAAGAACAGTATCCACTAATGGATAAAATTATTTCCACAGAAGAAGTATTTTGGACTAACCCTAATTATGATAAATTTCAAGATGCTATTAAAAAAATTTCACTATCTGAGAAAGATGTAATGGAAGCAGAAGAAAGACTAAAAAGATTTGCACCCTATATAGCTAAGGTTTTTCCAGAAACAGAAAAAACAAATGGAATTATTGAATCGCCTATTGTTAAAATCCCTAATATGCAGAGCAAAATAGAGGAAATGTTCAGTCAGGAAATTTTAGGACAACTATTACTAAAATGCGACAGCCACCTTGCTATTTCAGGATCAATTAAAGCAAGAGGTGGTATTTATGAAGTTCTAAAACATGCAGAAGAATTAGCTATTGAAAATGGCATATTAACCTTAGAAGATGATTATTCTGTTATGGATAGTGACAAATTTAGAGAATTTTTTTCTCAGTATTCTATTGCAGTGGGGTCAACAGGAAACTTGGGACTTAGCATTGGCATAATCAGTGCTCAACTGGGATTTAAAGTATTTGTTCATATGTCAGCAGATGCAAAGCAGTGGAAGAAAAATCTTCTTAGAAGTAAAGGTGTTACAGTAGTTGAATATGAGTCGGATTATAGTAAAGCAGTAGAAGAGGGCAGAAAACAAGCAGAGGCAGATCCAAATATGTATTTTGTAGATGATGAAAATTCAACTAACTTATTTTTAGGATATGCAGTTGCAGCTTATAGATTGAAGAATCAATTAGAGGAAATGAATGTAGTTGTAGATGAAGAACATCCACTATTTGCTTATCTTCCATGCGGAGTTGGAGGGGGACCAGGTGGAGTAGCCTTTGGTCTGAAATTAGTATTTAAGGATAATGTACACTGTTTCTTTGCAGAGCCAACACATTCTCCATGTATGGTTATAGGATTAATGACAGACATGCATGATAAAGTAGCTGTTCAGGACTTTGGAATAGACAACATTACAGCAGCAGATGGACTTGCTGTTGGCAGAGCTTCAGGTTTTGTAGGAAAGACGCTGAGAGAGTTAATCAGCGGATCTTATACAGCAAAAGATGAAAAATTATATCTTCTATTAAGCACACTGATAGATTTAGAAGGCATCTACTTGGAGCCCTCTGCCTTAGCTGGCATACCTGGGCCAATTGATTTATTTAAAGATGAGGCTGGACAGAAGTATATGGAAAACAATAACTTAAAAGACAAGATGAAAAATGCTTCACATATTGCTTGGGCTACAGGGGGAAGTATGGTTCCCAAGGATATAATGGAAGCTTACTACAAAAAAGGGTGTGAGCTGAAGAACTTTGGTGAACTATAAAAATTATAAAGAACAAGAATAAATATTGGCAGAGAAATATTCTTTGATAAAATTTAAGAATAAAAGAAATAGAATCTGAGGGAAGTCATTTCGACCTCCCTTAATTCATATTTAAGGAATATTATAAGTTGATTTTTCATGTCATAACTTACAATCATACATTCAACATACTTAAATTACTTGTTTAATGGTATCTTACTATCTTGGATAACAGAATTTATAAAATCAATAAAAGTCTTATTTTAAAACACATCTACAACTTTATTATAATTTTCTCTATAAAGCATACGTTGAACATTTAGCTTTAAATCATTACCTGTTCCTATAAACTCTAGAGTTCTAGTTTTGATATTAGAATTTTTATTAGCATTTTCTGGAGTTGTTTTGTTAAGTTGCACTGTTTTGCCATCCAGCAGCATATTTACTTTTGTTAAAATTACGTCTGATTCTGTAGCTAAAGTTACATAAGTATTGCCATTAGCCTCATATATCTTTTTTATTTCTATACTCTTATTTTCTATATTAATATTTTCATTCAGCATATCCTTTTCTAGTTTAAAATTTCTATTTATAATATGCTCAGAGCTAATACCTAAAAATTCAATTTGAAGCTTCTTAAAGTTATTAGGCAAAGGTTGAAAATTATACTTAAAAGCAACTCCATCAATGTTTGAACTAAGCTCAGCTCGTTGGATTTCTAATATTTTTCCATCAGCAATTAATCTTATGTCTAAGCTGTTAGGTGAAAATTTAGCACCACGAATTCTATCTATAGCCAATTCCAATATATTTTTCACCTTTCCTTTAACTACCGTAGTTGTAGGCGAGGCGCAAATATATTCAAGACGAAGATTAACATCATCGGTTCTAATATTTTTCTGTAAGATTTTTTTTATGCTATATCCCATAGCTTTGTTTTTATCTAATGTAAAAGAAATTTTTCCAGTTTCATTTTTACAAATTACATTTAAAACTAAATCTTTGTCAAAGAAAGAAGGTGAATCAAAGGTTGAAGTAAACTTTACTTCTGTTTTTTCATCATTTACATCTCCGTAAGAACTAAGGCATCTATAATCATTAAGTTTTCCCTTAAAATATATATTTAAGGGTTCAAGGAGTTCGTTTTCAATATTTCCTTTAGAATTTTTTATTGTGTAAAAGGCTAAAAGTCTATTATCATCTAGCATTATTCCATCTAAAGTAAATGTTAAACCGTTTTTGAAGGTGAAAGTTTTACCGATAGTTTGACCTTTTCCTAGTTCATTTAGCTTTTTTAAGTTTGAGTCCATTAATTTATCATAGCCTATAAGCTTTTCAGCATAAAATCCTAAGGTATTAAAATTATATCCTATTAGTATTAAAAAGATGAAAATAACTGCTGCCTTTATTTTGAGAGGTCTAGCAATGCTTAATCTTTTGCTCTTATTATTAAGTGCAGTTCTTAGCCTATTCTCTAAGACATCAGGGACCTCTAGTTTATCTAGTTGTAATTTATTTTTCCTTAGTAATTTTTCAATATTATTCACTATTCTTCACCTCTTAAGCTTTCTTTAAGCTTTTTAATACCATTAAATATGCGAGATTTCACTGTTCCCACAGGTATATTAAGCATTTTTGATATAGTTTCATTATCCAAATCTAAGAAATAACGAAGCTTAATTACTTCTTGATATTTTTCTTTTAAATATGATAAGTGTTTTTCTAGTATAATCTGTTCATTTTTTCTATCAAAGCCTTCCTCATAAGGTTCTTCTTTAACTGAGGTTAAGGAAACTATTTTCTTTTTTTCCCTTAAAAGCTTTTTGCAGCGATTTACTAAGATTGTTTTGCTCCAGCTGTAGAAAGCACCATGATTTCTTAATTTGTTTATGTTTTCATATAAAATTATAATTGTGTCCTGAAGTGCATCTAAAGCATCTTCTTCATTTTTCATGTATAAATAAGCCAGCTTATAAAAATCTGTTTTTTCTGCCATTATAAGCTGTATTAAGGCTTCTTTATCACCTTGTTTTGACTTTTTTACTAAAATCTCAATATCCATTTAGCACCTCGATTCTATATCTAAGAGTATTAATTTATGAAAAAAGTTCATTTTCTATATTAAGAATAAAAAAGTTTTACACTATATAGAAACAGATTTAGTTGCACTACATTTACAATAACATTTTTAGGATATTTGTCGCTGATTTTTTAAATAATTTAGTAATAAATAAAAAAATTAATTTTTTTGAAGCGGAAAATAATGTTTAATCGTCTATATTTATGAAGAGTTAAAATTTAATCAGTTCTACTAATAGGCTGAAGGTTTTAAATCTATAAAAATATAGAAGAGGTGGTTAATTTGAAAAGTATTAATTTACTAAAAACAAAATGGTCATTTGTAGTTATGTCCGTAGTTACGATTCTTTTCCTGATGGCAATAGTCCCAACTACAAATCACAAGGTATTAGCAGCAGAGGATAAAACTGCAGCAAGAACAATAAATGTTAACGGAGATGGTGAGGTAAGTGTGACTCCTGACATTGCCTATGTTTCTTTAGGAGTAACTACTGAAAATAGCAGTGTAGATGAAGCTCAAAAAAGCAATTCAGCTACTATGAATAATGTAATTGCTGCTGTTAAAAAAGCTGGAGTAGCAGGTGAAGATATGAAAACATCTAATTACTCCATCAGTCCTAAATACAGCTATGATGACAAAACAGGGAAGAGCACAATTGTTGGATACACAGTTACAAGCAATTTAAGTATCGCAATTAAAAAGATAAATTCTGTTGGAAGCATAATTGATACGGCTATATCTAATGGAGCAAATAACTCAAATGGGGTAACTTTTGGAGTTAGTGATTATGCAAAGTATTACAATATGGCTTTAGTAAATGCTATATCAAATGCTAAAGCTAAAGCACAGGTAGTAGCTGGCTGTATAGATGTGAAGATATCAACTCCAACAAAAATAACTGAGAATTCTAATGGGGTTCCGATTGATTATCCAATTATGTATGATTTAGCTGCAAAGAACAGTTCAGCAGGTCAAGGCATGGCTTTAGAAGTAGGAACATATAAGGTAAAGGCTAATGTCAGCTTGGTATATGAGTATTAAAATTAATTTTTATATTATATAAAGATTAGACAAGCTTATATGGGTGAGAATAGAGAGGGTAATAGATATGAAACAGGGTAGAGAAAAAAATCTCTACCCTGTTTTGGTTATACTCTCTTTTTTTAAGATACCAATGAGTAATTGGTTTTCAATATTTATTTTCATTATTTTCTGATTATAGAATTAAATATAAATAAAAATTTAACAAAGATCAAATTTTTGCATTAAAAATAAGTTTTTGTGAAAATGATTTCACCGTTGATTTTCCATGGTAATAATTTCGAATTAAAATATTTTAAATTTTACTTTAAATGAATAAAAAAATGTGGTAAGCTTAATTTGTCGAAAAAACTCGAAACAAGCAGTCAGATGGTATTATATTTAAAGTTGCTATTTATTGTATATTGTTTCATTTATATCTTAATTATAAGAGGAGGAAAATATTGTGAAAAATCTAATGAATAAGTGGAATCAATTGAGCTTAGTAAAAAGAATAATTATAGGTTTAATTATTGGTATTATCTTAGCTGTAACGATTCCAGAGGTAGCAAAACCAATTGTCATTATGGGTTCTTTATTCGTAGGCGCCTTAAAAGCCATCGCTCCCATGCTAGTACTTTTCTTAGTTATGTCAGCAATATCTCAACATAAGAGTGGACATAAGACCAATATGAAATCGATTATAGTACTTTATCTTTTAGGAACATTTTTAGCTGGACTAGCAGCTGTTGTTGCAAGCTTTATGTTCCCAGTAAGCTTAATACTTGCAGGGGGTGCTGAGAATGTTACTCCTCCTGGTGGTGTGACAGAAGTTCTTAAATCACTGCTATTAAATCTTGTTGATAATCCAATAAAAGCACTTTTTAATGCTAATTATATCGGTATACTATCCTGGGCAGTAGTGCTTGGCTTCGCTTTAAAAAATGCTTCTGATTCTACAAAAACATTTATTACTAACTTTTCAGATGCCTTATCAAAAATGGTTACATGGGTAATAAACTTTGCACCATTAGGAATCATGGGCCTTGTATTTGACGCTATTGCTACAAATGGAATAGCATCTTTACTAAGCTACGGAAAATTGCTTGCAGTTTTAATTGGTTGTATGGTCTTTGTAGCACTTGTTTTAAATCCAATTATTGTTTACTTAAATATTCGTAAGAATCCATTCCCACTAGTATTTAAGTGTTTAAAAGAAAGTGGGATTACAGCCTTCTTTACACGTAGTTCAGCAGCAAACATTCCTGTAAATATGAGTTTATGTGAAAAGTTAGGTTTAGATAAAGATACCTATTCTGTGTCTATTCCATTAGGTGCTACCATAAATATGGCCGGTGCAGCTGTTACAATATCAGTGTTAACTCTTGCAGCAGTAAATACTCTTGGTATTCAGGTGGACATAGGTACTGCATTAATTCTTAGTGTACTATCAGCTGTATGTGCTTGTGGTGCTTCAGGAGTTGCCGGTGGTTCATTGTTACTTATTCCTCTAGCATGTAGCTTATTCGGAATTCCAAATGATGTTGCTATGCAGGTAGTTGGTGTAGGCTTCATTGTGGGGGTTTTACAAGATTCTTGCGAAACAGCACTTAATTCGTCAACAGATGCATTATTCACAGCAACAGCGGAATTTGCTAAGTGGCGTAAAGAAGGTAAGGAAATCGTTATTGATTCAGCAGCATAAATAAAGAAATTTTAAGATTGAGGATTTAAATTTAAAAGGATATAGAATAGATAGTTAATATGACTATTCATTCTATATCCTTTTTATATATTAAAATATATAAGTATAGTTGATGGCTGTAGATTAACCTGGAGAATGTTCTGTTTTTTTAATAGCAAATACATAAAGAAATTTTCAAAACTCCCATTAGACAGTTCTACTGTATTTTTAGCTTTGATTCTATGGAAATATAATATAATTTCACGTATAATGTAAAGGAAATTATATAAAAATCTTAGGCATGATTTTAAGGAGTGAACATACATTGTTTGATTTAGATAGTTGTATAGGTTTTATGACAAATAGACAGTCTAAAAAGTTAGCAGAGGCCTTTAATAATAGGTTGGCACCCTTTGGGGTTACTAGAGTCCAGTGGATAGCTATGTACTACTTAGATAAATATAAATCCTTAAGCCAAATGGAACTTGCAGATAAGATGGATATAAAACCATCTACATTAGCACGGTTGGTAGACAGAATGGAAAGGGATGGATATGTACAGAGGGTTAAAAATGATGAGGACAGGAGAATATTTCTCGTAAGTCTCACAGAAAAAGGAGAGAAATTTTGGAAGGATCTTTTACCAGAAGGAGAAAATATGGGAAAAGTATTTTCTAACAATATTTCTGATGAAGATATGAGTGCATTTATGAAGGTTTTAAATCAAATGGTAAGAAATATTGAATAGAATTATATAACATAAAAAAGCTGTGAGTTTTGCCTCACAGCTTTTCTTTTATAAAGAAAATTGTAAAATTTACATTTTCACTATTGAAATGTTTACATATAATTGCTATACTAATAATTAGCATAGCAATTAATTATTGTGATTGTTATGAGATATATTATTTATAGGGGGAATTGGAAATGGCAAAAGATCCAAGACAAATGTTAAATGAATTTTCAGCAGGTTTAGAAGTGTTAGGTACCACTAATCAAGAACAATTAGGAGCTTTTATGAACTTACTTGGAGCAGCTTACAAGCCAGGTGCAGTTGATACAAAGACAAAGGAATTAATAAGTGTTGCTATCGGAGTGTACAACCGTTGTGAATATTGCATTGTTTTCCATACTTATAAAGCTCTAGAGGCAGGAGCAACTGGTGAGGAAATAATGGAAGCTGCAATGGTATCAGTAGCCTTTGGTGGAGGCCCTACTATGGCATACAGTGTTACATTATTAAAAGATTCAATAGAGGAATTTGAGAAGGACTTTAAATAGTCCTAATTGACCTCACCTATAGGCAAGTACTTATGAATCGGGATGTGTTATCAAATTTTTAGATACTGGAAATGTATCTTTAAAATTTGCAAGCACATCCTTTAGTATAGGTGTAAGTTTCAAAGTGGATATTTTAAAATTTACTTTTGCGGAGGAATATATATGTTAGATATAGTATTAGATAAATTAAATGGACATGCGACTGAAGGTAAAGTGTGTAAAATTCATATAAATGTTGGAGATGAAATAAAATTAGGAGATAAAATCTGTGATATAGAAGGAAAAAAAGGAAGTTCTACTTTTAACTCGAATTTTTCTGGAATCATAGAATCTATTGAAATAGGCGAGGGAGATACTGTAAGGTTAGGAGATGTTGTAGCAAAAATAGAGGGAGTAGAAGCAGCTGTGACTAGTGAAAAAACAGAACAAACAAAAGAAGTTGGAGGATTTAATTACTTCTCTAGTATAATGAAACCTAGAAAAGAAGAAATTGAATGTGATATAGCAATACTTGGAGGAGGTCCAGGTGGATATGTGGCAGCAATTCAAGGAGCTAAACTCGGTGCAAAAGTTGTGCTAATAGAAAAGGAAAACCTAGGTGGCACTTGTCTAAATAGAGGATGTATACCTACAAAGACTTTGGTAAGGTCTGCAGAAGTTTATGAAAATCTACTTAAAGCTGAAGATTTTGGATTATATGCGGACAATGTATCAGTGAATATGAGGAAAGTAATAGCTCGCAAAGACAATGTAGTAGATGAGTTAAGAGGAGGCATTGGATATATCCTTGAAAAACATGGTATTAGAGTAATAAAAGCGGAGGGAAGGCTCTTAGATACAAAAACTCTATTTGCTAAAGAAGGAAATAGAGAAATAACAATAAAGGCTAAAGATATAATACTAGCTACTGGTTCAAAGGCAATAAAGCTTCCTATATCAGGTGCAGATTCGAAAAATGTTATTACCAGTGATGAAGCTTTAACAATGGATACTCTACCTAAGAAGATGATAATAATCGGTGGAGGAATAATAGGAATGGAGTTTGCTTTCATATACTCAAAGTTTGGCGTAGATGTATATGTAGTGGAATACTTCAACTCAATTCTTGCTAATTTAGATGAAGATGTAATTGCAGAAATAACTGCTGCAGCAAGAGACAATGGGATTAAATTATTTACTGGCTCAAAGGTAGAAGAAATAATAGACGGAGCAGATAATCAGTCTATCGTAGTATTTACAAAAGATGGTGAGAAGAAATACATCTCTGCTGACAAGGTGCTTATGGCAGTAGGCAGAACTCCTGTATTTGAAGGCTTGGATATTGAAAAGCTGGGCATAAAGTCTCTAGAAAATAAAAAGGGAATAGCAGTAAATGAAAAACTTCAAACTACTGTGGAAAATATCTACGCTATTGGAGATTTAACTAATATAATACAATTAGCCCATATAGCTTCTCACCAAGGAGTTGTGGCAGTAAAAAATATAATGGGAAAAGAATTGTCTATGGATTACACTGTAGTACCTAGTGCAATATTTACCCACCCTGAAATTGCAACTGTCGGCATATCAGAAAAAGATGCAGAAAAGCAAGGTTTAGAAATAGAAGTAGGAAAATTCCCCTTTGCAGCAAATGGTAAGGCACTTACTTACGGAGAAAGAGCAGGCTTTGTTAAACTAATAAAGGAAAAGAACACAGATATAGTACTTGGAGGAGCTGTAATAGGCCCACATGCTACAGATTTAATAGCTGAAATTGCTTTAGCGGTAAAGAATAAATTAAAGATAGACCAAATTACAGAAACTATACATGCTCATCCAACAACAGCAGAAGCAATTCATGAAGGAGCTCTTGCCTTAGAGGGAGGTTCTCTACACTTTGTTAACTAAAGAGTTAAAAACAAAGATAGTTTTATCATCTTCCTTTGACCCATGGTATAATCTAGCCTTAGAAGAATATCTGCTAGATAATGTAGAGGAAGATGAAGTTATTTTATATCTTTGGCAGAATGCCAATACTGTAGTAATAGGAAGCAATCAAAATACCTGGAAAGAGTGCAGAATTTCAGAAATTGAAAAGAATAAGGGAAAGATAGCAAGAAGACTTTCCGGTGGTGGAGCAGTTTTTCACGACTTAGGCAACTTAAACTTTACCTTTATTTTAAGTAAACAGCTGTATGACTTAGATAAACAGCTAAGTGTAATAATAAATGCAGTAAGAAAGCAGGGTATAAATGCAGAGTTTGTTGGAAGGAATGATATAGAAGTAGAAGGAAAAAAGTTTTCAGGAAATGCTTTTTATTTCACAGACAGAACTGCATATCATCATGGAACTATACTTATAGATGTAGATATAAGCAAGCTCACAGACTATCTCCAGGTTTCAGAGGAAAAGATAGTTTCAAAGGGAATAGATTCGGTACAAGCTAGGGTAATAAATTTAAAAAACTTAAATCCTAATATAACTATAGAGTCTATGAAGGAAAGTTTGAAGGAGAGTTTCGTGGAAATATACCATTCAAATTGTAAAGAATACCTAGTGGAAAAGGATAATCCTAGGTTACAGGAGTTGTATAGTAAATACTCCTCTTGGAATTGGATATATGGAGAATCTCCTTCCTTTGATATAGTCTTTGAAAATAAGTTCTCCTGGGGAGCTATAGAATTATGTCTTTCATTAAAAAAAGCCATTATAGAGAAGGCGGTAATATACTCTGATGCTATGAATAATACACTTATAGCCAGAATAGCAGACAGTATTAAAGGAGCAACTTTTAATATTGAAGAAATTTGTAGTAGACTAAAGACAGTGAACATAGATGAAAATGAAAAAATAGTTTTATATGACCTGTGTAATTGGTTAGAAAGTAAAAAAGAGTACGGTTAATTAGGGGCGTACTCTATCTATATGATAACCTATAGGTAAGAAAAAGTCTATAAATTTATTTTCTTTTATCTTATAATTTTTATTGTTGCAACAAAATTATAAATTGATAGGAGAATAAATATGATGAAGAAGAAGGTAGTAAATATTCCTTTTGGACCCTATATTGCAGTTTTAGCAGGATCAACTGTTAATGGAAAACCAAACTATGCTACCATTGGTGCATATGGAGTTGTAAGTCAAAAACCTGTGCTTTATATTTCTTTAAAGAATTCCCACTGTACAACAGCAGGGGTAGTGGAGAATGGATTTTTTAGTGTAAACATTCCTTCCTCTGAAAATATTGAAAAAACCGATTATTGTGGAACCGTTTCTGGTAATAAAGTAGATAAATCTAAGATTTTTGAATCATTTTATGATGAAGTAGGGAATGCACCAATGATAAAAGAATGCCCTGTAAATTACTTATGCAAGGTAATACAGACTATTCCTATGTTTGATTTTACAATGTTTATCGGAGAAATTGTTGCTGCATATGCCAATGAGGATTGTTTAGAAAATGGAAGACCAGATGCTTTGAAGGTTAAACCAACAGTATTGATGGACTCAGGATACTTTGATTTAAAGAATAGAGTTGGATCAATATTTAGTACATGTAGCGGCAGCAAATAAAAACATAGCAGACAAACTTACCAGAATATAATACTAAAACAAAGAAGGAACTTGCTAATTAGTAGGTTCTTTCTTTGTTTTAGTAGGAATTTTTAAAATTGACGTAAAAAATAGGATAACAGGGCTTGAAAATACAAGGGTTAAGAGTTAGTATGAGATATTATAAGAGATATAATGTAAGCAAAAATTAATTGGGATGATAAAAATGCTTAATTGTGCTCCATAGATATTAAATAGGGAGTTTTATAGTTAGAGGAGTGGAGGAAAAGTAAAAAGCTAGGATATAAATAAAACTATAAAAAGAAAGGAAGGTGAAAATCCTGATTCTTGGATAGTAAAGAAATCAGGTAATTACATTGAGTAATATGGAATTAAGTAAAGACAACTATGAGAAAATGGTGAACTTAACTCCTGAACTGTTATGCATTTCTGATATAAATGGATATTTTAAATATGTAAATCCTGCATGTGAAAAAGTCCTTGGTTATAGTGCAGAGGAAATGAAAAAAATAAACTTTTACAACCTTCTTCATCCAGAGGACAGATTCAAGTTATATAATTGGATAAGTTTCTTCAATAGAGAAACTAATGAAGAGTTAAGCGTTGAATATAGATACATTTGTAAAGATAAAACTTATAAGTGGATTGCTTGGAATGGAAGAATTCAGTGGGATGAAAAACTTATTTATTTTGCAGGACATGACGTAACTGAAAGAAAAAAGATTCAGTTAGAATTAGAAAGCACACAGAAAAAATTGGAGGAAGCACAGGAGTTTGCTCATATAGGATATTGGGAATATGATGTAGTTAGAGAACAATCATTTTGGTCAGATGAGCTATTCCGTATGTATGGATATAAGCCTAAAGAATTCATTCCTAGCATAAGTCGCTTTATAGATATTGTTCATTTAGAAGATAAGTCTTTAATTAAAGAAATTATACAAAACACATTTAAGGGTGAAGCAGGTAATACAGCAGAATATGATATAAGGGTAGTAAAAGCAGATAACACTATAACATGGATTCATGAGAAGGTAGTATGTAATTGTGATAGTGCTGGAAACTTAGCTCGAGTATACGGAATAGTTCAGGATATAACCCAACGTAAATTAAAAGAAATGGAGCTGAAGGAAAGGGAAGAAATGTATAGGAGCCTAGCTAATAATGTACCTGTAGGTATATTCTCCTATGATAAAAATGGCAATATAACCTTTATAAACCCAAAGGTACTGGAGATATTTGGTTTTCCATTAGAAGAAATAGACAAACCTTTTAATCTTTTTACCGACTCTTCACTAGTAGAAAACAGAATTTCTGATACCTATAAGAAATGCATAGAAAGCGGCAAATTAGTAATTGCAGAGAAGCAATACTATTCACAGAGGAGAAAATCTGCAACAATTAGGATACTAGCAGCACCGATAAAGGATGATAATGGAGATGTAGTAAGTGCAATAGCCATTATTGAGGACTTTACGGAAAGAAAGAGGATGGAAACAGACCTCTACAAGGCAAAAGAGCAAGCTGAGGCAGCTAATATGGCCAAAAGTCAATTCCTTGCAAACATGAGCCATGAAATCAGAACACCTATGAACGGAATAATGGGAATGGCAGATTTATTAACACTGACCTATTTAACTGATGAACAAAGTGAAATGATTGATATTATTAAGTCATCCTCTAAGTCTCTGCTTCAAATTATTAATGACATTCTTGACCTATCAAAAATCGATGCTGGTAAGATTAAGTTAAATCCAGAATTAGTAGATATTTTAGGTTTAATAGAGTCAGAGTCAAAAATGTTCCAGTTTATTGCAAAGGAAAAGGGGTTAGACTTTCAAATCGACATATCAGAGGATATGCCAAAGGAAATCATAGTAGATAGAGTTCGGCTTATGCAGATTGTGATTAATTTGGTAGGAAACGCCATAAAGTTTACGGAAAAGGGAAGAGTTATTCTATCAATTAAAAAGCTTAAAAGGGTTAAGAATAAAATTCAGCTTATGTTCTCTATAGAAGATACAGGAATAGGCATTAAAAGTGAAGATATACCAAAACTATTTAACTATTTTACTCAACTAGAAAATTTTTTAACAAAACGATTTAAGGGTACAGGTTTAGGTCTTGCTATTTCTAAAAGGCTTGTTGAACTAATGGGGGGAGAAATTTCCGTAGAAAGTGAATATGGTAGAGGTAGTACTTTTTATTTTACTTGCGTGGTTGATGTACCTAAAAAGGAATCAGATAACTTTACTTTAGAAGAAAGCTTCACTACTCACAATTCAGCTAAGGGTTTAAATATACTCCTTGTTGAAGATGATTATGTAAGCCAGTTAACTATAAAGCTAATGTGTAAGCAAAATAATTGGAATGTAGAGGTATCTGATAATGGTAAAAAGGCATTAGAAATGATGGAAAAGGTGCAATACGATTTAGTGTTAATGGATATTCAGCTGCCTGAAATAAGTGGATTTGATCTAACAAGGATTATTAGAGAAAAGGAAAAGTTAACTGATACTCACCTGCCAATAATTGCTACAACCGCTTATGCAATGGGCGAGGATAAAGAAAAAAGTTTAAGTTCTGGAATGGATGATTTCATTGGTAAGCCGATAGACATGGAAAAACTACAGGAAATTGTAGAAAAGTGGTCAAAGAAGGGTTATAAGAGATAGTTTTGCTAATATAGCTTCAAGTGTTTATAAATCTGTATTTGAAGCTATGACAAAGTAAATTTACAGTTATGAATAAACGTGTACATAATAGGTACTTAGAATAGCATCCTAGTATTTTGGAATAATAAGTCTATATAATTTTATGTTGGCAAAATACTATAAGGAGGCTAAACTTTGGAAAAATTAGGGAAGGAAATTGATAAGGTTTCAAATTATTTATTACAATTAAGATTGGAAATTTGGAGAAAGTATACACTTTTTACCTGGCAATGGTGGACCTTTGTTGCCATATGTATTATATTTTTAGTGTTGTTTTTTGTCATGATAGACAAAAAAGACTATTTAAAAGCAATTGCTTACTTTGGAATAGTGTACATACTAAACAAAAATTTAGATGATACTGCTACTGCACTAGATTGGTATGATTACCGCATGCAGTTAGAACCGATAATTCCAACCTTTTTGCCTGCTAATCTTTTTGTAATTCCAGTAAGTTTAAGTATAGTATATGAACGGTGTAAAAGCTGGGGGAATTTTACTATAATCACAGCATTATTTGCAGGGTTTGTTTCTTATGGTGCACTTCCCTTAGCCAAAGTTGCAGGTATATATAAAACAAAGTTATGGAACTCACATCTGTCATTTATAAGCTTGTTCTTAATTGCAACTATAGCCAAACTACTGATAGATAAAGCAGAAATCCTTTATGAAAAAGGAAGACAATATTAATTATAAAGTATATAAAAATATACCTCACCGGAATATTAAAAAATTTAAAGGTTTAAATAGAAAAAGAAGACATACCTCTATTTCTGGCTGCTATAATTTCGTTAAGAGGTATGTCCTAGATCAGCAGGCTTCTTCATTATTTATAGACTTATACTATTGTTCATCATCGTTAGTAAATCTATGATAATTATTTTTTTGTATAAATTCAAGAATCACTGGCATGTTTTCACTTACAATACCGTAATTTTCACTTATTACTTTTTCAGCTTTCTTTAGGCATCTAAAATACATTTCATCACAGGATTCTAAGGAGGAGCTTTCAATATTGCAGGCTTTGAAAACTTCACAGCCCTGGAATGGGTTAGCTGTTCCGATATATAATTGATCACAGCTGTCTACATAGAGTATTCTTCCGCCATAGTTATTTGGGTTGTAAATTCCCCTAAGAACTACAGGCTTAAAGTGAACCCCGTCTTCAGATACATATAAATCGAATCCAATAGGATATTTAATGGCTCTCAATATTTCTACTACGCTCCTATATACATCTATTAATTTATTTACTACTCTGGCACCTATTAGATATTCTAAAGCAAGTCTGTTTGCTAAAAGTGTATTTAGTATTACTTCCATATTACTAGAATCATCAAAAGTACTTATCAGCAGCTTATTTTCATATTCTTGTATCTGCCAAGCGTATACATTGAAAGGATTGTTAAAACCAGATCCAAGCCCCGATAGGCTTCTACGTTGTTCTGCTTCTGGTGAAGTTAAAGATATTAGTGGATTTCCACCTACTATCAGTTGCCAGTTATCATGTTTATCAATTCTTATAATATCGCATCCCATAGGAATAAACCAAGCCAATGGCAATTGTTTTGTGCCGCTTACATAAAGATAATCTTTAAATACACCAATACTTAGAGAATACTTATTTGCAGGATTTCCAAAACCTTTATTAACTATAAGTGTCCAGTCATTTAATTTTGGCTCTGCTCCATTTGTTCTCCAAACTTGAACTCCATCGGAATTACTTGTAGCAACATATATTTTGTTGTTAAATACTGCCATATTGCTTATTGATCCTCTTGGATTTTTGTCAGGATCAAAGCCTGGTGCATTATAGTCTATAACAGGCTCCCAAGGATAAAACTCGGGATCTTCACTGCTATATAACAGAGGGATTGGACTTGGGCTTGACTCATTTATAGTAGCTACATATACTTTCCCCTTTTGTACTATCATTGCTCTTGAGGAAGTACCTTGCAAAACACTATCAGGCAATATAGACCAGTTAACACCGTTAGTACTTTTTAGTATTTGCACTCTTCTTCCGAAGGCTGCAGCATAGATGCAGGGGCTTCCGCAAAAAGGTTTATGCTGAATCATAAATCTAAAACCGGAAATGTCGGAACCTATTGGAGCTTTATAAACCTTTTGCCATGGAAGTTTTCCATCCTTTTTATATCTCCATATTTCAGCTAGGTTATCCACAGGGTCTGGATTTATTAATACAGGAATTTGGGTGTTCTCATTAATAGATTTGATAACATTCAATAGTATATTCCTGCCAGTGCCTACATAAATATAGTCTCCTAACTCACTCATGGACCATGCATAATTGTTTTGTCTTGCATTATTAAGATTGTCATAATCAAAACCATTTACTTTGGTTAAGTTGTAAAAGCTAGGCATTTTAATTCCCCCGTTTACTTTTATTAAAGCCTTATTTCACTAATAACATATGTATAATTAATAACAGTGTTACTAAATTTCAAATGATTTCTTAGGGAAAATGCACCGCTAATTTCAATTAAAGTAAGTTCCACTTAAGTTAGGGGAAGCATGTAATGGTATAGTATTAATATGTAATTTACTCATTTAACTATAGGAATAATATCCCTGTTAATGATATAGTTGAAATATAAATAAAATGACTTAGTTTATTTTATATTGGAGTGAAATGTAAAGATTTTTTATAAAATTTAAGAAAAGGAGATTTACCAGATGATTTATAATATGGATTTTAAACCGGTGGTAAAGGAAATTTCTTTGCAGCAGGGAGATGGGGTACAGTATGCCTCTCATGTTTCAGAAATAATTGATGAAGTAATTACTAATTTTATTATTCATTTAAGTGAGGTTCAAGAAACTAAAATTGATGACGAAGAATTACTTTATAACCAGGCATCTAAAGTAATAGAACAGTGGTTGAACTTTATGAGAGAAGAGGTTAACAATAAAAATCAGTCTGTTACCTGGGCGAAAAATGTCCTTATTCTTTTAGCTAAAACCTTAGACTCAGTGAAAGGTTGGCATCCTCATATTATGATATTAGATAAGCAGCTAAAGTCTATACTGCCAAAGCATTATAAATTTGATAAATAGTATAATAACCTTCATCAATTTAAAACTATAGCCTACTAAAGGCCTAGTGGGCTGCAGTGCTTTGCTGAAAATTATGTTAATAGTATAGTTAAGTCTAATAATGAAAAGTTATGGAATAAAATATTGACAAAAGCAAAAATTAGTAATATAATCTGTGGTAAACTAAATAACAAATTCATTGAAAAGAAGAGTACTTTTTAAAAGACCTTAATATTTCAGCGAGCAGGGATGGTGGAAGCCTGTAGGGTATATAAAAAGGAAGAGAGCCTTGGAGAAGCCTGTGAAAAAATTTATTATTAAATCACAAGCAGGACGTTAACTGCGTTAAAGTTTTGAGTGGATTAAGGATATAACCTTATCAAAAAGAGTGGTACCGCGGATATAACCCGTCTCTGTATTTAACAGAAGGCAGGTTTTTTTGTTTTTAAACAAATACTAAAGACAAAATTAATAACTGAAAGTTAGCAAATAAATTACAAGCTGTTAGCTATTCGTAATTTTTAAATGGAGGGATAACATTGGATTATAAAAAATTAGTTGCAGAGAGAATAAAAGAAAACGTAGACTTAGAGTTAGATACTATTGAAAAGCTTATTGAGATTCCACCAAAGGCTGAGATGGGTGACTATGCATTTCCTTGTTTTCAGTTGTCAAAAGCTCTAAGAAAAGCACCAAACATGATATCAGAGGAGCTTAAAGGAAAAATAAATAAAGAGGGCTTTGAAAAGGTAGAGAATTTAGGACCATACCTAAACTTCTTTGTAGATAAAACAGATTTTACAAAAAATACTATAGAAAAGGTGTTAGCTGAGGGAGATAGCTATGGCTCATCAAATATAGGAACTGGTAAAAACATATGTGTTGAATATTCATCACCTAATATAGCAAAGCCATTTCATGTAGGTCATCTATTTACTACAGTTATAGGTAAATCTCTATATCAAATACTTTCTAGTCAGGGATATAATTGCGTAAGAATAAATCATTTAGGAGATTGGGGAACTCAATTTGGAAAGCTAATATCTGCCTATAAGAGATGGGGTAATGAAGAAGCTCTAGAAAAGGACCCAATAAAAGAACTTCTTAGAATTTATGTTAAGTTCCATGATGAGGCAGAGAAAGATTCAGCCTTAGAAGATGAAGGAAGAATGTATTTTAAGAATCTTGAAGAAGGAAAAGAAGAAGAGGTAGCACTATGGCAAAGATTTAAAGATCTAAGCTTAAAGGAGTTTAAGAAAGTTTATGATACTCTAGGAGTAGAGTTTGATTCCTATGCTGGTGAAAGCTTCTATTCAGATAAGATGGATGAAGTTGTAGAAGAAATAGATAGTAAAGGCTTATTAGTTGAAAGTAATGGTGCAAAGGTTGTAATGCTTGATGAGTACAACATGCCTCCTTGTATTGTAAAGAAGGCGGATGGTGCTACTATATATGCTACCCGTGATTTAGCTGCAGCTATGTACAGAAAGAAAACTTATGATTTTGATAAAAGTATATATGTAGTTGGAACAGACCAATCTCTTCACTTTAAACAGGTATTTACTACTATAAAGCTCATGGGACATGAGTGGGCAGATTCCTGTAAGCATATACCTTTTGGCCTTGTAAGATTTGCGGATAAAAAGTTATCTACAAGAAAGGGAGACGTTATCTTCCTTGAAGATTTATTAAATGAATCTGTAGAAAAAACGTTGCAGGTAATAAATGAAAAAAATCCTAATCTTGAAGATAAGGAAGAAGTAGCTAAGAAGGTAGGTATTGGTGCTATAGTATTTACTTATTTAAAGAACAGCAGAGAAAAGGATATAGTATTTGATTGGAATGAGATGCTCAGCTTTGATGGGGAAACAGGACCATATGTTCAGTATAGTTATGCTAGAGGAAAGAGTATACTTAGAAAAGCAGGAGAAGTTAGCGGAGAAGTTGATTATAGCAAGTTAAATTCTAAGGAAGAGTTTGAGTTAGCTAAATCCCTTGACGGTTTTAATAAGGCTGTATTAAATGCTATAGAAAGATTAGAACCTTTTGTGGTAACAAGATATATAATAGAAGTAGCTAAGGGATTTAATAAATTCTACAATGCCTGCAGTATAATGAATGCAGAAGATGAGGAAATAAAGAAAGCTAGATTAAAGCTTGTAGAGGCTGTTTGTCAGGTACTAAAAAATGGCTTAAAGTTAATAGGGTTAGAAACAGTAGAAAAAATGTAGAGCTTATAATAATAAAGGCAGTGAACTTAGCTTCATTGCCTTTTTATAGTGTTTGCAAATTCAAATCATTATTATATAATAAAAGGTATAGTAAATGTAAGCTGTATAAAGAATAATTTGGAGGACGATAAATGCTTATTAGAGAATATACTGACTTTGTTGATATAGATATAAATATATTCAATAGATATGAGATGAAGAGTGTTGCCTATTATGATATAGAAACTACAGGATTTGATAAAGAGGAAGACAATGTAATACTTGTATCTCTTGGAAGATTTATAGATGAGAAAAACTTTTCCATCAAGCAATATTTTGCAGAGTCTTTAGAAGATGAGAATGATATTTTATATGAGTTTGGATTAGATTTAAAAGGTTACAATAAATGGTGTTCTTATAATGGCATAGCCTTTGATGAACCCTTTATTAAGAGAAGAATGGAAAAAAGCAGTATATACTTTCAACCACCTCAGTTTCATATAGATTTGTACAGATTAATAAGACCTTACTATAAGCAGTTGGGTATGGAAAGGTGTAACCTTAAGACTGTAGAGAAACACATAGGAATAGATAGAGAAGATCAAATTGACGGTGGAATAAGTGTAGATATGTATAAGGAATTTTTGGTTACCTTTAATGAAGAACTAAAAGATACTATAATGCTTCATAACTATGAAGATGTTTTAAATTTACCTAAGATACATGAGTATATTTATAAAGTTGAAAATAATGACAAGTTGACTAGAGAAGATAGAATTACAGAAAAGCAGCTAAGATATTTAAAGACTTTAGTGAAAAAGAATAATATACTTTTGGACGTTGAGTTAGATAGAATATCTAAAAAGGCCGCTTCCAGAATAATTGATCATATCTTAAAGGGTTGTAGAGATCATGATCAGATTGAAAGTATAATTAGCAATAGCTATTAACAGTAATTACTGTTAATAGCTATTGCTATATTGGCATTTTAGGCATTTTAATTATAATTTCTTATTAATTTTGAAACATTATGAATATATTGCATAATTTAACAATCAATATTTGGACTTTTAGGAAAATTAAGATATAATATTACTAAGGGGGGGAATTTATGATAAGTAAGATTATGCATTTAAACATAGTGAAGCTAAAACCAGAAGATACTTTAAGTAAGGCTCTAGATATAATGAATGATAATAAAGTGAATGGAGCACCAGTGGCTGATGATAATGGTAGATTGTTAGGTATTATTGTTAAAGCAGACATATATAGATTTTTAATGGAAGAGGGTCATTATGACACCTGTCCTATTGACTGGGTGATGACAAAAAAGGTTATCACTGCATTTAAAGGTGAGGACATACTAGATATTGCTAAAAGGCTTAGAGAGAATGAAATAGAAGCTATTCCAATAGTTGACGAAAAAGATAGTATAGTTGGAATAGTTACTGTTGAAGACATTTTGGATTATATTTTAGAAAAAAACAATAAATAGAAGAAAACCCTGTCCTATAATTGACAGGGTTTTTCTGCTATTTAATTACTCTTTTTTATATCGAGGACAGTGACTGGTACAAGAGCCACAACTGCAGTCGCCAGAGGCTTTTTTCTTAACATTTTTATATAAAATATATGCTGCAGATACTACTATAATTGAGGTTATTATTATTTCAACTGACATTTTAAACACCTCCAGAAGATTAAAAAATTAAGGACCCAATTCTAAATACTATAAAGGATACAATCCAAGCTAGTCCAAATTGGTAAAGTACAGAAAAGGTAGCCATCTTTGTTCCATATTCCTTTTTCATAGCTGCAACAGCAGATACACAAGGTGTATACAATAGAACAAATATTAAAAAGGTATAGGCTGAAAGTGGCGTAAAGTGATTTAATAAAGTTGTAGATAAATCCCCACCATAAATTACTCCCATTGTTCCAAGTACTACTTCTTTAGCCATAAGACCTGTTAGTAATGAAACGGAACTTTGCCAATCGCCAAAACCTAAAGGTGCGAAAATTGGGGCAATGAATTTTCCTATAGATGATAACATACTGCTATTCATTTCTGTCATACCTGAAAAATTAAAATTAGATAGGAACCAAATGATAACTGACATGGAAAATATTATAGTTCCCGCTTTCTTTAAAAATCCTTTACCTTTATCCCAAGTATGATCCACAAGATTTTTAAATTCAGGTAATTTATATTCTGGAAGTTCTATAATAAATGGTTCTTCGTCTTTTTTAAATATAGTATTCTTAAATAAAAGTCCTATAACAAAAGCAGTTACAATTCCTACAGCGTATAGAGATAGTATGATAGTTGCTGCTTTTTTCGGAAAAAAGGCTGCTACAAAAGCTGCGTAAACGGGAAGTCTTGCATTACAAGACATTAGTGGAGCTAGTAGGGCAGTAAGCTTTCTGTCTCTTTCGCTCTCTAAAGTTCTGGCAGACATAATACCAGGAACAGAACATCCAAAACTAATTATAAGTGGTATAAAAGCCTTCCCTGAAAGGCCCATTTTTCTCATAGTCTTATCCATCATAAGCGCTGCTCTTGCCATGTATCCACTATCTTCTATAAAGGATATTCCTAAAAACAGTGCCAGAATAACTGGAAGGAATACTATAACAGAACCTACTCCACCTACAATACCATCAATTAACAAAGAGCTAAACCAAGGGCTTGTAGTCGATAACATAGCTTGTAAATAAGGAACTAGGGAATCAGCTACTAATCCATCCAACATATCTGCCAAAGGTTGTCCTACCCAACTGAAGGTGAATTTAAATATTAACACTAATATTGCAAAGAAAATTGGATAGGCTAGAAATTTATTAAGTACAATTTTGTCAATTTTTTCTGTAATAGAAGTACTATTATTTTTACTATAGGTTAAAGCCTTATTTAAAACTTTACCTATATAATTGTAGGTTTCCTTCTCGTTTTGAAAATGAAACTTATTATCAATTGAAGTTTTTAAAAAATTGCTCTTAAAGAGCACTTCTTTCAGTTTATCGATTCCTTTGCCTTTTGTAGCAACTATAGGAACTATTTTAACATCTAATTCTTTTTCAAGAATAGGGTAGTCTATATTTATACCTTTAGATTCTGCCACATCTATCATATTTAAAACTAATATAATAGGTTTGTTAAATTCCTTTAACTGAGTTGTAAGGTATAGATTTCTTTCTAGGTTTCCTGCATCTACAATATTTATTATAACGTCTGCTTCTCCACCAAGTAGGAACTCCTTTGCTACCTTTTCTTCGTTAGAGTATGTATCCATGGCATAAATTCCAGGTAAATCTACAATTTTTAATGAATTATCTACAAAACCTTCTTTTTTTTCAACAGTTACTCCAGCCCAGTTACCTACGTACTGATTAGAACCTGTTAAGAGATTAAAAAGAGAAGTTTTACCTACATTAGGATTGCCAAGCAATGCTGCTGTAATCATCTTATTCCTCCTGTATAAAATATTTTAAAATAGAGAAGTAAATCTCTAAATTTATGTTTAAGTATTTTTAAATTATATAGAAAATAAATTCTATTTTATAAATATATTTCTGGCGTCTTTTTTACGGATTGCTAAATTAAATCCTCTTAAGTTTATAATTAGTGGATCACCAAAGGGAGCAGAAGTCTTTAAGGAAACCTCAGTACCTTCTATACATCCTAATGCCAAAAGTCTTTTAGCTAATTTCTCATCTCCAACAATATTATCTATTAAAGCTTTTTGTCCTGGTTTTAAATCGCAAATACTCATTATAATCACCTCGTAATGAAAATCATTATCATTTATTGATTTAATAATAACATTTTTCATTTCTACTGTCAATGGTTTTTTTGGCAGTTAAAGGTAAGAGAATTTATTTATTAACATTTAGTATTAATAGAGAGTATAATTAATAGTGAAGGCTTTGATAATAATGTAAAGTTATACTATAATATGCTCTACAGAATTGCAAAATAATTTATTCTTTCACAGATATACATGAGCGGAATTTTAGTATAATATATATTTAATACAAGTAAGGAGGAGTAGAATGTCATCAAAGAGCAGTATTCATAAAAAAGGACAATATATATATAAACCACTAGATAAAAAGCAGTATGGAACAGTAGAATTTATTATGGATATATACTATCCAAGAATCAATAATAAAAGCGTCAAAGTGGAAGAAGATGTGCAGCAGGCTGTTATGAGAGCTACAAGTATTTCTTCAGAAACTATATTAATAGAAAGTAGAATACCTTTAGTCCAAGGAGATTTTATAAATTTTACTTTAACGATAGGTGCAAATCCCTCCTTTTGGTGCTTAGCAAAAGTGAAAAATGTGGAACAGAAGAATAGTCGGTACCATGCTGATTGTGAATTCATTTCTCTAAATATGAATCAAATAAATTTAATAAAGAACTATTGTATGAATAAACATTAAAATTATAATTAATATAACCCTGTAAACTTTGCAAAGCTTTTGCATATATTATATTTAATAAGGTAATTGTAAATATAAATCAAGGAATAAATTCTGCATATATAATAAAACTAATCACATTAAAATGAGATATAATATTAGTTACAAATCAATAGGTAAAGATGAATAAGAGAAATTAACTGTAGTAAAAAAATGATAAAAGAAAGGTAGGTGAAAAGCCTGATTTTAAGACTATACAGCATTTAAAAGTCAGGCATAACATGATAACAGCAGCGTTTTTTGATATTGATGGTACTTTGTACCGAGAGGGATTAATTGCTGAAGTATTCAAAAAGCTAGTTAAGTATGAAATAATACCTTCTGATAGATGGTATAAAGAAGTGAAGCCTGAATACGATAGATGGGATAAAAGGCAGGGGAATTATGACAACTACCTTTTGAAAATGGCAGATATATATATAGAAGCTATAAAGGGTCTGCATAAATCACAAATAGAGTTTATAGCTAAAAATGTAATTTCACAAAAGGGAGATAGGGTATATACTTATACAAGAGACAGAATAAAATGGCATAAGGAAAAAGGACATAAAATTATAACGGTTTCAGGTAGTCCTATAGAGCTGGTGAGGGAGATGTCCTTTAAGTATGGTTTTGATGATTATAGAGGAGCCATATATGTAATGGATAAAGAAGATATATATACTGGCGAAGTTGTGCCTATGTGGGATAGTGATAGTAAAAGAAAAGCAATTAACGAACTAGTTAGAAAATATGATATAAATTTAGATGAAAGTTATGCTTATGGAGATACAGCAGGTGATTTTACAATGTTTCAAATGGTAAAGTATCCGATCTGTGTTAATCCTACAAAGGAAATTCTTCATAAGGTTTTAGGTGATGATGTTATAAAAGAAAAGATTCAAATAATAGTTGAAAGAAAAGATGTAGTATATAATTTGAAGCCAGAATTTATAAAAAACTTTTAAAACTGGCATAAGTTTAAATTTTATTTTTATCAATGAAGGGCTTTTCATTGACTATAGAATTAATGCATGTATAATAGAAAATGGTGCTATGATGCCCTGATGAGTTTTACATGATTAATTTAGAAAAGAGTGGTAGAGTGATTGAAAGACATAAAAGTATAAATATAAATGAGACAGTATACCATAATTCACTTGAAATAGAAGGGGATGGCAGCATATTTAAAGATGCTCTGTTTTTCGATTTAGAACATTATATATATAGAAAACCTATATGTGTTGGCGTCTTCGGTTGCTGTTACTTTGACGAAAAAGAAAATATGCTTAAGGTTACACAATACATGATTGAAAATAGAAAAGATGTAAAAAGTATATTAATACTGGCAAAAAACTATTTTAAATTAATGTCTGATAAGTATGGCAAGAAATATATAATTACTTTCTCAGGAAATAATGATTTTACAGTAATCAATTATCTTTTTCAGAAATATAAAATTGGATACAATATAGAGGAATACTTTAAACATATAGATCTTCAAAAGCAGTATGAAAAAGAAAAAAATGAACCAATAGGCCTAAAAAGTCTTGAGAAACAATTTGATATTTTAAGAGATAGTGAATTAATAAGTGGCTCAAACCTTGCCAAAACCTTTAGTAAAATCATTAAAGATGAACAGTATATTCACAGAATGCCTGTAGACAAAAAAGAAAAGATATTATTGTATAATGAACAAGATGTGGTAAGTCTATTTCATATATATGTGAATTGGGGAAATGTGGTGAATAATGCTTTGTTAGAAGATAACAAAGTGTTGGAAAATGAAAACTAGAGAATACTAGGATTCAGGTGGAGATTTAATCTGCCTGAATTTTATTATTTTTATACATAAGTTTTTCTTTTAAAGTTTTAATAAATAAGGTATCATATAACTGATACAATACCTAATGTATAGGGTTTGACAAGGAGAATGATTTCATGTTTAGTCCGATAAAAAACACAAAGCTTTATGAGCAAGTAATAGAACAAATTAAGGATATGATTGCAAAGGGAATACTTAAAAAAGGAGATAAACTACCATCAGAAAGGGAATTAGTAGACCATCTACAGGTAAGTAGAACTTCTATCAGAGAAGCTTTAAGAGCACTTCAAATTATGGGGTTAATTGAATGTAGACAGGGGGAAGGAAACTTCATTAGTCAGAGCTTTGAACACAGTTTTTTTGAACCTCTATCCATTATGTTTATGCTTCAGGAAACTAATCCTGAGGAAATTATTGAAGTTAGAAAGGTAATTGAAGTTGAAACTGCAGCTATAGCTGCAAAAAAAATAACTGAAGAAGAGTTAGAGAGCCTGGAAATATTGATAAAGGCCTTTAAAAATTCAACAGATGAGAACGATAACGTAAAAATTGATAAGAAATTTCACTATGAGATAGCACAAGCTTCTAGGAACTTTATAATTCTTAATATACTTAATGCTATATCTTCTCTAATAGATTCTTTTATCAAAGATGCAAGAAAAAAAATTCTTACTGACGAAAAAAATAGGGAGGTCTTGGCGATGCAGCATGAAGAGATTTATAATGCTCTTAAAAAAGGTGATTCTAAGAAAGCTGCAGAGGCTATGCGAAAACATCTAGACTTTGCCAATGAATATATGATCAAATAAATTAGTTAAAAAAATCAATCAGTTTATAAACTGATTGATTTTTTTGTGGAAATTTAGAGAATTGTATGATAATATAAAATTATCAGTGGTAATACCATGATGTTATAATTAAGCTAAGTTAACATATATATTTTATATTTACTTGTTATTTTTAAGATTTTTGAAAATGATTACATTTACTTTTATTGGGGTTGGGGGTAATTAATATGACATGGAATTTCAAAAAGGAGTATAAAAAGGTAGATAGAAAAGATTTGGAATTTTTAATGAATTCCTTAGGAATGGATAGAGTCTATGTAACTGATGAGATAAAGGAATATTTCAGTGACCATGACCTATGTGGAATAAGTACTTTACCAGAAGTTGTAGTTGAAGCAGTAAACAGGGAAGAAATTTCAGAAATTACGGCATATGCACAGCAACAAAATATACCTATAGCTGTTAGGGAAGTAGGGGTTAAATCCATAGAGTATTCTGATATAGTTTGCGGAGGAATAATGATAAACTTCAGCACTATAAACAAGGTAAGTTAAGTTACATTACATACTGTTAAAACCAGAGTAAGTTTTTTACTCTGGTTTTTTTACCTATTTCTAAATTTGTTAATGAAATAACCTCTGTATGCTATTTCAATTAATTTGGATAAAAAATATAAAAAATTTTAAAAAATAGAAAAAACTATGAAAACGTTATGACCACAAAGATGAAGTGAAAAGTGAAAAATTTAACTTTGATGTTAACAAAATAACTATTATTTTAATATTAGGAAGATAATGATACTATTTAGCTATGGGAAGTGGTAAGACCATATTACCAAATAGGGGGGTTATTATGAATATGTATTTACTTTTCTTTATAGCATTGCTGCCAGTAGCCTGGCTTATGCTTTCTCTTGGCGCTTTAAAAATGCCGGGACATAAGACTTGTCCAATAGCTTTATTGGCAACAATAATTCTAGCAATGATAGTATGGAAAATGCCGTTAGGTCAAGCTCTTGGGGCAGGAGCAGAAGGGGCGGCAATGGCTCTATGGCCTATTATGATTGTAATTATTGCAGCGGTATTTACCTATAATTTATCATTGCATACTAAGAGTATGGATGTAATAAAAAAGATGATGACTGGTATTACAACAGACCAGAGAATACTAGTTCTTATACTTGCTTGGGGATTTGGTGGATTTTTAGAAGCCATAGCAGGTTTTGGAACAGCGGTAGCAATTCCAGCTAGTATAATGGCAGCACTTGGATTTGACCCAATATTTGCGGCAATTATTTGCTTAATAGCGAATACAACACCTACAGCCTTCGGTGCTATAGGTCTTCCGGTATCAACTCTTGCTAAGATAGCTAACATAGATGTTACTCAGTTAAGCTACGCAGTCGGTCTTCAGTTAACAATTCTTATCATTATCATACCAATAGTGTTAGTGATGCTTACAGGGAAAAGTGTTAAGGCAATAAAGGGCGTTTGGGGAATAGCATTAGTCTCTGGCTTATCCTTTGCCATACCTGAGGTTTTGGCAGCTAAGTATATGGGCGCAGAACTTCCAGCCATACTGGGCTCAGTAGTATGTATGGCTGCAACAGTAGTTATGGCTAAAGTATTCTATAAAGACACAGCAGCTAAAGATGCTGAAAAAATATCTATTCAAAGAGGGGTTCTGGCATGGATTCCATTTATCTTAGTTTTCGTATTTATACTGGCAACTAGTTCCTTAGTTCCTATAGTAAATAAAAATTTAGCATCAGTGCAGACATCAGTGTCATTTTATAGTGGAGAAGGCGGACACCCTTACTCCTTTGCATGGATTGCTAATCCTGGAACAATAATTATTATAGCAACTTTTATAGGTGGAATGATACAGGGGGCTAGATTTGGGGAAATAGTCTCTGTACTCTTCCAAACAGTTAAGCAGATGACAAAGTCTGCAATAACTATAGTTTCCATAGTGGCACTGGCAAAGGTTATGAGTTACAGCGGAATGATTAAAGCAATAGCTTTAGTGTTAGTATCAGTAACAGGAAGTTTTTACCCTTTTATAGCTCCAATAATTGGTGCTCTCGGTACCTTTGTTACAGGTAGTGACACATCAGCAAATGTTCTCTTTGGAGGACTTCAAGTGGAAGTAGCAAAGTCTCTAGGGTTAAATCCATTCTGGCTTGCGGCGGCAAATACCGGTGGAGCTACAGCTGGAAAGATGATATCACCTCAGAGTATTGCTGTTGCAACTGCTGCAACAGGATTAGCAGGATCAGAAGGAAAAATTTTAAATGCTACTTTAAAGTTTTGTTTAGTTTATGTAGCAGTTTTAGGAATAATAGCATATTTTGCAGGGCCTATATTTGGATTTTAACCAAGTTAAATAAAAACTTAAACCCTATAGAGAGTTAATATAAGACTAAATAATAAAGCTTAGGAGGAGTTAAAGTGGCTAAAATAGGATTACCCTATCACAAAAAAATTATGGAAATAGAAATAGAAGATAAGAACCTTGTTGGAATTTTAGAGTCAAAGGCAGCAGAATACAGAACTGATTCGAGTCAGGAACAAATTGTAGAAAGAGCATTAGACAACCCTATATCAAGTGATAAGCTTGAAGATTTAGTAAAAGGCAAAAATAACATGGTTATTATAACCAGTGATCATACAAGACCAGTTCCAAGTAAGATTACAATGCCTATATTACTAAAAAGGATAAGAGACATAAGTCCCAATATTGATATAAAAATTCTTATAGCAACAGGATTTCATAGGGCTTCTACCAGGGAAGAGCTTATAAATAAATTTGGGAAGGAAATTGTAGAGAAGGAACAGATATTAATACATGACTCGCAAGATGATAGCAGCATGGTTAAACTGGGAATACTTCCTTCTGGAGGAGAGCTTATAATAAATAAATTAGCTGTGGAAACCGAGCTATTAATTGCAGAAGGATTTATCGAAGCTCATTTCTTTGCAGGTTTTTCTGGCGGAAGAAAAAGTGTATTACCGGGAATTGCATCAGCAAAGACTGTTATGGCAAATCATTGCTCAGAATTTATAGCTAGTCCTTATGCAAGAACAGGTATACTCAAAAACAATCCCATACACAAAGACATGCTTTATGCCGCAGAAAAGGCTAAATTAGCTTTTATATTAAATGTAGTAATAGATAGTGAAAAGAGAATTATAAATGCAGTAGCAGGACACAGTGAGTTTGCTCATGAGGAAGGCTGTAAATTTGTTATGGAACTATCAGAGATAGATAGAGTTAAGGCAGATATAGTAGTTTCAACTAATGGCGGTTATCCGCTAGATCAGAATATATACCAATCCGTTAAGGGAATGACTGCTGCAGAGGCTACTTGTAATGAAGGTGGAGTGATAATTATGGTATCCGCCTGCAATGATGGACATGGAGGACAATCCTTTTACGATAATCTAGCTAATGCAAAATCACCGAGAGAGCTTTTAGATAGGATAGCTAAAGTGCCGAGAAATGAAACTGTACCAGATCAATGGGAATTTCAAATATTAGCTAGAATGCTTGATAAGTATACAGTTATATTGGTTACAGATATGTGTGACCCTAAAATGATAAAAAATATGCACATGGAACATGCCTACAGCTTTAAGGAGGCACTTAACAGGGCTTATGAATTAAAGGGTAAGGATGCAAAGGTGGCGGTTATTCCTGATGGAGTATCCGTTATAGTTAGATAATTAGGATTTAAAAAAATTGGAGGTATAGATATGGATATTTTAGTATGTATAAAACAGGTGCCAGGAACTACAAAGGTAGAAGTAGACCCAGTAACTGGAGTGTTAAAAAGAGATGGAGTAGATTCAAAGATGAATCCATATGACCTGTATGCTTTAGAAACAGCATTAAGAATAAGGGAAGAAGAAGGTGGTACCGTTAAAGTAATCAGTATGGGACCACCACAGGCAGCGGAAGCAATTAAGGAAGCTTATATGATGGGAGCAGATGAGGGAGTACTTCTTTCAGATAGAAAATTTGCAGGAGCAGACGTAATCGCAACTTCTTATACATTGTCACAAGGTGTAAAGAAAATGGGTAATATAGATTTAATACTTTGTGGAAAACAGACAACAGATGGAGATACAGCTCAGGTAGGACCGGAAATGGCTGAATATTTGGGAATACCCCATATATCAAATGTGTTAAAGATAGAGGAAATAAAGAAGGATTCAATAGTAGTGGAAATGGATATGCCTAATACTATTGAAGTAGCAAGAATAAAGTTTCCTTGCCTACTTACAGTGGAGAAGGAGATATTTCAACCAAGACTTCCATCCTATAGAAAGAAATTAGAGACAAAGGATAGAGAAATTAGAATCCTAGGTTTAAAAGATTTTGAGGACCAAAATGAAAAGAAGTATGGACTAAATGGATCACCAACACAGGTAGAAAGAATATTTCCACCAGAAGTAAATACAGATAAAGAAATGTGGACTGGAACTGGAGAAGAATTGGGAAATAGGTTAACTAAAAAGCTTAAAGAGCTTAAGTTTATTTAAGATAATTATTCCTTTTAAAAAAGAACTTATAATTTAAAAGTAGAAAATATGACAAAAAGATGTGGAGGAATGAAAAGTGGGTAGATTGTTAGTAAATCAGGAGAAGTTAACTCCTTCAATTATAGAAGAATTAATGAATGTATGTCCATTTTCAGCTATGGAAGAAAAGGATGGAAAAATTGAAATCAATGCTGCTTGTAAGATGTGTAAGCTTTGTGTGAAAAAGGGACCAGCAGGAGTAATGGAATTTATTGAAGATGAAGAAGTTGCTATTGATAAGAGCCTATGGAAGGGAATAGCTGTGTACGTAGACCATGTAGAAGGTGAAATACACCCTGTAACCTATGAACTTATAGGTAAAGGAAGGGAATTAGCAGAAAAAATTAATCATCCAGTATATGCTGTATTTGTAGGACAGGGTATTAAGGATAGGGCTAAGGAACTACTACATTATGGAGTAGATGAAGTATTCCTATATGATTATGAAGAATTAAAGGACTTCAGAATAGAGCCATATACAGCAGCAGTGGAAGACTTTATAAATAAGGTTAAACCATCTACACTATTAGTTGGAGCAACAACTGTAGGAAGGTCTCTTGCACCAAGAGTAGCGGCAAGGTTTAGAACTGGATTAACAGCAGACTGTACAGTACTTGATATAAAGGAAAACACAGATTTAGTTCAGATTAGACCAGCCTTTGGCGGAAATATAATGGCACAGATTTTAAATCCAAATAATAGACCACAGCTTGCAACAGTAAGATATAAGGTAATGAATGCACCACAGAGGGCTGAGGAAGAATCAGGAAAAGTAATAGAATGTGAACTAGATAGCTCAAAGCTCCACTCAAATATAGAGGTATTAAAGGTAACTAAAAAAGAAGCAGAAATAGGTATATCTGAGGCAGAAGTTATAGTGGTTGCAGGAAGAGGAATTAAGGCAGAAAGAGACTTAGAAATGATAAGAGAGTTGGCAAACTTACTTGGTGGACAGGTAGCTGTTACAAGGCCTATGATAGAAGCAGGTTGGGGAGATGCAAAACGTCAAATAGGTTTAAGTGGAAGAACAGTAAAACCAAAGCTTATAATAACCTGTGGAGTATCCGGTTCAGTACAGTTTGTAGCAGGAATGAAGGGTTCAGATTGTATAATTGCCATAAACAAAGATCCGAAAGCTTCCATATTCAATGTAGCTCACTATGGAATAGTAGGAGATATTTATGAAGTAGTCCCAAAATTGATAAATAATATTAAAGAAGGAAAAGGGATAGCTTAAGGAGGGAAAGACTATGAGCAATAATGAATATACAAAAATAAATAAAAAGGATATTGAGTTTTTAGTAAGTATAGTAGGGGAAGATAGAGTTTATGTAGGAGAGAATATAAATGAAGATTTTAGCCATGACGAGTTAGGTGGAGTAAGTAGAATGCCAGAAGTTATGGTAGAGGTATTAAGTACAGAAGAGGTTTCCAGTATAATGACTTATGCCTATGAAAATAGTATTCCTGTGGTTGCTAGAGGGTCAGGAACTGGACTAGTTGGAGCATCTGTTCCTATATACGGTGGAATAATGATTAATTTAACTAAAATGAATAGAATTCTTGAGTTAGATGAAGAAAATCTCACATTAACTTTAGAACCGGGAGTTCTTTTAATGGAGATTGGTAAGTTTGTAGAGGAACATGACTTGTTTTATCCACCAGATCCAGGTGAAAAATCAGCAACTATAGGTGGAAACATAAACACAAATGCTGGTGGAATGAGAGCTGTTAAGTATGGAGTTACAAGAGACTATGTAAGAGGGCTAACAGTAGTACTTCCAACAGGAAAGGTAATAGAAGTTGGCGGAAAGGTAGTTAAAAATAGTTCAGGATATAGCATAAAGGACTTAATCTGTGGTTCTGAGGGAACCTTAGGAATAGTTACAAAGGCTGTACTCAGATTACTACCATTGCCAAAGAAATCAATAAGTTTACTTATTCCTTTCCCTAATCTAGATATGGCAATAAATACAGTACCTAAGATTATAAAATCAAAATCAATACCAACAGCAGTAGAGTTTATGCAGAGGGAAGTAATACTTGCAGCAGAAGAGTTTTTAGGCAAGAAGTTCCCAGATAACTCTTCCGATGCATATTTGCTTTTAACTTTCGATGGCAATAGTAAAGAAGATATAGAAAAAGACTATGAAAAGGTTGCTAATATCTGTCTGGAAGAGGGAGCACTAGATGTATATATTACAGATACTGATGAGAGAAAGGAAGCGGTATGGTCAGCTAGAGGTGCTTTCCTTGAAGCGGTAAAGGCCACAACTACAGAAATGGATGAATGTGATGTTGTAGTTCCAAGAAACAGGGTGGCAGAGTTTGTTAAGTATACTGATGAGCTTCAGAAAGAATTTAATGTAAGAATAAGAAGCTTTGGTCATGCCGGTGATGGAAATTTACATGTCTATGTGTTAAGAGACGAATTAGGTCAGCAGCAGTGGGATAAAAAACTTAAAGATGTATTTGAATGTATGTATAAGAAGTCTGTAGAGTTAAATGGACAGGTGTCAGGGGAACACGGTATTGGATATGCTAAGAAATCATATCTATTTGAACAGTATGGTAGTGAATATATGAGTTTAATGAAGGGAATAAAACTAGCTTTTGATCCTAAGAATATTTTAAACCCTGGTAAGGTATGTCAGTAGCCTTCAAAATATAAAATGTAAATTATATTATAAAGCAGGAGTATATAGTTACTCTTGCTTTTTTTATTATGTAGTTATTGTGAATAAAAACAAAAATAAGCGTAAAAATAACTATAGCTTTAAAATAAAAATTCTTCAACAAGGAGGAGATATTTTGACAGTTGGATCAAACGTAAAGCAAACTTTGGTTAACTTGAAGAGTGCTCAAAGTACTTTGAGAATCTATTCTATACAAACACAAGATAGGAAAGCAAAGAATGCCTACAGAGAGGCGTTAAAGATAACTGAAGAAGTCCTTCAGGACTTAGAAAAAAGATTAAAGGCTATACAGCTTCAAGAACCACAGTATAAGGGGAATTAATCGGAGGTAGTCATGAAAACTTGGGTGATTGTGTTATTTAGGTCTATAGGTTTATTTTTTTTGACTCTTATTTTAGTTAAAATTTTAGGAAGAAAAGGTCAGGCTAAAATTACGCCTTTTAGCTTTATTAACTACTCTGTGATTGGTATCTTAGTTTCTTTAGTATCCTTAAATTTAATATCAAACTGGGTATTTGGAGTTATAGCGTTGGCAGTATGGATTTTTATGCCTATAGCATTAGATTATTTAGCTATGAAAAGTAAGTTCATATATGACTTAATAAATGGAAAAGAAGTGGTGGTTATAAAGGAAGGTAAGGTGATGGAGGAAAACCTAAAGTCCTCAAGGTTTACTGGTGAAGACCTTCTAAGGGGATTAAGATCTAAGAATGTATTTAGTTTGGCAGATGTAGAATTTGCGGTAATGGAGTCAACGGGAGACTTAAATGTAATTTTGAAATCAGATAAAAAACCTGTTACTCCAAAGGACTTAGGAATAAAGGTATCTCCTCAAACAGCACCTCAAACAGTTATTTTAGATGGGAACGTAATAAATGAATCTCTAGCTAACCTAGGGTTGAATCAAGGATGGCTAAATGCTCAGTTAGAAAATATGGGAGTAACCTTAGACAACGTGTTTATAGGTCAAGTGAATTCTAGTGGTGAGCTATACGTGGATCTTTTTGATGATGTAATACAACTTCCTCAAACTAATGTTAGGGAGTTATTATATGCAAGCATTGAAAAAAGTGCAGCAGATCTTATGAAGTACGCATTAGAAACAGAAAACCAGAAGGCAAAGGCTATGTATATTAATAATGCTAATAGACTAAAAAAAGTAATGGAAAAATTAGAGCCACATTTACTACGTTAGAAGGTGATAAAAATGTCTAATAAAAAAAAGAAGAAGTTAACACCGGCTCAGCAGCAATATCAAAAACTAGCTCAAGAAAAAGAACCACAAAGAGCTGTCTTACGAAATTGCATTAGAGCATTTATAAGTGGGGGAATAATATGTACTATTGGTCAAGCAATACAATACATATTCATAAAATACTTTCATTTTAGTGAAGCTACAGCTGGAAACCCTACTTCAGCAGTTGTAATTATCGCGACAGTTTTACTAACAGGTTTTGGTGTCTTTGACCATATTGCTCAGTGGGCTGGAGCAGGAACAGCTATTCCAGTAACTGGCTTTGCCAATTCAATAGCTTCCACTGCTATTGAACATAAAAGTGAGGGGTATGTACTAGGAGTCGGTGGAAATATGTTTAAATTAGCAGGTTCAGTAATTACTTTTGGAGTTTTTTCAGCTTTTATAGTTGGAATAATTAAAATTACTTTTAAGTGGTTAGGTGGGATGTAAATGATTAAGGGGCATCAATCATGGGTGTTTAATTCTAAGCCTGTTATTATTTCCTCCTCTGCAGTAGGAGGGCCTTTTGAAGCTAAAGGTAATCTGGCGGAAGATTTTGATATTCTTCATGATGATATATGGCTAGGTCAAGATAGTTTTGAAAAATCAGAAAAAAAGTTATTAGAGGAAGCCTGTGAAATAGCGATTAAAAAGGGAAAAGTTAAAAAAGAGGACATAAATTTCATGATAAGTGGGGATTTAATGAATCAAATAATTACTAGTAGTTTTGCTGCAAGAACTTTAGCTATACCTTATCTTGGCATATTTGGTGCCTGTTCTAGTTCTATGGAAGGCTTAGCTTTGGCAGCACAGTTGGTAGATAGCGGAGCAGCACAATATGTTGTATGTGGCACAGCTAGTCACAATGCTGCAGCAGAAAAGCAATTTAGATATCCTACAGAGTATGGCGGACAAAAGCCACCTACTGCTCAGTGGACTGTAACGGGAGCCGGTGCTGCGCTGGTATCTAGGGAAGGAAATGGTCCTAGAATAACCTCTGCAACTATTGGTAAGGTGGTTGACATGGGAATTTCTGATCCCTTTAATATGGGAGCTGCAATGGCACCAGCAGCAGTGGATACTATAGAAGCTCACTTTAGAGACTTGAATATTGATCCTACCTATTATGACTTAATTTCTACTGGTGATTTAGGCAAGATAGGTCATGAAATTGCAGCAGAATTATTAAGAAAAGATGGTTTGAAAATCCCTGAAGATATTTTAACGGATTGCGGTACTTTAATGTATAGAAAGGATCAGCCAGTATTTGCAGGAGCAAGTGGTTGTGCTTGTGCTGCTACAGTAACTTATGGACACTTTTTAAATAGAATGAAAAAAGGAGAATTAAAAAGAATTTTAGTAATCGCAACAGGTGCTTTACTATCACCAATGTCCTATCAACAAAAGGAAAGTATACCAGGTGTTGCTCATGCAGTTTCCATTGAAATATAAAAGTGAGGTGTTTAACCGTTATGGAAAAATTTATTTGGGCATTCATTATAGGTGGAGGAATATGTGTAATTGGTCAGCTTATGATGGATGTGCTGAAACTTACACCGGCTCACACAACTACTACTTTAGTGGTAATAGGAGCTATACTTGGAGGTTTTGGTTTATATGAGCCTCTGGTAAAGTTTGCTGGCGCTGGGGCATCTCTTCCTATAAGCAGTTTTGGAAATGCTTTAGTAAAAGGGGCTCTTATGGAGGGTGAAAAAAATGGAATAGTAGGAGTGTTAACTGGAATTTTTGAAGTAACCAGTGCCGGCATTTCTGCTGCAATAATATTTGGATTTTTAGGAGCCCTAATTTTTAAACCAAAGGGATAACTAGTTAATACCAGTTATAAACTTCTATTTTCAATATATAAGTTTTATCTGGCAAATATATAATTTTTAGGAGGTCATAAAAATGACAGTAGGAACACAAATGCAACAAGCAATAGCAGGAATTCAAAGTGCTGCAGCTACAATGAAAACTTTTGCTCTACAAACTGAGGATAAACAGGCAAAGCAGGATTTTCAGAACATAGCTAAAACACTTGATGATGCACTGAACACTTTACAGGGAAGACAACAATACATTGAGCAGCAAGAGCCACAGTATAAACAACAGTAATTTTTAATTACATAAGGACTAATTTGCTTTGTTCTTATAAACTTTGAAAGAAAATGGTTTTTACTAGGAGAAAACTGAAGGTACCTGCTTTCAGATTTTCTCTTATTATAAACTACAATTTACATAAATAAGTAAAAACTTTTAAGAATTGAGGTGATTTTCTTTGCATGAAAGCCTTATAGTTTTAGTAAGAGGAATAATTGGTTTCTTTACATTACTTATTTTTGCCCGTCTACTAGGCAAGCAGCAGGTCAGTCAACTTACCTTTTTTGACTATGTACTCGGTATCACCATAGGTTCTACCGCATCCTCCTTAACTACAGACTTGACTTCTACTGCTTGGGCACATTGGGTAGGATTATTTACATGGACAGCAACTTGTTATTGCATTCAATGGATATCGTTAAAATCTAAAAAGGCATCGGTGTATCTTGATGATAAACCTACAATTGTAATGGCAAATGGACAGATATTAGAGGAAGCTATGAAAAACAAAAGATACAGATTATCTGACCTACTGGAACAACTTAGAGAAAAGGGAGTATTTGATTTAGAAGAAGTAGACTTTGCCATATTAGAGAAAGACGGACAGTTATCAGTACTGAAAAAGGCTGAATACCAACCGGTTACACCAAAGGATATGAAACTTCCAACTAATGATGGAAGCGGTATGAGTATTCAACTAATATATGATGGCATAATAATTGAGGAAAATTTAAAATCGATAAAAAAAGATAAGCAGTGGTTAAAAAATGAGCTAAAGAAAAATGGAGTGAAGAGTCCTTCAGAAGTCTTTGCAGTCAGCATAAATACTGGAGGTCAATTATACATAGACAGATATAAGGATAATCGTAAGCCAAACTAATGTCGTCAGATATGAGCAGCCATAACCTCATATTTTTAAAGCAAGTTTTTAATAGATAGAGTTTAAGGGGAGTTGAGATTATGAAAAAGTTGTTATATTATGGAATTCCTATTACTGTGATACTAGTATTTATTTTAGTTATGAAAAGCGGCAATTATCTAAAGCAACCAAGAAGTACAAAAGATGATGTAGTAATGTATATAAAAGAAGTAACGGATGATATTAGAGTAGATAACTGGAGCAAAGCAGAAGAGGATACAAAAAAGTTATCAGAGGCTTGGAAAATGGTTATGCCAAGAATTCAATTTAGCGTAGAGAGAGATGAAATGTCTAATATCAGTATAAACATTGCAAGGCTTAAGGGGATAGTTATGGGCAGAGATAAATCCGCAGCTTTTACAGAGTTAAGCGAACTTTATGAAAATTGGGCAGAGCTTACCAGATAGTATACAGTCTCCATTTAGTACATATAGAAATTAGCTAATAGTTATGATAAAATAGCTATTATAGATTTAAAAGAGGAAAACCTAGAAATCATGTAGCTAATGGTAGCTAATGGTATCTAATTGGTAATAGTAAATGGTGAGGAGGTTTAGTCTAAAATCCAGAGATTTTAGATGAGAGAATATGGCAGTTAAAGAAATATTACAATTTGGAGATAAAACGCTTACTAAGGTAAGCAAAAAAGTTGCAAAAATAGATGAGGAAATATTAAGTCTTGTGCAGGACTTAAAGGATACCTTATATGCATCTTATGGTATTGGACTAGCAGCACCTCAAATAGGTGTATTAAAAAGAGTTATAATAATTGATTTAAGAGACGACTCAGGAGCTATTATACTTGTGAATCCTAAAATAGTTAAGAAAATAGGAAAAGAAGAAGATATAGAAGGCTGCTTAAGCTATCCAGGGTATGAAGGGTCAGTTGTAAGACCTAGAAAGGTCATAGTAACTGGTCAGGAATTAGATGGACAGGAAGTTGAGTATACAGCATCAGGACTCTTAGCAAAGGCTTTTTGTCATGAAATAGACCATTTAGATGGAGTTTTATATACTGATAGAGCAACCAAAATGTACAAGCTTGAAGAAGAATAGCAGCATAATGGGTAACAGAAGTTTGAGTGCACTTAGTACAGGTGTGTTTGGTAGAGTTATACTGTTTGAAAGCCCTCATCTCGGGAAGAAGGTCTAATGCTGGCTCAACTTTGAAAATGAACTCAAACTCAATGCTTTCTGCGAAAGCTGAGTTTGAGTTAACATTTTCAAAATCGCCAACATAAGACCTTCTAGCCCTTATTCGAAGCTTTCTGCACACTACACCTCCACCTACAAACACAGGCCACCAAGTCTAATTTCTAAGCCCATTTTTGTGTACCATCAAACTTATTAGATATACTTAACAGAAATGCCTTTAGAACCAAATATACTTCCTATGAAAGGAAGTTTCATTTTTTGATAAATTAATATGTCTTCCTCTAATTGCAAGTATTTTTCAATGAATACCTTCACTCCCTTGTATTCAAAAGATTTATAATTACTACTTTCTTTAAAATCTACTAGAAATTCAATAGATAAATCCTTAATAGGAACATCACAGCAACCGCCAGAAGCAGAGATAGTTTTAACTATAAAACTTCCATTTCGCTCTTGTGCATATTCAAGAGCCTTCTTGTCTATAGTCAGCATAAAAAGGACCCTCCCATCTTTTAAATTAACAAAATACTAAATTAATAATTTTTATGTAGTAAAATTTAACCTAACTACTTAAGTTTTTTCTGATTTTATTATATCATAAACTCATGGTAATAAATTCTACTTTATTTTATATGAAAATTAAGAAGGAGTAGTTGTTAATGATGGACTATTTGAGGCTTAAGATAACAGCGAAGGATCGAGTAGGTATGGTACTTGATATTTTGAAAAGGCTTTACAAAAATGATATAAGTATACATTCACTAGAAGTTTTCCCAGGTAAAGTATATATTAAAGTTGAAAGTTTAAGAAGGGAAAAAAGACTAAGACTAATGGAGGATATAACTTCTCTAGGAGAGGTATTTAAGGCTGAAAGTGTAGAACTTCTTCCCTATGAGAGGAATGAGAGAAGGCTTCTTGCAATGATAGATGCTGTCCAAGACGGTATTATGGCAATAAATCATAATGAGGAAATCGAAATTTTTAACAGGTATTGTGAAAACATATTCCAGGTAAATAAAGAAAATGTTCTTGGAAGAAATGTTGGTGACTTCTTAGGATTTGAAGCACCTATGATTAAGCTTCTAAAAACTGGCGAAAATTATGATAATGTAGAAGTGCATATAAAAAACAGAAATAATAATATTCATTATATTACCACAGGACGTCCTATAAAAGATGATAAGGGAAAGACAATAGGTGCCGTTGCCTCTCTTAAGGATATTGATGAGGCAATAGAGTTATCAAATGTTATTACAGCCAAGGAAGAAATAGCTTTCAAGGATATCATCGGAAACAGTTCCTCCATTTTAAAAGTAAAAAGAATATGCTCAGCTGTAGCTAGAAGTAATTCTACTATATTGCTTCGAGGCGAAAGTGGTACAGGCAAAGAGCTTTTCGCTAAAGCTATTCATAATTTGAGTTCCAGGATTGATAAAAATTTTGTTGCTATAAATTGTGCTGCCCTTCCTGATAACCTTATAGAGAGTGAACTTTTCGGATATACGAAAGGAAGTTTTACTGGTGCAAAGGAAGATGGAAAAGATGGTCTCTTTAAAATAGCAGATAAGGGAACTATATTTCTAGATGAGATAGGGGAGCTCTCTCTTTCCCTTCAGGCAAAACTTTTAAGAGTGCTTCAAGAAGGAACCATAAGAAAGATAGGAAGTGCCTTAGAAGAAAAAGTAAACGTAAGAGTAATTGCTGCTACAAACAGAAATTTGGAATCTATGATTAAGGATGGAACTTTCAGGGAGGACTTATATTATAGGCTTAATGTAATACCTATATATATTCCTCCCCTCAGAGATAGAATTGAAGATATTCCGATGTTAGTTACTTTTTTTATAAATAAATTAAATAAACAATTAGATAAAAACATAAAGGGGGCCGAAACTGAATTCATTGAGAATCTAGTAAAATATAAATGGCCTGGAAACGTGCGAGAATTAAGAAATGTTGTAGAGAGAGCTATGAATTTATGTTATAGCAGTTTACTTAATGAGGATAACTTAATTTTAGATTTCGTAAGAGATATAGATTACATAAGAGAAGAAAGAAAGAATGATTTTAGCCTTACTCTTAAGGAGGTTGTAGAAGCTGCTGAAAAGAAAGCGCTACTAACAGCAATAGAAAAGTCTTCTAGCTTTAGGAAGGCTGCGAAGGCCTTAGGTATATCTCATACAACTATAATGAATAAAATAAAAAAATATAATATAGAGTGTAAAGAATAATTTACAGTTGTAAGAAAAAGTTGCCATATTTTAATGTTTAGTGGCAACTTTTTTTTGCATATTAGCACAAACATTAGATTAAACAATTGGCATAGATATTGCTTTATATATAATTGAAAATACATTGTTTTAAAATTAAGGGGGATAAATACTATGGAAAATATAAAAAATTTAGGTTTTAATTCAAGAGCAATACATGGCGGACATGTTGGAGATAAGCAATTTGGTTCCTTAGCTACTCCTATATATCAAACATCAACTTTCATATTCGATTCAGCTGAACAAGGTGGTAAGAGATTTGCTGGAGAGGAAAGTGGATACATATACACAAGATTAGGAAATCCAACTTGTACTGAGGTTGAAGAAAAATTAGCATTACTTGAAGGTGGAGAAGCTGCAATATCAGCAGCATCAGGTATGGGAGCAATTGCGTCAGCTCTTTGGACTGCACTGAAAGCTGGAGATCATGTAGTTGCATCTGATACTTTATACGGTTGTACATTTGCACTTTTAAATCACGGACTTACAAGATTTGGTGTTGATGTAACTTTTGTAAATGCATCAAATCTTGAAGAAGTGAAGAAAGCTTTAAAACCAAACACAAAGGTAGTTTATCTTGAAACTCCAGCCAACCCTACATTAAAGGTTAACGATATTAGAAAAATATCTGATATGGCTCATGAAAACAATAAAGAATGTCTTGTATTTGTTGACAATACCTTCTGTACTCCATATATTCAAAGACCATTAGAATTAGGAGCTGACGTTGTAGTTCATTCTGCAACTAAGTACTTAAATGGACACGGAGATGTAATAGCGGGCTTTGCAGTTGGTAAGCAGGAATTTATAAACCAAGTTAGATTCTTTGGCTTAAAAGATATGACTGGTGCTGTACTTAGTCCATTTGATGCATTTCTTATAATAAGAGGTATGAAAACATTACCTATAAGAATGGAAAGACACTGTAAAAATGCTATGGAAGTTGCAAAATTCTTAGAATCTCACCCAGCTGTTGCCAAGGTATACTACCCTGGACTTGAAAGCTTTGAAGATTATGAACTAGCAAAAGAACAAATGAGCCTTCCAGGAGCTATGATTTCCTTTGAATTAAAAGGTGGCGTTGAAGAAGGAATAACTGTAATGAACAATGTTAAACTTGCAATTCTTGCAGTAAGTTTAGGTGATGCAGAAACACTTATTCAACATCCAGCTTCTATGACTCACTCTCCTTACACAGCAGAAGAAAGACATGCTGCAGGTATAAGCGATGGTTTAGTTAGACTATCTGTTGGACTTGAAGATGTTGAAGATATAATAGCAGATTTAAAACAAGCTCTTGATTTAATAGTGAAATAGATAATACAATAAAGTAAGTGTATATACCTAAACAGAAGGGGATTGGCCTTTCTGTTTAGGTTTTTTTATTAGAGAGTAATGCTAGTACTAAAATAGATATTCAGGCAAAAGCTTTTAGCTAACAATTGACTATTTACATTGGGAGGCAAGTAATATATACTAGTGTATATACATGAGTATATATTAGGAGGGGTATTAAAATGAAAAATATAAAAAAACTTACTTATTCAGGTCTCTTAACAGCACTAGCAATTATAATTCCTTTAGCTTTTGGATTTTTAAAGGTACAAGCAGGCCCCTTTAGTGCCACATTAGCTTCCCATGTTCCAATGTTTGTAGCAATGTTATTAGGGCCTTTTGCAGCAGTAATGGTTGGAGTTGGTTCTGCTTTAGGTTTCTTAATTTCAGCACCAGCGGTAATTGCAGCAAGAGCATTTATGCATACCTTTGTTGGACTAGTAGGAGCCCTTCTTTTAAAGAAAGGAGTTTCCTTTAGTAAAGTTGTAGCAATAACTGCTCCCGTTCATGCAATACTTGAAGCTATAGCTGTAATACCTTTTGGATTTACAATGTACAAGGTCCTAGTGGTTGTAGGAGTAGGAACTTTCCTACATCATATGGTAGACGGTGTTATTGCCTTTGCATTAATCAAATCCTTGTCTAAAAGCTTAAAGTTAGATTTGAGAAAGGTAACAACTTAAATAGGATTATATAAAGATATGATGACTGAATTTGGGGTTGTCATATCTTTTTTATATTGAAACACAACTAAACTCATTCTGCCAGTATTGACATATTTTTATATTAAATATAAAATAAAGTTTTGTATATATCACTGGAGGTGAGTGTTTTGGCTTTAGATTCCGAGCAAATGAAATTAGAAAGAGAAAACCTAAGAAACACTAAAAGTTGGATTGAAGATGAAATTTTAAAAAATGAAGAAGAAGATAGAGAACTGAAGAGTAGAATAGATGATCTTAGAAAACAAACTAAAGGTAAATACAATGAAGAGTTAGAAACTAAAGAAAAACTTTATCAAATTACTCATAAAAACTTAGAAAAATATATGGAAGCTAAGGAACAACCTTATTTTGGAAGAATAGATTTTAGGGAGTATAGAAGGGATAAGGAAAGTTTTTATATAGGAAAATTTGGATTAGGTGATATGGCAACTGGAGATGAAAAGGTCATCGATTGGAGATCTCCCCTTGCTGACCTATATTACAGTGGGACCTATGGAGATTCCTTTTACAGAGCACCTATTGGCGTGATAAGCGGAGACTTAAGCCTAAAAAGAAAGTTTCTAGTAAGAAATGGTGAGCTTGTAGATGCCTTTGATGAAGGCATAAATGAAATAATATTAAAGTCTGGAAATGAAGAAGGGAATGCTTTAATAGATGAGTATTTAAGGATAAACCTTGAAGAAAGCGTAAGTAGTAAATTAAAGGATGTAGTAGCTACTATTCAAAAGGAGCAAAATGATGTTATAAGAGCAGAAAAAAATACAGCACTTATAGTTCAGGGATCAGCAGGCTCAGGAAAAACTACAGTAGCGTTGCATAGATTGGCGTACTTACTATACAAATATAAGGAGAAACTAGATGGTAAAGACATACTGGTAATAGCTCCAAACAAGTTGTTTTTAGATTATATATCTGATGTTTTACCAGACCTTGGAGTTGGTAATGTAAAGCAAAATACTTTTGAAGATATGGCCTTTGAAGTATTGGGGATTAAAGGCAAGGTGTTAACCAAGGATAAGAAACTTTCAGCTATTCTAGAAGAAAAGTATGAGGAGAACTTAGAGATAATTACTGAAAGCAGTAATTTAAGAGGAACTATTGACTATAAAAATCTAATAGATAAATATATTCAGATCATTGAAATTAAGGACTTAGAGGTAGAAGATATTAAAGTAAAGAACTATACTCTTTTTGAAGCTGAAGAGATTAAAAGACTATATGGAAAAGATATGGCTCATCTATCTTTAAACAATAGAAAAGATGAAATAAAAAGATACTTCACCTTGAAAATAAATGAAAAGATAAATAATATTCTTGAGAGAATAGATTTTTCCTTTGAGTACCAAATCTCACGAACCAAAAGAACTATGGAAGATGGCGTTGAAAGAAGAAAAAAACTTACAGAGTTATATAATGATAGGGATGTCAAAAAGAAAGAACTTAAAATGGAAGCGAAAAGGAGTTTTGAAGAATATTTTACTAAGTGGAAACAGGTGGATACACAAAAGCTCTATATAAATTTTCTAAGTAATGAAGAGATTTTAAAAGAAACTGTAATTTCTAAAGACGTAAAGAAAATAGTTGATCATATTAGAACAGAGTTTATTGATAACTTTGGAAAAGGAATAATTGATAGTGATGATCTACCTTCTATGATGTATTTAAAGTTTAAAATAGAGGGAGTACCGGATAAACATAAGTATAAGCATATAGTAATTGATGAAGCTCAAGACTATAGTCCTTTTCAAATAGCAGTTATAGCAGAAATGGTATCAAATTATTCTCTAACAATAGTTGGGGATATAGGACAGGGAATTTACTATTATAGAGGAATACAGGACTGGGAAAAGCTCATAGATAAAGTGTTTAAGGATAAAGGCACCTATGTACAGTTAACTCAAAGCTATCGTTCTACAGTAGAAATAATAGACTTTGCTAATAAAGTTTTAGCATTACAGGAAAATAAATTAAAACCTGCTACCCCTGTTTTAAGGCATGGAAAAGCACCAGAGGTATTGGAGTTTAACACAAATAAAGAATTTGCTGCCAGGGTAGATAAGATAGTTGAAGAAGTGGAGAAGATAAATAAGAAAAGTGTAGCAATCATAGGAAGAACCTATGAAGAATGCAAGAAAATTAAAGAGTATATGAAAAAATATAGTAATCATAAGTGGGACGTTATAAAAGATACGGATAAAAACTTAAAATTGGAGAAAATAATAATACCATCCTATATGACAAAGGGTTTGGAATTTGATTGCAGTATAATATACAACTGTAATGAGGCCAGTTATTCAGATAACGAACTAGATAAGAAGATATTATATGTAGCGCTTACAAGGGCTTTACATTTAGAATATATTTTCTACAGTGGAGAGAAATCAAAGCTAATTAGTGATTAATGACCACCCTTTACCTTAGATGTAATTTTTATGGTGAAGGGTAATAAAATTCTAGCAATTAATAATAAAATTTTTTAAAAAATAATAATTATTAGTAGTTGAAAAAAATGAGTTTTATGTTAAAATAAATACATAAGGAAAATGTATACAGTTATATTTAGTGTATGTATCAGGAGGGGTAAAATAAATGAGTAGTGTAAAATTAAAGGATAACATCCACTGGATCGGAGTGGAGGATCCAGATCTTAGAGTCTTTGATATAATAATGGAGACAAAAGAAGGAACAACTTATAATTCTTATCTAATAGATGATGAAAAAATAGCTATAGTTGATATTGTTAAGGAAGGATTTTTTGACACCTATATATCAAATATAAGAGAAGTCATTGGAGACAGAAAAGTTGATTATATTATTGTACAGCATACAGAGTTAGATCACAGCGGGTCAATAGTGAAGCTTATAGAAACTTATCCAGAGGCAACAGTTATTGGTTCAAGAGCTGCTATTATATATCTTAAGGATATAGTTAATAAAGAATTTAAGAGTATGGAGGCACCAAAGGAATTAAGTCTTGGAAATACTACCTTAAAATTTATTATAGCTCCAAATCTTCATTGGCCAGATACAATGTTTACCTATGCCGTAGAGAAGGAAGTAATATTTACTTGTGATTTCTTAGGATGTCACTACTGTCCAAAGGATGGAAACATTAAAAATAATAATGTAGATTACTATGAAGAAATGAAATATTATTTTGATGTAATTATGGGACCTTTTAAGAAGTTTGTATTAGCTGGATTAGATAAAATAAAGGATTTAAAATTTGATATAGTATGTACTAGTCACGGACCAGTGCACATAGATGATATAGAAAAATATATTAGTTTATATAGAGAATGGGCTACAGTGGCAGCACCAGAAGAAAAAAATGTTCAAATATTCTATGTTTCTGCTTATGGAAACACAGAAAAAGTTGGTAAATACATGGCTGAAAAAATAAATTCAAGAGGAATAAAAGCAGAGGCTCATGAAATTACTTCAATGGATATGAATGATATAATAGCTCTAGTTGAAAAATCAACAGGAATATTAGTTGGTTCTCCAACAATAAATCAAGACGCTGTTAAGCCAGTATGGGATATGCTATCTTTAGTTTGTGCAATTACCAACAGAGGTAAAGCTGCAGGCGCTTTTGGTTCCTATGGTTGGAGCGGTGAAGGTGTTCAAATGCTTACTGATAGATTAAAATCTCTAAAATTTAAAGTAGTTGAAGAAGGTCTTAAATTTAAATTTGTACCTAATGAGGATGAATTAAAAAGAGCAGATGAATTTGTAGATAAGTTTATAGAGTTAATGTAAAAAATATGCAGATAGGTTATCTTTTAGCCTATCTGCATATTTTTATATAGTTTCTTTTAAATGTCCAAATACATATGAAATTAAATCGATATATAAGTCTGCAGTTTTATCATCAATATCTAATTCAGGATTAAGTTCAACAATATCCATAGATTTTACTAATTGAGTATCTATTAAATATTTTAATACATATTTTACTTGAATTACGTTCATTCCTTCTGCTACAGGAGTTCCAGTACCTGGAACGAATTCAGGATCTACAGAATCTATATCAAAGCTTAAATGAACTGCTTTTATTCCTTTATCTTGGAGCTTGCAGTGAATTGTTTCCATAATTCTTTCAACGCCCATAGTTTGAACATCTTCAGTAGAGAAAACAGTCATATTATACTGTTTTATCATCTCTTTTTCACCTTCGTCTAGGTCTCTGGCACCTACAATAAATACATTTTCAGGCTTGACCTTTCCACCTATGTGATATAAATCTACTAATTCATCATATCCAATACCCATTGCAGCGGCTAGAGGCATTCCGTGAACATTTCCTGATGGTGTAGTTTCAGGAGTATTAATGTCCCCATGTGCATCTATCCAAATAACAGCTAAATCTTCATCTTTAAAATATTTGCTAGCACCGGAGATGCTGCCAAGTCCTATGGAATGATCTCCACCCATGATAAGTGGAAAACTGCCAGCACAAAGAGAACTATAAACTTGATGGGCTAAATTTCTGTTAACCTCTGCTATTGGCTTTAAATATTTCATCTTAGGATGGAATTCATATTTTCTATCCTCTGGTATATTATCTACGTAAATATCTCCGCAGTCATAAACAGTATGGTTATTTCTGCGTAGAACTTCTACTATATTTTTTTCCCTCAGCTTTTTTGGTCCTAATTCGGCACCTTTCTTATCTGAACCAAAAAATATTGGTACACCAATTAAACTAATATCCATAGTAATACCTCCATTTATAAACAATTTTATTTCTGTAAAAGTTAACTTTTAAGTAACTCATAAATTTAATCCAGCATGTACAAATTAATCGCTTTTTGGTATTAAAATTACTAAGTAATTCTTGGCAGTGAATGGATAAAATTTATGGTACGATACTAGATTATATACTATTCAGAAAAAATAAAAAGAGGTTTTAAGGAAGATGAACTATTCTGAATATTTGAAAAAGTTATCAATATACATTATTCGGTAAAATATACGAAGTTTATTAATTTTATATTTGAATATAGTAAATATAAAATTGATTTTGTTATTAGAGTCTTATTTTAAATTTCCCCTTTTTAATAAATTTTATAGAGCAAAACATTGATTTTTAAACACCAATCCATGAATATAATAACATAAGGTGAAAATAATATGTTATTGGAAATATTCTGTAGAAAATTATAAAAAGTGATAAACAGGATTAATTATACATGAAATTTTTTTGCACTATAGTATATAATATAAAATATTAGTAAAAATGACTCATATATGATAAAATCAATACATTAAATATTAGGTTAAAAAAACTATATAAAGCATTAATTAGTAACAAACTAATAAGAATGACTTTTAGTAAGGAGATGTTTTTATGGATAAGGAAAAGATAATTAGATTTTTGTTAGATAACGGCTTGGAAGATGTAGAGGAATTAAGCTATGAAGATTTAGTGGTGCTAAGATTTTATTTTGATTTTGATGATAGTGAGCTAAATGCAGCTAGAGCTTATGCTAATGATGAAAGTGAGGAAGAAGAGGAAAGTGACCCTTGGTATAATGAATACTATTTAACATATTTAAGCGAATTAGCAGTAGATAGCGTAGGAGAAATTGTTGAGGATCTAATGGATGAATTAAATATTGAAGCTCAATATACCTCTTACGAAATTGACAAGGAAAATTGCGACTACAGTGAGTTTGTAGCTGTATTCTATGAAAAAGGCAAGGCTGTCGATTTAGATGAGATATTAGAGAAAATAGAAGCTTAATTTCTAGAGAATACTTGAATAAAAAGTATAAAAATAAGAACTTACAAAACCACAGTTTAAATAACCTGTGGTTTTTTTAACGAACAAATGTAAAAGTACAGTATGTTCGAATTTACATTACTGTACTTTTACAAAATCTCTATGTTTTTGATATTCAACGATAAGCTTGTCTAATTTTTGACTATAATTAACTACATTTTCATTTGTAAGGCTATTACTATCTAACAAACGATAAAGAAGCTCCTTTAAATTATCTATTTCTTTATCTAAAATTTTTATATCCATATTATTACCTCATTTATACACTTTATTTTGACACTATTTTATTCTAGCAGATTATTGAGAATTTATCATATATTTTACTAGTCAATAAAGTACAGTTTGTTACAAAAACTTACCTAATATCTGTAGATAAACTGTGAATTAATATGTGGAGAAAATGTGGAAAAATAGAAAAATGTGTCTTGAAATATTGATATAAGACTAAATGGATAAAAATTAAAGAAAAAAATAATGTCTAAAAGTTTTTTTTGTTACTTTATATTGTAAGCAAACTTATAATATAAATAAAAATCTCCTTTTCAAGTTGCCCTATATATATAACGGAGAAAGATAATTGTCAGCTATGTATTATAGTTATTCCTTAAGTATTTTTCGCCTTAAATATAAGTTAAGAGTAAACTATTTCAAATAATTTGTTATAATCTGAAGTTAGCAATGGTAATATTGTATATTATATCTTGAGTTATCGACGAAATGTGATATAATATTTAATTGAAAAGAGAAAAAAATGTGTAAGATAATCAAATAATATATACAATAAATCAGAAGTAATAGAATTTTAATAGATAATATTAATCTCTTTTAGAGTAATTGGAGGTAATGTAATATGCTAAATACAGATATAGCTATGGGACTTGCTAGAGTTACAGAGGCAGCTGCACTTTGTTCAGCTGGGTTTATGGGAAGAGGAGATAAAATAGCAGCAGATCAAGCAGCAGTAGACGGAATGGAAAAGGCATTTGAAATGATGCCAGTAAGAGGGACTGTAGTTATTGGAGAAGGAGAATTAGACAATGCTCCTATGCTTTATATAGGTCAGAAAGTAGGAATTGGCGAAGAAAATATGCCAGAGATGGATATAGCAGTAGATCCTCTAGATGGTACAAGTTTAATAGCAAAGGGATTACCTAATGCAATAGCAGTGCTTGCAATGGGACCAAAGGGAAGCTTATTTCATGCTCCAGATATGTATATGAAAAAGTTAGCAGTGGGACCAGGTGCTAAAGGTGCCATAGATTTAGATAAGTCTCCAAAAGAGAATATGCTTAGTGTAGCTAAGGCTTTAAATAAAGATATAACAGAACTTACAGTAATAGTTCAAGAGAGAGAAAGACATGAATATATAGTACAAGCTGCTAGAGAAGTAGGAGCAAGAGTTAAACTATTTGGAGAAGGCGATGTAGCAGCTGTTCTTGCTTGTGGTTTTGAGAGTACAGGTGTTGATATGTTTATGGGAACCGGTGGAGCTCCTGAAGGAGTTATTGCCGCTGCAGCAATAAAATGTATGGGTGGAGAGATGCAGGCAAAGCTAGAACCTCATACTGATGAAGAAAAAATCAGATGTCACTCAATGGGTATAGAAGATGTAGATAAAACTTTATTTATAGATGATTTAGTAAAAAGCGACGATGTATATTTTGCAGCAACGGGAATAACAGACTGTGACTTGCTTAAAGGTGTTATATTTTCAAAAAATGATTGGGCTACAACACATTCAGTAGTTATGAGATCTAAAACAGGAACTATAAGATTTGTAGAAGCTCTTCACGATTTAAAGAGAAGCAGTTTGGTGGTAAAGTAAGATAAAATATTACAGAGATATTAAAATTATTATAGACTTCCTTGAACTTAGTTCAAGGAAGCTTTTTTTGTAAAAATAGCAAATTAAGAAATACTATTAGTATCAATGGTGTACTTAGTGGTATGTACTATGGAAAAGATATATCCATTATTTACAAATAACAAAAACTGATAGAAGTATGTATAAGTATTTTAAAATTTTATACAACTGAGATTTTAAGTTTATAAAAGTTATAATTATTATGGACAGTAGTAAGTTAAATGTAGTATTTATAGGATTCTAGAGAAATACAAAATATAAGGTTAACAAAATAATATTTGGTCGGTGATAAAATGGTTTCTATAATAATACCTGTATTAAATGAGGAAAAAAATATAGTGAATTTTCTCCAAAGTTTAGATAAATTGCAGGGCCATAAGGAATTGATAGTTGTAGATGGATATAGCGAAGATAATACTGCAGTTCTAGCTTCTCAATTTGCTAAGGTAGTTTTATCCAAGAGAGGAAGAGCCTTTCAAATGAATGAAGGTGCAAAGGTAGCTAAAGGCAATATCCTATGGTTTCTTCATAGTGATTCCATAGTAAAGGATATTTCTATATTAGCTATTGAAGAGTTAATAGGAAATAGGGCCATTGCCGGAGGATTCCCTATTTATTTTTATGATTATAAAACCTTATTTATGAAATATATTTGGAAAACTTCTAACTTAAGGGCAGGAATATTTAATATATTTTATGGTGATCAAGGTATATTTGTTAGAAAGGATATCTTTATGAAAGTAGGTGGATATCCTGAAATAGAGATTATGGAAGATATAGAACTATCTCTAAAACTTAAAAAACTTGGCAAATTAACTATGGCAAAATATCCTATTGGAACTTCAGGAAGAAGATTTAAGAAAGGTGGACCCCTTAGAACTCATTTATTGATGCATAAGCTTAGGATTTTATATATGCTTGGTGTGTCACCAAAACAATTAAACAAACTTTACAGGGAGGTAAGATGATGAATGCATTAATTTTAATGACTAGGATACCTATTCCTGGTAAAACCAAAACTAGGCTTATGGATATATTATCTGGGGAAGAATGTGCTGAAATACATAAAAACTTCCTTAAGGACTTGTTTTCATCCTGTGAAAAATTAAAAAATAAGGTGGATATTTACCTAACTTATACACCAGAAGGAAAGATTTTTTTGATAGAAGATATTTTGCCAGAGTATATAAAACTCTTTCCTCAACAAGGTGAAAGTTTAGGAGATAGAATGAGCAATGCAATAGATAAATTGCTAGATGAAGATTATAAAAAGGTAGTGCTAATAGGAAGTGATATACCGGAGCTCCAGCCTAAAGATATAGAAATAGCCTTTAATATACTGGAGGATAATGATATTTGCATTGGTCCCACATCAGATGGGGGATATTACTTGGTAGGTATGAAAGAGATACATAGTGAAATATTTTGTGACAATATAGCCTGGGGAAAGAAGTCTGTGTTAGAAGGAACTATTGATATTGCCAACAGAGCTAATTTAACAGTGGGGCTTTCAGAGAAGCATATGGATATAGATACAAAGGAAGACTTATTAAATTTTATAAAAAGAATTGAAGAGAAAAAACGTAGCTATGAGGTCTTTCCACATAATACTGTTAATTTTTTAGAAAAGCACAGTAAAAGAGTGAGATGTCAGGAAGTAAGAAGTCTGTTTATAAAATAATAGTGGAGTGGTAGGAATGCTTAGAAATATATTAAAAGATAAAATTTATGATTATTTAAAAGAAACAGGTTTAGTAAAAGATTTAGGATTAAGTGATAAGTATAGGGTAAAGTTTTTAGCACAGGGAGAATACAACATAAACTATACTATTGAGGATGGAATTAGTAAGTATGTATTTAGAGTAAATACTGGAAGCCAAATAGATGTGGAAAGTCAAATTAGATATGAGTACAATGGGATAAAAAGATTAGAAGTAAGCGGCGTTACCCCAAAGGCTTATTTTGTAGATGATAGTAAAGATTACCTTGAATATGGACTATTAATAATGGAGTTTTTAGAAGGCAAACCTCTTAACTATTCTACAGATTTAAATAGAGCTGCTAATATATTTTCAAAAATACATTCTATAGATTTAAAAGACACTGACTTCAACATCTTTATTGAGGAAAAGGAAGTTCTAAGGGATAGAATTAAGGAAGGAAAAAAACTTTTAAAGGATTTTTTAGCATCACCTATTGTTAGTTGTGAACTAAAGAACTTTTTTTATAAATTTTTGCAGTGGGCAGAGGATAATAAGGCCAATGAAAGGTATTTTAAAGAAAATAAATGGCAGGTAATAAACAATACAGAGGTAAATTCTCATAATTTTATTATTGGACAGGAAAAAAGTTATTTAATAGATTGGGAAAAGCCTGTGATTAGTGACCCCTGCCAAGACATTACACAATTTTTAGCAGATACTACAACCTTATGGAAGACAGATTATATCTTAAGTAAGGATGAAAAGGAAAACTTCTTTAGAAATTATGAAAGAGAAGTGAAAAGTAATTATAAAGATATAAGAGAGAGAGTAAATATATATACGCCCTATCTATATTTAAGAGCATTAGCATGGTGTGCTTATGCATGGCTGGAATACAGAAATCCAGAGAAGGATATTAAGAACCAAGATACCTTAAATAAAATTGAGAATTACCTACAGTTAGACTTTATGAAAAGGCTTCTCAGTGATTGGTTCTAAATGCATTACCAAAGTTTATTTTAATGTATTTGTAAGCACAGAGTTTCTTTAACTATAGAGAGGAGTTTAGGATTATGGAAAAGAATAAAATATCTATAGATAAACAGAAGACTATGGAAACAATAAGAAACCTTAGTGAAGAATGTATTAATTGTGGAAAATGCAAGAGGGAATGTAGTCTCCTTAGTGGGTTTTCAGTTAAACCAGGAGAATTATTTAAAAACTTATTAGAAGATAGAAAGATAGATCCCTTAATTCCATATTCCTGTAATACATGTTCCCTATGCCTTAAGGTTTGCCCGAAAAATTTAAATATAGGCGATGCTTTTTTAGAAATAAGAAAAGAGCTGGCAGAAAAAAATGGCGGAACATCACCATTAAAGGGGCATAATTCTGTCCACCTGCATCAAAAATTAAGCTTTTCTAGTCTTTTTAATAAGGTGATAAAGGATGAGAAAGCAGAAAAAGTAACTAGAATTTTTATGCCTGGCTGCAGCCTTTGTTCCTATAGTCCAGAGCTTGTTTTTAAGACCTTTGAATATTTAAAGGAAAAGCTTCCAGGAACAGCTATGGTGATTAAATGCTGTGGAAAGCCTACAGCAGCTATAGGAGAAGGAGAACTGTTTAAGAATAGGTATGAAAAGCTTCAGAGAACTATAGAGGAATTAAATGTAGAAGAGATTATAACTGCATGTCAATCCTGCTTTGTAACTATTTCAGAAAATAGTCCCAAGTTAAAAGTTAAGTCTCTTTGGACAGTATTTAAGGAGCTGGGCATACCAGAAAGTTCAAGAAATATTGGAAAAGACAGTGACATAGTCTTTGCTATCCATGATTCCTGCCCTACAAGGGACGAAAAGGAGCTTCAGGATAGTGTAAGATGGATTATAGATCAGTTAGGTTATAAAGTAGAGGAAAGTGAACACTCCAAGGAAAAAACAAGGTGTTGCGGAAATGGTGGTATGGTATTTACCGTAAATAGGGAACTTACATCTAAGGTTGTTAACAAAGCTGTGGAGGAAGTAAAGTCTGATTACATAGTTACCTATTGTGCTAGCTGCAGAGAATCTATGTTAAAAGGAAACAAAAATACTCTTCATATTTTGAATTTAATATTCGACGAAAGATGGACAAGTATTAAAAAATCGCTTCAGAGTACAAGTCTAATGAAAAACTGGAGCAATAGATATAAGGTTAAGATGGGAAAGTAAATTTTATTCTATAATTTAGCAGTAAAAACTTTATATATTGAACAAATTTATGTATAATGTAATATAAAAATGTAATTATAAATATAGTAGGAGTGATAACAATGAATATTGATGAACTAATAGAAAGAATAAACTTTTTATATAAGAAGAGCAAAAATGAAGGTCTTACAGAGGAAGAAAAGGATGAACAGCAAAAACTTAGAAGAAGGTATATTGATAATGTAAAGAGGAACTTTAGAGCACAATTAGAGGGAATAGAGAAGAAATCTAAGTAAATCAGGAAGCTGAGAGGAGAAAATAAATGGGAGTAACAGTTAAAGATCTCATAGAAGATTTAAGTTTAGAAGTAGTTAACGAAGGAGATACAGTTACTGAAATAACCATTAGTGATATAAATAGACCAGGACTTCAGTTTTCAGGCTTCTATAATTACTATGCAAATGAAAGAGTTCAGGTTGTTGGAAAGGCTGAGTGGAGTTTTTTAGATGCAATGCAGCCATCCTTAAGAAGGAAAAGACTGGAAAAATACTTCAAATTTGATAGTCCATGCACCATAATAACTAGAGGTTTAGAGCCTCATGAGGAGTTTATGGAAACAGCGAAAAAAAATAACAGGTGGATTTTAAGGACAGAAAATACTTCTACCAGATTTGTAAATAAGCTTATGAATTACCTAGATGATAAGTTAGCACCGGAGACAAGGCTTCATGGAGTTCTTGTAGATGTTTACGGAATAGGGATTCTTATAACAGGGGAAAGCGGTATAGGTAAAAGTGAAACTGCCCTTGAACTTATAAAAAGAGGCCATAGACTTGTAGCAGATGATGCTGTTGATATTAAAGAAATAGATGGCTCTCTCTATGGAACCTCTCCATACATAACTGCTGGAATGATTGAAGTTAGAGGAATGGGCATAATTGACATTCCTGCTCTTTATGGCTTAAGTTCAATATTAAAAAGCAAGGAAATACACCTTGTTGTGTATATTGAGCAGTGGAAGGAAGAGCAGAACTATGACAGATTAGGTATAGACAAGGAATATATAGACATATTGAACGTACCGGTGAGAAAGCTTAAAATTCCAATAAGACCAGGTAGAAATGTGGCTGTTATAATTGAAGCAGCAGCGGCAAATTATAGATACAGCTTCATAACTAATATAACACCAGTGGATATAATTGGACAGAGGATTAAGGAAGAATCTGAAAGAAGGGGAAATGATGGAAAGTAAAAGGGGAATTAGAAAAATGATAAAAGAAAGGAGGGCTCTTTTAACAGAGGCAGAAAGGGAAAATCTAGATAGTATAATATTTAAAAAGGTTACTAATAGCAAGGAATATCAAGAAGCAAAGGTTATCTTTATTTTTGTAAGTTATGATACAGAATTAGATACACATAAAATCATAAAACAAGCACTTAAGGATGGAAAAAGAGTTTCTGTTCCTAGAATAATTTCTAAGGAAGAGGGAATGGATGTAGTAGAAATAGAAGGTTTTGAAGATTTAAAACCAGGAGCTTATGGTATATTAGAACCTGAAGATAGCAAATTAAAAATAGATGAAAGCCTAATTGATGTTTCTTACCTTCCAGGAGTTGCCTTTGATAGAAAAGGCGGAAGAGTTGGATACGGCGGCGGTTTTTATGATAGGTTTTTAAGGAAGACAAGAAAAGATTCCTTGAAGATAGCTCTCGGATATAGTTTTCAAGTTTTAGAAGAAGTTCCTATGGATGACAATGATGAATTTATAGATGGAATAATTACTGATTAAACCTCACAAAATATAAATACTGGCTTGCAATAAGCAATAATAAAAACTTGGGAATTGAAATTTTAACAGTTCAATTCTCAAGTTTTAATATTCCTATGTTTTTGTCAGTACTTATATTGGGGTGATTCTATGAAAATTTTTGACCTGAATAATAATTTTAAGGATGTTACTAATAATTTTAAGTTTAATGGGAGTCACTACTGGATTTTAGTACATGTAGATGAATTAGAGAAGGTTAAAGAAATTATTTTATTAGATGAAGACAGTTTAGCTGAATGTAAAAATTTTTCTCAGTCTTCTAAAATTAGTTTTTATGAGGATTATGTATTTATCGTCCTGAATATACTAGAGTATTGCAGGGAGATAGTTACCTCAAAAGAGTTAAATGTGTTTTTAGGTGAGGATTATTTAGTAACTATATGTAAAGATAGAATCGATATTGTAGAGAATCTAATAAAGGATATAGGTGACTTTAAAAATTGTTTCATGCTCAGGGATAAACCACGGGTTTGTATATTGCTTTATTACATTTTAGATAGAATAATTGTTAACAATTATAATGTGATTTCTTCTTTAGAATCAGAAGCAGATAAAATTGAAATAAGCATTTTAAAAAATCCAAGACATGAACAAATAGATAACCTAATAACTTTAAGAAGACAGGTATATAAAATAAAAAAGTACCTAAATCCACTTAGATATATAGGTGACAGCTTAGTGAGTAATGATAATCTAATAATAGAAAAAGAGAATATTGGACACTTTGTAAGCTTAAATAAAAAAATTGATAAATTGATGCTGGCTTTAGAAAATCTTGTACAGGATTTAGCATTAGTAAGAGAGGCTTTTGAATCTGAAATTGCTAACAAAACTAATGAACTGATGAAGGTTTTTACTGTAATAGCTACTATATTTTTACCTTTGAATTTAATTACTAGTATGTATGGTATGAATCTAAAGGGAATTCCTTTAATGGAAATAGAACATGGATGTTATTATGTAGTATTTTTTATGATTTCTATTGCCTGCACCTTAATACTTATATTTAAAAAGAAGAAGTGGCTTTAGAGTATATCTATAAATTAAGTTTGAAGGGAGAAAGGAAAATGACAAAGGAATTGACAAAAAAATATGAATATGCTTGGGATAAGTATTCAGAGGAAGATTTAAAAAAAGTATTTAGCTTATCTGATAGGTATAAGGAGTTTGTTTCTAAATGTAAAACAGAAAGAGAATGTGTATTAGAGTTTATAGCTAGAGCAGAAAAAGCAGGATACAAATCCTTAGATGCAATTTTAAAAGAAAAAGGCACTTTAAAAGCTGGAGATAAGGTCTATGCAAATAAAATGGATAAATCCTTGGCTTTATTTGTCATCGGAAGTAATGGTTTTGAACAGGGATTAAGAATACTAGGGGCCCATGTAGATTCTCCAAGACTAGATTTAAAGCAAAATCCATTATATGAAGATACAGATTTAGCTTTATTTGAGACACATTATTATGGAGGTATAAAGAAATATCAGTGGGTTACACTTCCGCTGGCGATTCATGGAGTTGTAATAAAAAAGGACGGAACAAAAGTAGAAGTAGTAATAGGTGAAGATGAAAATGATCCAGTAGTTGGAGTTTCAGATCTTCTTATACATTTAGCTGCAGACCAAATGGACAAAAAAGCCAATAAGGTTATTGAAGGAGAAGATTTAAATATTTTAATTGGAAGTATGCCAATTGCAGATAAAGATGGAAAGGATAGAGTTAAACAAAACATATTAAAGCTATTAAATGATAAGTATGGAATTATAGAGGAAGATTTTGTATCTGCAGAACTTGAGGTGGTTCCTTCAGGAAAGGCTAGAGATTATGGAATAGACAAAAGTATGGTTATGGCCTATGGTCATGATGACAGAATATGTGCATATACATCCTTCGAGTCTATGATGAACATAGAGAACCCTGATAAAACCTGCGTTACCCTATTAGTAGATAAAGAGGAAATAGGAAGTGTAGGTGCTACAGGAATGCATTCTAAGTTTTTTGAAGATACATTAGCGGAAATCATGAACCTCTGCAATGACTATGATGGATTAAAATTAAGAAGAACATTAAGAAATTCAAAGATGTTGTCCTCTGATGTAACTGCAGCCTACGATCCAAACTTTCCATCAGTTATGGAGAAGAAGAACACAGCATACTTTGGAAAGGGTGTAGTATTTAATAAGTATACTGGAGCAAGAGGAAAGAATAGCTCTAATGATGCTAACCCAGAGTATATAGCTGAATTAAGAAATATTATGGATAAACATAATGTAGTATGGCAAACTTCTGAGCTTGGAAAGGTGGACCAAGGCGGTGGCGGAACTATAGCTTATATTTTAGCTGAATACGGAATGAATGTAGTAGACTTTGGAATAGCTCTCCACAATATGCATGCTCCATGGGAGATAGCAAGTAAAGCAGATATTTATGAAGCTGTAAAGGGATATAATGCATTTTTAGTAGAGGCTTAAGGGTAATATTTTCTTTAACATGAAATATTAAAGTTTATATATATAGGATAAAAAATGTTTTGTATTATGGGAAAGTATTGTAAATAATAGTGATAATTTAGTACACCCCTTAATAAATAATATTAAGGGGTGGTAATATGAATAGATTTAGAAACTATGGCCTATGGCTTTCTATTGCTGCATTTATACCTATGTTATTAAAGGCCTTTGGAAAGGACATTCTTCCTGATAACTATGACGAATTAATTAACGCTTTTTTATCTATACTTGTAATAGCAGGAATTTTAAACAATCCTCAGACCAATAATAGGGGATTTCTTGACGATGCTTCTAATAGAAAAAAGCTAAAATAACCATTAAATTAAGAAATAAAAACCTTAAGATCAATGGGAAGAAGATAACAAGTAATGAAAGTTATCTTCTTCCCATTTCTAGTTATTAGGATTACATATCATTAAGCTTATCTAGAAAGGCTTCAATACCATACTTGTCTAAGGATACTTCACCAACCCTAGAGGCATGTTTTGAATCATCCTTAGCTATACCGTGGAAATCAGAGCCTGCAGTAATTATTTTGTTATACTTTTCCGCATAATTTTTAAACCTTTCCGTATCCTCTGCACTATTCATAGAGTATATAGCCTCAATTCCATCAAAAGGAAGAGTCAACAACTCATCTATGTCTAAAGTTTTTATTAAAACAGGATGAGCTAATGAAACAAGGGCATTTACAGACTTTAATAGTCTTATTCCATCCTCTGTAGTTAGCTTCTTATTGGGAACATAGGCTGGACTATCTTCACCAATAAAATGTTCAAAAATATAATCCCAGGTATAGTTATAACCTGCATCCACTATAGCTTTTGCAATATGAGGCCTTGCTACAATGCCATGAGCTCCTTCTAGCATCTTCTTAGAGTCTAGTTTTATATTAAAGATTTTGTATAAGTTTTCTACAATCTTTTCTGCTCTTTGAATCCTATATTCATTCATGTCTTTTAAATAGCTTTTGAATTCCTCACTTATGTCTTCTATAGACCTAAAATATCCCAAGATATGAACAGTTTTATTTCTATGAAGGGTAGAAAGTTCTATTCCGGGAATTACTGTAATTCCAATATGCTTTCCTTCGGAGACAGCTTCATCAATACCTGCCACCGTATCGTGATCTGTAACTGCCATTATATCTACCTCTTCTTTTCTAGCTAGGTTAACTAATTCTTTTGGGGATAGCTTACCATCGGAAGCCTTTGTGTGTAAGTGAAAATCTCCTTTTTTATACAATAAAATCACCTGCTTGTCGAAAATTTTTGTTTTCCTAAATGTTCCATCAAGGCTTTAACATTTTAGAATTTATTCTTTAGTGTAGTAAGTTTATTATAATACAATACATCAACAATTCAAAATGCAAGGGAAAATTATTTGTAATAGTACCAAGTTTTGTTCTACTAATAATAAGAATTTGGCATATATATGGATTAGAGCCTATAACACCCATTACCCTTGTACAACATAGGTGTTATATGATATATTTTATATAAGGTTCAGTATTTTTTAAATTATCTAGTAATTCTGTGGGAAAGGTAGGGGATAGTATGAATAATTTTAACGGACTTGAAATATTAAAAATAGCTATATTAATGGAAGAAGAGGGACAAAAGTTTTATACTAATGGCGCTAAATATACTACAGGAAAAATAAAAGATTTTTTATTAGCTGCTGCAGGTCAGGAGTTTATTCACAAAGAACAGTTTACAAAAATATATAATGACCTATTAGAAAAAAAAGAGGATGACTACGATTATCTATTTGATACAGATGTAACTGCTTATTTAAAGGCATTAATAGAAAATAAGGTATTCGATAAAAAAGAACCGGCAGAGGACGCATTTAAAAGTTTAAAATCTGCTTTAGAATATGCCATAAAGTCGGAAAAGTTAACTGTAGAGGTTTATACAAAGATGTACGAAGGAATTTCTATTGGTGAGGTTAAAGAAGTGCTATCTGGTTTAATAGAGCAGGAAAAAGCCCATGTTGATTATTTTACAAAATTACTTAGTGAAATAGAAGAGTAAATAGTAATAAGCTGTGAATAAAGGAATTTGTTCACAGCTTATCTTTCTATAGACCCTTAGTAATGTATCTTGCAAAGTTTTCTGCCTTAACCTCTATATTCTCCACATTAAATATTGCTTTAGGGTCATTGGCAGTTTCCGTAATAATTGCATAAGGGGGAAGTCTAAAGCCCTTATTAATATTAAGCGCTCCTATAAGTTGCTTTGCTACAGAGTCTCCACCAGAGTTACCAGAAACTATTACTCCAAAAATAGATTTATCATAAAATTTAATTCTATGATATAACACTGTAATTCTATTTATTGTAGCGGTTAAATTAGCTGCTATAGCATCGTTATAGTTAGGGCACAGCCATATTATTGAATCTGATTCTTCGATAGAAGGTAACACATCTTCAACCAGCATACCCCCGTAGAAGCAGCTGTTTTGTTTGCTGTAATGGACACAGAGTTTATAGGAGCAGCCCTTGCAATCCTGAACTTTGCCATTTTCTATTTGTATTTCTTTTATATTTAATCCTTTTAAGTGTTTTGATATCATATTCCATAATTCTAGAGTATTAGAAAATTTATTTGGTGAAGAGTATAATACTGTTACTTTTTTATTTTTCTTTGGTGATGAATCTTTATATTCCAATAATCTTTGGCCTAGTTTATTACATAAATCAATACAAATTTCTTCTAAAGTTAATGGAATAACCTTTTGCCATGTTAGGAAGTTTCTTAGGCTAGAGGTAGCTTCCACTAAAGACTTACCTATAAAATTGCAGCCTAAGCTATTTGCTAAGAAAATAATATCTTGAGCGGTTCCTTTGGTTCCAAGTTCAGAGCTGCTGTGAATTAGCAGTGCACCGGTAGAGCCATAGAAAAAGTCATTTTCCTCATCTTTAAGTTTTTCGAAAAATTTTAGCATTGGCAAGTCATAACCAGTGATACCAACCTCCGCTGCAAAGAGTATCTTTTTATTTTTAAAATTGGAACAATCTGAGGGAGCTTTTACGTATACTGTAGAATGAAAACTATTAGAGAAACTTTGAATCATTCCCTGTAACTGTCCAGAAATACTTTCATTTGGAACTATTACATATAAAGTCTCCATAGATTCACCACCTCTTTTAAAATCTATAAAAAACTGTTGTAGGTATGCTGTAATTTCTTAAAAAGAACATCGTCAATATAATCATAGGTTTCTAGCTCTATACCTGAAGGAAGTAATCTATTTCTGCATCCCATAAATACACCACCTAAGAAGGTAGCGCTGTAATGCCATTCTCCTTTTATAGTAGCTATAAGTGACAGGGAACCAGAGGAAAGAGCAGGGGCTACGTAGGGCTTAAAGCCCAGTGCGCGCACCTCTAAGTTAGCTTTCTTTGTTCTTTCTGTAAGATAGTCTGAAATTTCCTCATTATAATTTTTCATACTGTCAGCTATTATAAGTCCCTCACCATGAGGCCCAAAGGCTCTCCCTTCCTTTAAGTAATGTTTATACTCTAATTTTTCAGAGGCATAGTAGGAAGCTCTGGCATTCATTACTCCTAGGCCATAACCTCTTATTTGTTCTGGTAGAAGGCCCTGAAAATCAAAATTTTTATTTATATCTTTATTACTCTCCAAAAAGGCTGTTTTACAAAGCAAGTCTACAGGATCAGAGACCACTGCAAATATGCCTTTAAAGTTACTTTCTCTGGCAAGCCTAGAGTAATAGCTCACTATCTTGGCATTACCTTCAAATTGAGCCAGTCTTACATCAAAGTCTTCCTTTCCAACTTGAGGAACTCCAATAGAAACACAGAATATAAACATATCACAGTTAAAAAGCTCATCTTCCTTAAGAGGAATTATAGGAGGATATTCTTTATCAGGGGTAGGGGAGAGGATTTGATTACATTCATACTCCCATCTTTTCATTTTATCTTCCCCTTTATCAAAAATATTAATTCTTGATATACAATCTCCACCTAATAAGCGTAATCCAGTAATCAAGGTGCCGCCTACATCTCCAAGGCCAACTACAGTTACAGACCACTTTTTAGTATTAGACTTTTCTCCATTAATTATTGGAAGATCCTTAGATAAAAGCTCCTGCCAATTAGGATAATTAGTATTTACAGCAGTGACCTTTCTATTATCTATCTTCTCAATAAGCCAAGATGGCAGGCTAGAACTTCTATTCCTTCTCAACAGATTTAAGTTTTCTTCCTGAATAAATAAATTACTATCGGAAGTTACAGAAAAGCTTCTCCGAGATTTTTCAGGAGTCAAACTGTTTAATGCAAAAATAGTGCCATTATAATTCTGAGCAAAGTCTTCCGAAAGCTCTTTAAAGTCATATTTTTTATTAGATAATAATAGTTTATTCTGGTGCTCGTAGTAATATAAGTTATTATTCATAATATAACAGTCCTTTCCCTTTTGTCTTATTATTGGAAGGCGTTATTTAGCCTCATTAAAAGCTCTAAGTCATTCTTTAAATAGCTGGATGCACTTAAATTTAAATTATAGTCTACGTTTTCGCCTAAGTCAGCGCATCTTGGGATAGTAAATACTTGACCTAGGGAATGTAAGTTTAGGTTTTTTTCATGTATCACATGGTATTCATCCTCTATAACCTTTAGTATATCAATGGCATTTTCTATACAGGTTTTAGATAAATTGTATATTGCCGACTTAGAAGCATTTCTTATAAAGGATGGATAAGTATAAGGCAAAATTAAATTAATAGAAGGCAGCAAGTTACGTTCAGGGTAAGCACCACGCCATATAGCGTCTCCCCCTATAAAGGGATATAAGGAATTCTCATTAAACCATATTTTCAGTCTTGGAATAAAATACACTGCATCTACGTTTCTGTTTTGCATATCCATTAAATCTTTTCCTCGTCCTGAAAGAACTCCAACTATTATCTTTTGTATCTTTACATTTTCATTTTTTAAAATAGGGTCTAAGGCCTTTATTCTATAGCCTTTATGAAGAAGATTATCTACAAGTATAACCGGTCGCCTAAAGGAATTTATCATTCTAACCTGGGTTTTCAAATCTAGATAATGAGGAAACTCAGCAATTTTAAACTTCTTCATATCAGGATAAAACAATTTTTCTGTATGCAGTGCTTTAGTAACAGTGTTAGGTATTACATACCTATCAAGTATATCTCCGTAAGGTACACACATAGCGTTGCCTAGTTTCTTTGGCTCTGAGGTTTCTGTAGGTACTTTATTTTCACTGCATATTTTTCTTATCATTGATTGGTAAACAAAGTTTACATCAAAGGATAAAATCAATTCACCGGGATAAAGCTTTGTCAACGCTTCTAAAAGCTTTCTTCTGGAATTACCTAAAACCATTTTCACCCTAGGATCACTTCTAAAAGGCTCTTTAATAATATTTTGTATGTCTAAATTTAATATGCAAGGAGTACTCATGTTAACAGCATAAACGGGAGTGGTTTCATCACAAAAGGGTACTTTTACAAAGCCATGAAGCGTCAATGAGTTATAGATTGCTTCTGAATTATAGCTACTGCCCAAAAGATTTCTATAGATAGCATACTCATAGTCCTTAGACACGCAAAGGGATAGAGTTTCATTTAAAAGCAGTTCCTCATATTCTTTAGCTTTATCTACATTTTTTACGTAAATACCGTCAATTAAAATTATCCTTCCAACACTGTTTTCACGGATATACTGTGAAACAGAGGAGTTTTTAAACTCATCGTAGAGCATAGAGGAACGTATCCAGTGGCAAACAGAGAAACCTAAAATTTGATTGTTAATTGCATTCTTTAAAAATACTATCCTTGGAGATGGTTTTAAAGATATTTCTTTTAAAGTCCTTTTAAAGCTATTACTTAGTTCAGGAAGCAGCGTTGTGATTTTATCTACTGTATCTTCCGTAAAGTCTTCTGCAATCTCAATGTCAAGAGATAAAGATTTAATTGTATATTTATCCTGAGCTTCCCTTTGATAAAAACCATTTTCATAGATATATTGTTGAGACATAGGGTCTATGAGACTAGAAATGTCTCTGTTATCATCAATATAACTCCTTATCTGGGTAGAGCTTATTTCTGAATATCTAGAGGATAGAGTTAATACTAAAACATCTCCATCTATATTTTTAACAGAAGTTTCAAACTTTTTATTCTTACCTCTTTCAAAAACTATATGAGAGAAGCTGTGAATAGAGTTTTCACTCTTAACCATTGTGTAGCTGGAGGCGTTAGCTACCACGTCACTGCCTACTGCAATATATACTTCAGAATTTGGAAAGCTCTCTCTTAAGCATTTCAAGTCCTCTACATTTGCTATATTTATGGGATATATGTCTGGGTATATATATATATTAAGTTCATCGGAAATAGACATATTTACTATATTTCTCCTAAGAAGACTTGGCAGAGTTTTTTTGGACCAGGAAAATTCATCTACTGCCAAGTAGACTTCAAAGCCAAGACTTTCTACATATTTTGCAATTTGCTTATGGCTTAAGGAGAAAGGATCAAAGGTTCCAGGGAAGAAGGCTATTTTAGAAGGCACTTCTATATTGATATCACCATGGAAAAACATAAAATCAGAAATAAACCTATAAAAATAATTTAAGCTAGCAGATCTTGTGAGAAATAAAAGCTCTTCATTATCGTTAGCTGTAATAAGGGTGAGTACTTTTTTGGCTATTAGTTTAAAGATAAATTCCTTTCTATCTAAGTTTAAATTAGATACACCAAATATATCCTTTCCTATTACGCTAAAGGCAGACTGCTTCACTTGAGATTCATAGTTTCCAAGGCCATTTAAGAGGATGCCTAACATCTTCTTAAGTCTGCTTAAATAAGATGTTTCACTTTCCTCAAACCTAGTGCTATAGCATTCATAATTAGATAGAGTAATTCCTATAGTTTTAAGAATTAAAGACTTTAGGTTTATATTTGAGGTTTTGATTTTTAGTATACAATCGTCAATAACTTCATCTAGCTCTTTAGGCTGAAGCCATAAAATTGACTGGCCGGCGTATCTTGGAATATACTCTGTAAATTTGTTTCCTTCAATTTCAAGAGCTCTCATTAATTCTACCGCTACCTCATTTCTCTCTGCTAAGGTAAGCTGAGGCATTAACTCCAAAACAGCACTGCCAGCTCTGTTTCTGACACTTTCTACAGCACTTACTTTTAGCAAGTTGCAAAAGTGAATAGTAGTATGAAGTCTACTGGACTGATGATTATGGTATGCATCGTCTAAAAGCAGTTCTATCTGGTTCCTTTTTCTTATCCAGTCTGTTGCAGTTTTTAAATTACTTAAGTATATATCTGAAACGGTCTTTTTAGTTAGCTGGCAATAATGTTTAAAGGCGTCTACATTTATAGCTATATCTAAGGCAGTATTAATCTTAAGTAGCAAAAGGTTTTCTGCAGGTATTTTACTTTTTGAAGTAATTAAGGCAAAGTGATCTTTAAGTTTTTCTATGAACTCATGGTTACTAGGAAGCTTATTAATTATCAATAAGGTAGTTTCCAAAGCTTGCAATCTCAATATACTGCTTCGTTTCTTCAGTCTAGAAAAAACATAAGTAAAAATTAACTGGAGGTTATCTTCATAAGGCTCTAGTGGTACATACTTAGCAGTTTCTAGTAAAAATAGTTCACAATCAGTAGTTTTATAACTTTCATTACTATAATAATCTATAACTGCATCCCTATAGTATTTTACATAGGAGCTTTTGCTGCTATTAAATAGAGAATTTACCATTATACTAATGCTGTATCCTATATTAAACCTATGGGAAGGAATAACTTTATGTCCAGGACACAGCATAAGGTTAAAGTATTCCTTTAGTAGATCTAAGCTATTTGCATCAGGAGAAGGAAGTTTAACGTTTTCCGGAATTTCCTTTCTGTAATCTTCATCATAAATAGCAATTAGGTTTCCGATAAGCTCCGCACAGTGCCTTCTTATGTCGTCTTCAGTATGAGTTAAATTTTCGTACAAGAACTTAATAGTTTGAAGTTTTTGCTGCTGGGTTAGATAAGTGGAGTACTCTTGAAAAATCCTAATATATTCTCTTAGGTTTTTCCAATCGGTTTCACTTCTTGCTTGCTCTAGTATAGATTCAAGAGAATATTCATCACGTAGCTGATACATTACATTAATATTGTGTTTTATAGAAAGAAATTTTAAGTTTTTAACTATATCATTACCCTGTAATAAAGTGTAGTTTCGTTTAGCTTTTTTTATAAGATTAAATTTAATTTTAGGTTCTACATCTACCCCAAGGTCCAAGAGAAAGTTTTCAAAATCCTTTAATTTGGCGTATACCCTTTTGTATCTGTTAGACTTTTTAGTATCTACATTTTCAAGTTTATTTAGGATAACATAAAAGGAATCCTCTAGAGAAAAAAGTTTCATCTCAGCAATTCCATTTACAGTTTCGTTTTTTACTCTAAAGTCAGAATAAATCAAAAGTAAGGATTCTATAGATAGGTTTTCAAGCTCTAAATCCCAGGTAGAGTGATTTAATGCAATATTTCTAATATAGTTTATACCGCACTTTTGGAACCATTGGTCAGTGTAATAGTAGTGAAGATGAGGAACTCTTTTAAGCTCAGCACCTTTACAGCCATATTTTCCTATATCATGTCCTGCTGCCGCACCAGAAACTCTCCCGAGGTCCACAGGAAGCTTTAGAAGTTTTAGCTGTCTAGCTAGAAACAGTGATAAATAGTGAACACCGCATACATGGTCTAAGGTGTTATAGCCTGTTAACTCTCCGTTAATTTTCATCATTTCATAGGTGTAGTTATCATAAAAGGCCTTTATGAATCTTCTATATTCATCGGGATGTTCTAACTCATTTTCTTCCTCTAAGGATAGAAAATTCATTGGATAGCGGCTTTGCCAGCTTTCATCCCAAGAATTTTTCTGAGCCTCGCATAATACTCGAAATATTCTAAGATAAAGTTCACAGGGACCCTTTAAGTTATCCTTAAGTTCTATAGAAGTTGTTTCAGGAAAATTTTTATTAAGTACATATTGATATATATAGTTAAGCCAGTTATCAGGGGCTTCATTTTTGGCTAGCTCATCTAGCAATTCTTTGCATAGAACTAAGGTCCTTTCTCCAGAAAAGTCCTTATCCTCTAAAAGTAGCTTTAGATTATCTGTAAACTCTTTATTTCTAATGTAGTTATCTATTAGTTTTTTTTCTATTCCCCATTTTTGGAGCCACTTTATACTGGTTAGTCTTCTTATTATTTTGTTGTAGATTTCAACAAAGGATAATGTGTTCATTTTAGCCTCCTTAAACATGTGGTTTACAGAAAATTATAAACTTTTACAGTAGATTTTAAAAGGGTATAAAGGAAAAAAATACAAATATATTTTTTGCTAACATGGAAAAGATGAAGAAAATAATGATGTGTTTGAAAATAAGGAGAATGACATTAAAATTAAGATTGCTAAAAAGGTTAAGAATTAAGAAATTAGTAACTATAAAGAAAGATAAATACGAAATATCTTGGGGTATTGACAAATCATCAAATTCAGATATTTACTTTTAATTTGAGTGTAAAAAACTTAGTCCCAAAGCTTCAACAGGATTATTCAATAATATTTTACGATGAAAAAGATTCATCAATTGCTGTATTTAAGATTGACCCTCCATTTATGTATGATGGAAATGGAGAGATAAATAGAGAAGTTACAGTAACTCTTGCTCAGGAAAAGAAAAATTATGTATTATCATGGATTCCTAATAATGGTTGGTTAAATAGTAAAAATAGAAAGTACCCAATTATAATTGACCCTTCTATTGGTACATCTCTAGAGGTTAAAAGCATTGAAGATACCTTTATAGGTTCAGGCATAGCAAGTGAGCCAAGAAAGTATGCAGACCGTCTCGGAGTTGGTAAAGGAATTTATTCAGGAACCACTAGAAGTCTTATAAAATTTACACTGCCAAGTGAGCTAACAACCGGTGATATGATTACTAACGCTGCTCTTTATCTAAATTTACTTACTACCAATTATGAATCACAACAAATTAATGTGCATAAGATAACAACTCCTTGGAGTTCAGATTCTGCTACTTGGAATAATAAACCTTCTTATGAAGAGAATATTTCAGATTATAAATTTATACAGGGAGAAGAAGGAGCATTATTTGACTGGGATATAACTGAAATGGTAAAAGAGTGGAGTAGTACAGGTAATAACTATGGGGTGTTGTTAAAAAATAGTGATGAAAATATAGGTTATAACGAGTTTATTTCCTCAGATTCAACTGAATTGTATATGAAGGGCAGACCGAGGATAAGAATAGAATACGTTAATAGTTCAGGTTTAGAAAATTACTGGACTTACCACAGCCAGGATTTAGGAAGAGCTGGCACAGGCTATGTTAATGATTTTAATGGGAATGTGATATTTATTCATAATGATTTAACTATGACAGGTAGCAGGATGCCTCTTACTTTAAATCACGTATATAACAGTAATGATAGAAGTATTACAAGTAACTATGGTTATGGATGGAGATTAAACCTAAGTCAAAGAGTAGAACCTAAGACTATTGGAGGCAATCAATGGTATGTATATACAGATGAAGACGGAACTAAACATTATTATTACTATGAAAGTTCATCGGGAACTTATAAACAGTATATGGGTACAGACTTAACTTTTACTAAGGGATCAGATGGAAGCTATACTATAAAAGATAAAGATGGAGGAGTTCTTGAGTTTGTACCTGGAGGATATCTATATAAAATTAAAGATAAAAACGGAAATTCTATAACTCTCAGCTATGATGGAATTATATTAAAGAAAATTACTGATGGAGCTGGAAGAGTAACAATTTTAGATGTATTAAGCAATGGATATCTTGTAGGTATAATAGAACCGGATGGTAGTAGAACAAGCTTTGCCTATAACGGAGCACAGTTATCTCAAATTACCTATCCAGATGGAAACTATACTATTTTCACTTATGATAATAGTAATAATCTTACAAATGTAAGAAACTATGATAAGTATAATGTAACCTATAATTATAACACGTAACCGCCTTACAGAGTAAAACAAATACAAGAAATTGGAACAGATGGAGCATTAGGAGGAAATTTAAGTATTGACTATAGGTATAATACAAGTACTTTCACTACTATTTTTCCTGATGGAAGAAGGAGAAATAGTATATACCAATTTAATGATTACGGAAATACCATAAGTATAAGAGATGAGGATGGCAGTGCAGAATACTATAAATATATGACAGGAAACCTTTCAAATAAGCTTTCATTAGCTTCAAAACCTCAAAAGTTTAGTAAAAACTACTTAAAAAATCACAATGTAGAACTTCAAAATTTAGATTGGGGATTGGATTCATGGGGAATTCCTGATGAGCAAATAAGTACTGTAGGTTCAGGTATTATTACTACTGAAGCATCTTATATGGGAAGAAGCAGCTTAAAAATTAATAGAATTGCTGCTGGAGCAAATAGATTGTTTTATAGCCAAGGACTTAGTCTACCAAAGGGAAAAAGTTACGTTTTTTCAGCATACGTTAAAACTGTAGATATAAAGAATGAAAGAGGTAAGGGTGCAGCAATTTTTGTTAACTACTATGATAGCAGTAATATCGTACAAACTGTTGAATCAAGAATGATTCAAGGAACAAGTAACTGGACGAGATATGAAGTTAAATTCACCCTTCCAGATAATGCAGCATCAAATACTGTATATGCAAGAGCAGGAATCATAGAAGAAATGGGAACTGCCTATTTTGATTGTTTTCAGCTAGAGGAAGGCACTATAGCAAATAGATACAACTTAGTGGAAAATGCAGATTTATCCTATGGGGATACCATGCCTATTTATTGGACTAGAGATCCACAGTCAGACCAATATGATAAAGTTATTGATATTGATGGTAAAAGAGCCTACAGAATATTTGGAGCTTCCAGAAACTCCAAGTATCTGGCACAAAGCATTAATGTTTCAGGAAAAAAAGGAGACAGTTTTGTAGTTTCCGCTTGGGCTAAAGGTGAGTCTGTGCCTTTAATTGAAGGAAGACGTTTTTCACTGGAAGTAGGAATGGAGAAGGCAGATAAGTCTCTTGACTGGTACTTGGTTTCTTTTAATGAAGATTCAACAGATTGGCAGTATGTATCAGAGAAAATAGTAGCTAAAAATGATTATGTAAGAATAATCATATATGGAGAATACTACAATAATGCAAATGCAGCTTACTTTACCAATTTTCAAATATACAAAGAAGAGTTTGGAGTAAGCTATGTTTATGATGAAAATGGAAATGTAATATCAGTTGTAGATTTAGCAAAAAAGGAATCTAAATTTGAATATCAAAATAATGACTTGGTTAAAGCTATAAACCCATCCGGTGGAAAGTTTGAATACAAATATGATAAAAATCGTAATATAGAGAAGGCAACTTCGGCGGAGAATGTAGTATATTCCTTTACCTATGACAGCTATGGAAATCCTTTAACTTCAACAGTTAGCAGTATAACAGATGCTAATTCATCATTTATAAAGTCTACAGCTAATTATAGTATAAGCGGAAACTACATGAAGGTAATTACAGATGAGAGAGGAGATTCTGTAATTAATCATTATGATGAAACGAAAGGCTTGTTAACAGGAACCACTGATGGAAAAGGAAGTAAGACATCTTATCAATACGATAATATGAACAGGCTAGTTAACGCTTCTAAAATACTTGAGGCTTCTGACAGTAAAAATGTTGAAAGGTTTCCGTTGATATCAAATACTATAGGAAGTAAAGGAACAAAAACTGTAACTGAAAATGCGGTATTTGATAAAGATAGCAGTGGTAAATCAGCTTTTGCAGCTTTTGATACTGGTACAAATCTACTTGTAAACTCATCCTTTGAAGGTACAGGCGGAACTGGATCTACTAGCTCTTGGGCATTAGAGGATTGGGATAACTCTACAGGACGATGGAGATTAGTGTATGACGGAGTAAATGGCAGTTACTGCTTAGAAAGTTACGACTCAGATGGTGTTGTAAATGGAAGTGCTACAAATTCTGTAGCTTATCAATTTGTAAATTTACCTTCTGCTCTTTCAGCTCCAAAGGTTTATACTTTGAGTGCATATGCTAAAAGAATAGGTACGGAAAATCCAGAGCTTGGAGTTCAATGCTTTGATGCAGCTGGTAAATTGATAGCTGGAACTTATCAGAACTACGTAAAAGCAATACCAGAAAATCAATGGGTAAGAATAAGCCAAACCTTCACCTTTCCAGCAGGTACAAGAAGCTTTTTTGTCATACTGAGAACCCATGTAAAAGATAATAACAAAGTTAGATTTGATGCAGTACAAATGGAGGAAAACAGTATATTTACTCCATATACTTTAAGTAATCGTGGAAATTCAAAATTATACTATGATCTAGGTGTAGATAAAAAATCTGGAACAATGGCAGTGTGGTTTAATACAAAAGGCAGCGGAACTAGAATAATTTTTTCTAATGAAGGCAGTGGAGTATTATTTAATTTATATATAAACGATGGAAATAAGATTATTTTAAGTTCAATAGATAAGAGTAATGTTTTTAGAAATATAATTACAGCAAGTGATATAACTATATTAAATAACACATGGTATTTTGTAGCACTAAGATGGCAGTGGGTAGCAGATGAGACAACTCACAGCAGTGTATTAAACTGTACTTTATATATAAATGACAGAGTTTATACTGGAAGTACAACGGACTTTAAAGACTTTACTGGAGTAATAACAGCAGTTGGAAGTAATGTATATGGATTATACCAATTAAATGGATTTTTAGAAGGTTTCTCTTATTCAAGAAATCCTTTAAGTAATGATGATATACAGGATCTCTACACCAGAACTTTGCAGGATGATAGGATTACAACAGTAGCAAACAGTTACACTTATGAAAGTGACAGAATAAAAACCATATCCCATAATGGATTTAGTTATAAATTTGAGTATGACAGCTTTGGAAATAATAATAGAGTTTTAGTAGAAAATCAGCCTTTAATAACAAATAATTTTGAACCTATTACAGGGAATTTACTAAGCTCAATTTATGGAAATAATCAGAAAGTCAGCATGGTATATGATGAGTTAGACAGAATTATCAGCAGAAAGTTTAACGAGAAAGAGAGATATACCTATCAGTATGACAGCAGTGGAAACCTAGGATATCATGAAGATAAAATAAATAACAGAAGCTATAGGTATGTCTATGATTTATCAGATAGATTAGTTAGAGTTGAAGAAGCTGCTACTAATGATATAAATTATATAAGATTAGGCTATGATAGCAATAATAATGAAAACAGGATAACTCAAAAAGTAGGCGGAGCCTTGTATGAAACAAAGTATGAATATGATAAGGATAACAAGCAGAGATTAATTTTTTATGGAGAACCTTCAGAAAGTGATGAGAGAATAGAATACTTTAGGTTAAATGGCAGTACATTAAGCAGTAAAGGAAGGGTTCCGATTCCTGATATACAAACACCAGTATTCCAAAGAGATGAAAGTGGTAAAAACGCACTTGCTGCTTATAGTGGAACAAAGGTTGTTTATGATTTAGGTATAAATAAATCAGCTGGAACAGTAACCGCTTGGATAAACACCAGTGGAACAGGTTCAAGAATGATAATTGGAAACGAAGGAAGTTCCCAGTTATTTAATCTTTATGTGGATGAAAACAATAAAGTTAACCTTGCAGTGTTAAATAGTGCAGGTGTATTCACAAATGTTATAACTACAGAAGAAACTATAACTCCAGATAACTGGGAATTTGTTGCCCTTCAATGGTTTTTTGACAGTAGTAGTGGAGTTTTAAAATGTACTTTATATTTAAATAGTAAGCCTTATACAGCAAATGTAACAAGCTTCAAGGATTTCACAGGAGCGAAAACCGCAGTAGGAAGTAATCCAAAGGGTGGTTATAATTTAAATGGGTTGATTAGAAATTTCACCTATGCGCCAACATCAATAATAAGTGAAAGCTCTATACTTGCAATGTATCATAGAAGCAAAGTAGAGTATAGCCATGACAGCATTGGCAGGTTGTCTGAAAAAATAGTAAATGCAGGGCTTAACAGCTATGGAACTTCCTATGAATATGTTAAGGGAATCAGCCAAGGGTCAACAACAAATAAGCTTAAATCAATAAGAAACAAAAATATTAAAATAGAGTATGAATATGATGCCAACGGAAATATAACTAAAATTATTGATGCTGGAAAAGTTATAGAGTATCAATATAATGAACTAAATGAATTAGTAAAAGAAAAAAATGGAGTAACTCAGAAAACTATAGATTACCTCTACGATTCAGGGGGAAATATACTACAAAGGATTGAAACACCTTTATCTGGAACAACATCAGTAACTACAGGAAGCTATAAGTATGATCCTATATGGAAGGATAAACTGACACATTATAATGGAATAGCAATAACCTATGATGAGATTGGAAATCCAGTAACTTACGGAATTAACAACTATACATGGGAAGAAGGAAGAAGGCTAAAATCAATAACTCCTATATCAGGTACTGGAAACAATATTACCTTTAAATACAATGATTCAGGAATCAGAACTGAAAAGAATGTAAATGGAATTGTTACAAAATATTATCTAATAGGAGATAAAGTAACTTTTGAAGATAATGGTTCAGATAGGATATACTATACCTATGATAGTGAAGACGACCTGATAAGCATGAATTTAAACGGAACTGATAAGCAGAGAGCCCAAATCTCCGATTTGGTGCGAATCGCTTAGCTCTACAGCTTTGCTGTAGAGCTTCCTTTATTATATAAGAAACGGTCAGGGAGATATAATAGGTCTATTTGATAGTAGTGGAATACAGGTTGTAACTTATCTTTATGACAGCTGGGGGCGGGTTCTATCTGCTGTAGATAACACTGTAGATAAAGTAGGTGATAAGAATCCTTATCGTTATCGTGGATATAGGTATGATAAGGAAACTGGATTATACTAC